>NC_019697.1:4800000-5171023 GCF_000317145.1 Chamaesiphon minutus PCC 6605 | reverse complement strand
TGAGGTCAGTGGTTTTGATAAAAATTCGCACCCGCTCCACTGTGCTCGCCATTTATTAGAGAGCTTTTGTTCTCCAGTCAAAATCACCAAGGGAATATCTCGCAGATCCTCATGTTGGCGGATTTGCTTGACCAGCTCGAATCCAGATATCTCTGGCATATTGATATCGATAAAAATAACTGATGGCTTGACTTTGATAATTGTCTTGAGTGCTATTTTGGCGTCTTGACAAGCGATCGCCAAATATCCCAAAGCCGAAAGCCAATTGCGAAATTGCGATAGCATTACTGGCGAATCATCGATCGCCATCACAGTTGCACGGGTATGCTGCTGATGTGGTTGGAAACCGACAAATCCGAGGCGAACTAATTTGGCAAACATCTGAGCGACTTCGAGATGATCTTTAGCCATCTGTTCGGCGATTGCTGAGAGTGTTTTGTCAGATTGGACTAGTCTCTCGATCTGCTGTTGCTGGCTCTGGGGTAGATTAGCTTTGTGCATTGCCTCCTGGTTGAGGATCGGACGAAGTTTCATTGAAGGTACATGCTCTCTTAGTTGCGTCCACTGCAAGTGTCGCTGTTCGGCTTCTTCTAACAAGATGCTCGGATTAAAGCCATTTATGGGAAATCGCTGTTCGATATTTTCAGCGACAAAGCTTGCCGAGCCACTACCCATTAATAAGTAGATATCTAAATCGTTGAGAATTTTGATTTTGAGAGCTTGCTTGAGTTGAGTATCGGTGATGATGTTCGATTCCTTCAAGATCGAAATTAATTTGGCTGGCTCGAGCGATTCTTCTGCTACCTGACGCCCGAGTCGATCGATTTGAACTTTTACCGCAGGGTTGTGCGTCTGCACGACATACCGCACGAGCAATCTCAGCAACATTTGCGAAGACCAGAGTCTAATCCCGGAGTACAGAATTTGACCGTTGGCAGTTCCCACACTCCAATGCACCGATCTTTCTCGGTCTGCTAACCTGTCAAATTGGTAGTGCCAGTAGCCACTTTTGCCATCACGGATATGTTGAATTAATTGTTTTGACAGTTCTCTAGCAGAGAATGAAAACTGGTCTGTGTTGGTGGCAATAGGTCGCTTCATATTGTCTACGTTTTAATCTGTGTCGGCAGATCGAGCATAATTAGGGTAGTATCTGTTAGGTGCTTTTTAATGACGATCTCAACAGACAGTTGAAATAAACACCTTGCGGCTTGTCACAATCAACTTACTCCTATTGATAGAGTACCCACACATAAGATACTAAGTTTCACGATTTAACAAAATACTTTAAATCGGCATCTTATCTAAGTAGAAGCACCGATCGTCGAGCTTGAGATCGCCATCTCGAACGGGATTTGATGACATCTGTCACTCGCGATTCCGACTTTAACTCGCTCACTGTAATACATTGATTTGCTCGACAGTAGTTAATGTATGGATACAAACAATGGGTTTTATAGAGCGACAAGTTGCTTAGTTATGTGTAAGGTATAATTTTCGATCGAATTATATTAAGTGTTTTTTTCCAAACCGACTATTGAGATGGTAAACCCCGCCTTGCATGTCTTAACAATCTATCTCGATCGATTGGCAAAATCGACCAAACATAGCGATTCCAAACGCAAGAGCGTCAAGCGACATGTTAACTTATACTAACTAGTATGAGACAGCAGAAATAAAGCCACCATTTCTTGCCTAATCTCCCAACTCCCCGCTCCCCGCTTTCCGCCAAAATAGTAACTAGATTTACACCCTAGACTACTAGCAGGAGCTATGGATCGAGGTTGACATGACTAAGCACCGAAAGCGACTAAAGACGATCTAACGAGGATCGATTTCCAATTTAGGGATAGTGTTACAAAAACAAGATATGGCGATTGCCAAGGTGACCGATTCAACTACAGCTATCGATACGCTGCTCGCACCATTTCACCAATTTGGGGTGAATTTAGGACTGAGCCGCATTCAAACATTACTCGCTGCCCTCGGTTGGCCACATCAGTCGGTACCGATAATTCACGTTGCTGGGACGAATGGCAAAGGCTCTGTCTGCGCTTATCTATCGAGCATCCTGACTGCCGCAGGTTATAAAGTCGGGCGGTATACATCGCCGCATTTAGTAGATTGGAACGAGCGCATTTGGATCGATAACGAACCGATTAGTACCGAGCGTGCGCTAACTATCCTCAACACCGTCATCGCTGCTATCGATCCTAATTCCCCGACGCCAACTCAGTTTGAAATTGTAACTGCGGCAATGTGGCTCTACTTTGCTCAGTCGCAAGTCGATATCGCAGTCATTGAAGTTGGCTTAGGCGGAAGACTAGATGCGACGAATGTTTGCGACGATCCGATCGCGAGTGTTATTACCTCGATCTCGCTCGAACATTGGCAACAACTCGGCGACACGCTTGCCAAAATTGCGGGCGAAAAAGCAGGCATTCTCAAACCCGATCGTCCAGCAATTATTGGTACCTTACCCCCAGAGGCAACTGAAGTTGTAGCCGCTCGAATCTCTACTCTAAATTGTCCGGCAATCTGGGTCGAACCCGCCGTAGAGGTGCCCCTAGTCGATCGAACACCTCCAACATCATCGACAGCAGATTCGTTGCCGTGGGTCGAATCTGGCGGGATTTGCTATCCGCTGGCGTTATTAGGCCGAATGCAGTTGATTAATTCAGCGATCGCGATCGCCACAATTAAGGTACTGCGTCAAGCCGGATGGCAAATTAGCGATGCGGCGATCGTTTCTGGCATGGCAAATACGCAATGGCTGGGACGAATTCAATGGACGACTTGGCAAGGTGCTCAATTATTAATCGATGGCGCACACAATACCGCTGCGGCAATTGCTTTACGTGAATATGTCGATACCCTCGACACCCCCATTAGTTGGACGATGGGGATGCTCTCGACCAAAGCACATCGCGAAATTTTTCAAGCCTTACTCCGCCCTGGCGATCGATTATATCTAGTCCCCGTCCCCGACCATAGTTCTGCCGATTTAGACCTGCTAGCCGATTTAGCACGCTCTGTCTGTCCAGAAATTGGATCGATCGAAATCTATCCCGATCTCGTTGCTGGATTAACCGCTGCGATCGCCACTACCGATACCCATCGATCGGTTCTGTGCGGTTCTCTATATTTGTTGGGTTACTTTTTGAAATTGAGTCGATCGATCGAAAAATAATTGGGTTTACCGTAGCGACAGGGTGAACGCACTTAAATCTTATATTATTAAAAACACTTAGAAACTAGATGTAAATTTGATTCATCAAAGATGTGAAATCTATACCCGTCGATAGCTTTAGCTAATTAATTGTGTTAAGTTGATTTGGAACTAATATCATGTAAAATGAAGCTGAAGCCTAAGCATAGTATCGCAGAACACTTTGACGACATAGAAGACATTAGGATTGAACGTGGAAAAAAACATAAACTAATCGACATCATCACGATCTCCATTTGTGCTGTAGTATGTGGGGCGGACGGATGGATAGATATAGAAATGTATGGTATAGCCAGAAAAAATGGTTAGAAAAGTTCCTAGAACTACCGAATGGAATCCCATCTCATGATACATTTGCTAGAGTATTTTCACAAATTAATCCTGATGAATTTAATAAATCATTCCTGAGTTGGATTAAAGGAATAAGTAAAATAACCGCAGGAGAAATAATTGCCTTTGATGGAAAACAATCTCGAAACTCAGGAGATGAAAAGAATGGTCAAGGTGTAATTAATACAGTCAGTGCCTGGGCTGCAAGTAATAGATTAGTATTAGGTCAAAAGAAGGTAGAAGGAAAATCTAATGAAATCACAGCACTTCCCGAACTGATTCAAATCTTGGATTTAGCAGGATGTATCGTTACCATCGACGCAATGGGATGTCAAAGAGAAATAGTCAAAAAAATCGTCGAAAAAGATGCAGATTATGTAATTGCTGTAAAAAAGAATCAACCGACCTTGTACAAACAAGTAAAGCAGCTATTTAAACAAGCAATTGAAACTCAGGGAAAAGACCTCAACCTGAGTAGCTTCAACAGTAGAGAGATGAATAGAGGTAGAGAAGAAATTCGTAATTATTTAATGATAACAGATGTTGCGGAGCAAATAGATCCACTGCAAAAATGGAAAAAGTTAACTAGTATTGGCATGGTAGAATCAGTTCGAGTTGTCGGCGGAAAGACGAGTGTAGAAACTCGTTATTTTATCAGTAGTCTAGAGAGCGATGCTCAAAAATTAGCAGAGGGAATTAGAAGTCATTGGTCGATAGAAAATTCTCTTCACTGGGTGCTTGATGTTGCTTTTAAAGAAGATGATAGTCGAATTAGGAAAGATAATGCTCCAGCTAATTTTGCGATTTTACGACATATAGCAGTTAACATAATTAGTGAAAATAAAAGTCGAAAGTTAAGTGTTAGAAGTAAGAGATTCTTGGCGACACTTGACGAAGAATATTTAACTGAACTTTTAGAAGCTATTTTGTAATTTATTTGCACTAATTAATCTCGGCTTGACTAATGAGTTGGTCGAGCTTTCTGCTACACTAAATTAAATTAATCGGATCTCATGTTTGATTTTAGTTTCAATTGGCATTGTAATAAGTGCAATTAGTTAGTAAGTACGATTGAGTTAGCTATTCTAGTTTTGATCGATCGAATTACACCCGATTTTGATGCGTTCACCCTGACCGTAGCGACGAGCAGGGAGCGGTGAAAGTGTTTTAAGAAAACTATCAGATCGTCGATCGATTCAATCATCTTACAATTAGCCAGATTGACCGACCTATGATAACTGTTGAATTGGAGATTCGATCGGCCTTGTAATGAAGAGAAGATTAGCGATCTCCGCTCGATCGGGCAATCGATTTATACTATTTGGCTATCTGTGACATCGAGCGGATCGGTGTAAAAAACGATCGCGCTCTAGCAAACAAGCTCGCCTCCTGCGATAGAGATCGATTGCCATCGCCTCTATCTTTGGGAGTAGTTTTAATTTTTCGCGATCTACCCTAAGCTAGACGATCTTTCGACTGTCATTACGTAATATGAGTGCAAAGCTTAGACGTAGCGGTGCCCAACCATGACCACTTTTGTTGAGAAAATCGATCAGTCAAAGAATAATCCCCGCGATCCTCGCAATAATGAGGTCGTCTTACCCGATTTCGATCCGCAGGGTAGTAACCTAGCAACACCCATCAATAGTTCCAAACTTGCTAAAGCGATCGTCAACAACTTCTCTGCCTACCGTCAGGGTTTATCGCCGATGCGAAGAGGGATTGAGGTAGGTTTGGCTCATGGTTATTGGCAGATTGGGCCATTTTTTGAATTTAACCCATTACGCTACTCTGAGTTGGGCGCAGTTACCGCACTCTTGTCGGATATCGGTCTAGTTGTTATTTCTGCTGCGGCAATCGTCATTTACGCCGCCACTAATCCACCACCACCGATCGCCACATTGACAGTCCCCAATCCTCCTGATGTATTTGCTAGTACCCAAGGCTGGAATACTTATGCGACGGGTTTCTTAATTGGTGGCATTGGTGGTGCTGTTATTGCCTACTTTATCGTCGCTAATAACGATGTTTTCCAAAATTTCTTACGTTTGATTGGCCTTTAATGAATTGATAATTGATAATTGATAGTTGATAATTAAGTAGGTAGGCGCAATTATTTGTAAAATAGATTTTGCCTGAAACCTAGCTGGTGGGCAGTGCCCACCCTACGCGATATCTTATATTTAATTACGCCCATCTACTTACCTCTCTCTGAAAAACTACAGTCTTCTAGCATTGCCTGGAGGGCTATTTTTATTATTAGCCGATCGCTAAAACCCTCGATAGAATCAATTCATCAATTGCCACCTACCAAGGATTTTAACAATCTCCTATTTGGTGAATCATCAGATCCAGTAACGTTCGATATCATTAGCTACCAGACGTTCATCAACTGAAAATTTGGTTGGGCGGTCGATCGTCCATCGATATACAACAAGTAAATATCCATATTAAAAATCGCTCCGAGCGAAGATCGGTTCTCAATTCCCTAAAGTGTCTCCAAATAACTAAGCAGATCGGCCATCTCTTGAGGATTGGGCTGAAATTGGGGCATCGGAGGTGTATTGCCACTAGTGACTTGTTCGATCAGGCTGTGCGGAGATTTCCGCTTGGAGATGTCGCGTAGACTGGGGCCTACGCGGCCACTGGCATCGAGTCCGTGGCAACCGCTGCAATTGATCTGAAAGATGGCATGTCCCAAGGTTGGATCGCCCGTTTTTGCCAATACACTGGTAGTATAGGGATTGGATTCTCGGAGCGAGTGCCAACCGACGATCGCCACCAAACAGATCGTCAAGCATGTCAGGATCGGCCACCCAATCTGTTGCCACGATGTTTGTCTGAGTTTTGGTAGTCGGATATCCAAGACGTGCCTGCTATAAGATTGATATAAATTGAAGATTTTAAAAAAACACAGGTCTCGCACTGATGCTCGTCCGCGCACTTAATAGTGTATCCATAAATTTAAGATTTCGTATACATTTCTTAAATATCTTAAGCTTTTTCTCGCAATGTAAAGTTTTACATGGCAGGCTGTGTCGGTAAAGTCGCCAAAATCGAGACAAAAAATCCAAAGTAATCGAAGCTCTGCTGCTAACGGCGATCGATACCTTGCATCGATCGCCCTAAAACCGATACGCTAGAGGGACTTATGTTAATTAATTACGGAGTTTTAAGATCGTGGTCGAACCGTTACTATCTGGAATCGTTCTGGGCTTGGTTTTCATCACCCTCAGCGGTTTATTCGCAGCAGCGTATATGCAGTACAAGCGCGGCAATCAAATTGGGTTGTAAGGGATAGGGAATAGGGGATGGGGAATAGGCTTTAGGTGTTAGGCTTTAGGCTTTAGGTTTTAGGCTCTCCCACTCTCCCCCTCTGCCACTCTCCCCCTCCACCTTACTTAAGCTGATAAAACGACACAGCGGTATTGCCATAATCTTTGCGACGACAGAGTTCGAGTGTCGGTAAAGATGTGGGTAAGTTACTACTTATCTGTGGATTCGGGCTGTGTTCGACGGCGATTTCTCCGCTCACCGCTAGCAATTCATAACGATCGATCGCGGCTAAGACTGGATCGTATAATTCGCCAGCATAGGGAGGATCGAAATAAATTCGATCGAATTTTTGGCCGTCGAGACGTGCCAATCCTGTGACTACATCCGATCGCAGGATTTGAAATGTTTGGTCGAGACCTGCGACTTTAGCCCAATTTTGCTCGATAATCTGACAGGCCGAATTCGATCGCTCGATCCCGACGACAATTTTGGCGTCTCGACACAATGCCTCGGCACCCATCGCTCCACTCCCGCTACAAAGATCCAACCATCGGCAATCGGCGATCGATCCTTGCCAAATGTTAAATAAAGCCTGCCGGACGCGCGCGGATGTGGGTCTAGTTTCCAGCCCCTGCAAGGTTTTTAGCTCCCGATTGCCATAGATTCTAATACTCATTATTTCGGTTACTGTCGATCTCTTAACTATCTCCTGGAGGCACTACTGCACAGAGGTAAAATCTCCTGTGGTTTGTCACAAATTTACCTCTGGATCTTGCCTAAATTCTCGATTAGGGGCCGCAGACTTCACGGACAGCAAGACCTTCCCAATCTCCAATCCCCAATCCAAAATGGTTTAACTTTCCTGCGCTCCGCTGCCCTACAACATCACCTGATTGAAATGATTGCGCGGATCGAAGGTCCGCGCTGCACGGATTTTTTCATACAGTTCGCGTTCGGCAGCACTGATACTCTTAGGTGTTGCAATTACAATCTTCGCTAGTTGGTCGCCACGTTCGCCGCGAGGATTAGCCCAACCTTTGCCGCGCAGTCTCAGAGATTGCCCCGATCGGACTCCAGCAGGCACGTTAACCGTCACCATGCCATCTGGGGTGGGAATCTCAATTTGGGCACCTAGAACGGCCTCGTCGGGGGTCACAGGGACTTCGCAGATGAGTTGTTCTCCCTCTAATCGGAAGAAGGGATGGGGTTGCAATTCTACAGTCAGGTATAAGTCGCCGCGTTGTTTGTTGGAGGAGTTGATATTGCCTTTCCCGCGTACTCTAATCCGACTTCCGGCTTTAGCACCGCCTGGAATTCGCACCTTAATCGTTTCCGTACCCAGATTGAAGCTCTTTTGGACGCCTTTGTAAGCTTCGGTGAGGGAGAGGCTAATTGTGGCTTCGCGATCGCCACCGAGATTATTCGCGCCATTACTGCTAACATTGGATGTGAAATTCTCAGCTCTAGCGGCTTTGCTCGCGGCAGGATTTGGAGTACCAGAGTTATTAAACCTACCTAATAACTCGTTGACGAAATCATCAAAGTTGTTGTACTGACCGAAATCAACCGTGTTAAAATCGCCAGTTCGATTGGTACCGGGAGTCGCGCCAGGGGTCGATCGAGTAGTATTATTAGCTCTAGGTTGTTCGGATTGTTTCCAGTATTGACCGAACCTGTCGTACTGCGTGCGTTTATCGACATCCGAAAGCACTTCATTGGCTTCGGTAATCTCTTTAAATTTTGCTTCCGCAGTTTTATCTCCTGGGTTGAGATCGGGATGATATTTACGGGCTAGTCGCCGATAGGCTTTTTTGATATCATCTGCACTAGCGTTCTTGTTTACCCCTAAGAGCGCGTAGTAGTCTCGAAAATTTGTCGCTGCCATATTCTAAGTTAGTGGCTATTGGATAGCGATCTGCGCTCGTCGGGAAACCCGACGGTTTAGCAAATCAAGGGGGCGAGCTGCCAAAACGTTCGGTGTGCTGAAGTTTTGGCAGATCGAGAGAGTAGCTAGAGAGAACTTTTGCGATCGATCGAACCGCGCCGCGAGATAATCGTTACTTCATTATGCCCTTGTTGAATACAAACTTTATCGATCGGTAACTTGCGAAAGTCGGGACGCACGCACAAGATCTAGTTTTGTAGAGGGCAGATGAAGATCCTTTACACTCGATCGCCTACTTATTCTTATTATGCAAAATTAACGTGCCATCTTTGGCAAAATAAGTCGGGATGAAATCGGCACACGCACGTTCGATGCTCAACAAAGTCTCCATAACCATCGCTACCATTATTTATTATGTAAAATCAATGCGACATCTCTGGCAAAATAGGTGAGGAAGAGATCGGCATCAGCTCGCTCCTTGGCAGAGTTTCGATAATGATTTTCCGTTTGTCGCTCCAGCCAAGTTAGGCGGCAGCTTTAATCAGTGAATATTCCCTACTGACATTATAAGCCGCAACTGGAAACTTACCAGCCGATCGCTACCACTATTTATTATGCAAAATTAAAGCGACCTCTTTGGCAAAATAGGTGAGAATTAAATCTGCACCAGCGCGCTTGATACTCAACAAAGTTTCCATGATGATTTTCTTCTCATCGATCCAACCGAGTTGAGCGGCAGCTTTAATTAGTGAATATTCTCCACTGACATTATAAGCGGCGACTGGGACGTTGCAGTTAGCTTTGACTTGATGGATGATATCCAAATATGCCAAGGCAGGTTTGACCATAACTATATCTGCACCTTCGATAATATCGAGTGCGACTTCCTCCAAAGCTTCGCGAGCGTTGGCTGGATCCATTTGGTAAGTTTTTTTATCGCCAAATTTGGGTGCGGAGTCTAAGGCATCTCGGAAGGGTCCATAATAAGCCGAGGCATACTTAGCAGAGTATGCCAAAATGCCCACATCGGTAAAGCCGTTCTCATCTAACGCCTTGCGAATCGCCCCGATCCGTCCGTCCATCATGTCTGAAGGTGCCACCATGTCACAGCCTGCTTGGGCTTGGGAAACTGCCATTTTAATCAGGATGGCGACTGTTTCGTCGTTGAGGATGACACCATTTTCGTCGATGACGCCATCGTGTCCGTGAGTGGTAAAGGGATCGAGCGCGACATCAGTAATGACGATCGTCTCTGGCGTTTGGGCTTTAATCGCGGTGACAGTTTGCTGTGCTAATCCTTCAGGATTGTAGCTTTCGGTGCCATTGTCATCTTTTTTTGATTCGGAGACGACAGGGAACAGGGCGATGGCTTTGATCCCTAATGTATATAACTCCGCAACTTCTTTAAGCAGCAGATCGAGTGTATAACGATAACAACCTGGCATGGAGGCAATTTCTACGCGCTGATTTTCGCCTTCCATAACAAACATCGGATAAATCAGATCGTCAACAGTCAGTTGAGTTTCGCTTACCAGGCTGCGGATGCTAGGATTGCGGCGCAGGCGGCGGGGACGTCTGGTAAGTGAGAGCGGATCGGACTCAAGATGGGGGCGAGACATAATGTATAACGTAGATCGCAGTAGCCACTGATTATAGCGAAAAATACGATCGAGCTTCAATTTACGGCTTCGCTAGATTGGGGGATGACAGAGATGGAGAAGAGAGCGGGGAACGGGGAGCGGGGAGCGGGGAATGAGATAATTTTTGTGTCGAACAAACAGCAGACCGTAACTCAAATTAGCAATGCCCAATTTACCAAATCTTGACTTTCGCGGTAAGTGAAGATCTAAATGTACGGCTAGCGGGACTAATTTGTATTTTTGCACCCTCTGACTCACTCCCCACTCCCCGCTCCCTAATCACAACTAGTCCAATTTCGCGAACTAACCGTGCGTCCGTTGACGGTAGAGGTAGATTGGCTGACTGAGTAACTACCTTCACCACTACATTGAATCGACTGTCTTTGATCGCTGACAGTAGATTGAGAACCATTGCTACCCGAACTGCGAATAGTACTGCGGCGAATTATGGAGCCAGAACTGGAATAAGTATTGGTAGTTACAGTTGTCTGCGAATCTGAATCGATTTTTTTACGCGTCACACTCGGCGTGAAGGTGCGGCGGCGTCCGCTGACCGAATTGCGCCGCCGCTGGCGATCGCGCTCGACAGATCTGGGTGTTGATTTAGGCGTAACTATTTGAATTTGTGGGGTGTGAATTATCATCCAATCATTGGTGTTTTGGATGTAAATATTACCGACAGATATATACGAATCTGGCTCAATTTCTTCAGCGCGAACTGGATTGGGCGATAGTAATAATATGGCGATCGCGAGTAGAGTGAATTGACGATAAAACATAGGACTTACCTCATGGCTAGAGATTAGTAGATGGGCAGAAGTTCTGGGATCGATAAACCGCTATATGCCAAAATTAGCCGATAGGAGATCGAGTCTGAGGAGTTCGTCGGGCTGCGACTATCAACGCCAACTCGCCAACGGAATGGCGCGAGCTAGTAGTCACTAATTAATTTAGCGTTAGGATATAACTACATAGCCCGTGCTGATAATTCCACAAAACTCCAGATGATTGTTTGCGATCGTGGCAGCGGGCTAAAAAATCCACACTCAAAATTCTTATCTCATCATGCTCGGTAATTTCCAAAGAAGTGAATTGCGGATTGAAGTGCCAGCTACACCTAATATGATTCGCGATCGATTATTATCGCCGCCAGCACTGACCAAGTGGCTCTTTCCCCAGCAGATGAAGTTTTCCAGTCAAGATCTGCTAACTGTGGGCACCCAGTTTGAAACTAGTTTCGGCCCCGCGACTGTTAAGTGTCAAGTCGATCGAGTCAATTCCCAATGTCTGCGGCTGATCCTCAGTCAGGGTGTCGATGGTTATCACGAATGGTACTGGGGTGAAGGCTGGGTTCAATCTCGTCTTGAAGGAATCTCGCTCATTCCCCTCAATCTTTACCAAACGGCGACGCTATTTCGATTGCAGCAATCGCTGAAGATGGGAGGTAGATAAGTGGATGGGTAATGAGTAATGGGTAAAAGGACACCCCCAGTCTCCCAACTTCCAACGCCCCGCTCCCCGCTCACAAAAAAGCAGCAACCACTCAATCGAGTAATTGCTGCTTTTTTAGCTAGTGGACTAATGACTAGCCGTTATCGGAGCGAACCCACAAGGGAGCGGAACGTGCCAACATTAACCAGCCGCCATCACCAGTTACATAGCCAATTTCAGCAAGATAACGATGTTCGCCTGGACTGATAGGTAGTTCCAAGTCCCAAGCGGAATCGCTGCATTCAAACTCTTGGAAAGTACGCGGTAATTCGACATTCGGATCGGTATTGGTAACGTCGTAGAGACGAACTACCAATTTTTCACCGCCTTGTTCCCGCAACTGCCGTTTCAATCGGACGGGGACTTCCCAGTGCGCATAAGCTTTGGTGGGACTGGGGGAAACTAGGGTAATTTGACCTTCGGTGTAGAGACTCCCAGACAGATCGCTGCTATTTGGTGCCGAAGTGTCTGTGCCGCCAGTGGGTGTTTCTTTATTGGTAAAGAAAGACTGGAGTGCTTGTCCCGCACCAATTGTGGCTGCTGCGCCACCAGCTAGAGCCGCACCACCGAGATCTTTCCCATCGGCGAGGAAGTCGCTAGCTTTATCTTTGAGCGTGCCAAAGAAGTCGCTCGGCTCTGGTGTTGGCTTCTCCTCACCGACATCACCAGTTTCTTCACCGAGTAAATCGGATAAACCAGCAAATGGATCTTCATCCAAATCGTCGAGGTTAATGGCCTCCAAATCCCGATCGAATGTATCCAACTCTGGATTGAGGTTTAATTCAGCGATTTCGGGTTTGTCTTCGGTACCGAATAATGCGGCACCCCCAGCGACGGCTGCGGCTCCGGTTGCGCTCACAGCAGCACCACCATTCGCCAAGAAGTCGCCAGCGTTCTCAGCAAGATCGCCAAAGGGATAATCCAAGTCTATGTTGAGCGCGTCGGGAAGTTGCTCGTCAGCATTGTCTGCCACTGGAGCCAACGGCTCGCCAAAGTCAAACAGATCGTTGTCAACAGAGAGTTGCTGGTTAGCATTGTCTGGTACTGGAGCCAACAGATCGCCAAAGTCAAATGGATCGTTGTCAACAGAGAGTTGCTGGTTAGCATTGTCCAGTGCTGGAGCCAATGGTTCGCCGAAGTCAAACGGATCGTTATCACTGCCACCTACGAGTAGATCGTCCAGTTTTTCCTGGGCGGGAGCTAAGGGGGTATTAAAATTAAACGGATCGTTATCGATCGCCAATTCGGGTGCTACGAGCGCATCTGCTGCGTCGGGCGTGGCTGACTCTTCGACATCCGATCGATCTCCAGCGAGGTCGCCGACAGATTTACCCAGATTACCTGCTAGGGCAGCTCCACCAGCTAAGGCGGCTCCACCTGCGGCAACAGCGGCTCCACCACCATCTTGGAAGAAGTCGCCTATTCGATCGAATATCCCTTCGCCAGCATCGACATCATCGACTGCGGGCAGCGGATCGGCAGCTTTGGCTGCGATCTGTTCTGGAGTCTGCGCGAAGTTTTCGGGTACTTCTAGACTCAGATCTGATGATTCGGGATGGTCGCGATCTTGGAAGAAGTTGCCGATGCCACCAGCAAATGCAGCTCCGCCAGCCAGTGCGGCTCCACCTGCGGCGGTTGCGGCGGCACTACCATCTTGAATTAAGTCTCCAGCCTTGTCCTGAATGCCTTCTATCGGGTTGTCGATATCTAGATTGGGGATCAGATTGGATGACTTATCTTTCAACCCTTCTAGGGGATTGGAGAGGTCGATATTGGGAGCTTCAATCTGGGGTAGTTGGAGATCGCCCGATCTGGTTGCTTCATCCTGTGCCGACGCATAGGTCGAATCGTAAATACCTTTGCCGATTGCGGCTGCGGCTGCGGCACCACCAGCAAGCGCGGCTCCACCTGCAAGGTTGATATCGTTGGCTTTATCTTTGACCGTATCGACTACACCATTAAAGTTAATATTTGGCGTGTTGGACGTTACGCTTGGCGGTGGGGTCAACGTCCCAGATAAATCGCCCGATCGCAGGTCGCCCGATCTTAAGTCGCCAGAAGGACGATAGCCCAAATTTGAGGACAAATCACCTGAGAGATCTCCAGATAAACCATCACCTCTAGAGGTTCGCGATGGTGGTGGTGGATAGAGTGGTTTGATGGCAGGTGTCGTTTCTGATACTGCTGCTGCGGAGGTTGGTGTCTCGTCGGTTTTCTTCCGACTTAACAGCCAGATTAGTCCGCCACCTAAAGCAAGTAGCGGTAGAATCCACCACGGAAAGCCACCTTTATTATTACTAGTAGTAGTTGTAGTAGTATTAGTAACTGTTCCAGAATTTTCACTTCCGGTAGCTCCGCTGGTTGCAGTCGTACCAGCAGTTCCAGTTGGATCGGTCGCACCTGTTGCACCAGTCGCCCCAGTCGCCCCTGTAGTTCCGGCAGTAGTTGTAGTAGTTTCAGTAGTCGTACTCGTGGTTGGCGTCGTACCTGTAGCTGCGGCTGCTGTAGCTCCGGTTGCTATCGCTTCTTTGATGGCTAATTGACCCGCAGGATCGCTGACATAGCCCAGAAATGCCTTAGCACCTTCGCTGACTTTTGCCCCTTTGTTTTTATAAACGTAGGATAAAGGCTGAGAGAATGGATATTTAGGGTCATCTGGTTGGGTGCCATGGAGAGTAATGGCTCTAATTCCTGGGATATTCTTGATTTGGTCGGCGGGTGCGTAACCAATCCCATCATCGCCTAATTTATCGACGACTGCTTGAGTCGAATCTTCAGCTAATTTTTGAGCGTTGCTCCCAGTCTTGAGTTGACCTTTTTGGAAAACTGAATAATTGGCAAATGCACGCCGAGTGTCGCTATTACTTGGTCTGTCGATTACTTTGATTTTCCCTTTAGCACCTTTAGCACTAGGTAATTGCGACCAATCGGTGACTTCGCCGCGATAAATTTTCGCAAAATCTTTAATCGTTAGGTTGCCATTATATGGATTACTATCTTTGACAATAATGGCAATTTTGGAGCTACCGATCGATTTAGCGGCTACACCTTGTGCTTTTTCGGTGGCGGTCAGTGGACGACCGATGCCCGCAACATCTGCTTTGTCTGCGACAATTGCTTTGATGCCACTATCGCTGCCCTGATACTGCATCGGCAAGGTCACATCCGTACCGGGGAATTGCTTTTGGAATCGCTCTTTGAGACCTTGATTGACAGCTTGCAGGCTACTAGAACCATCAATCTGCACTTTAGTTCCCGCTGCCACCGATGTGGGTAAGGGGAAATTATCGGCTGTTTGGGCATTAGTTTTGAGGGTAGTGCCACCAGCAGCTAATATTAGTGCTAGAGTTACGATTGAACTACTTTGCTGTTTCATTTGTAACAACTAGTTTTGTGGATATTGTAATCAACAATAGCTTAGATCCGTTGTCTGAGTTGACCATCGAGCAAATGCTTGGTAAAGCAAATATCTAATCGTCAACTGAAAATAAGCTATAGCGATCGCTCGAACATACTCTAAACTGACTAGTAAATCGATCTCGATACTATACTAAGCTTTTTAGATCCTTATTTTAAAATTGCCAGCAACTGGCGTGTCCAGATCCTAACCGATCTGTTCGTTTCGATCGATCTAAATGTTACATTTTCGTTAAGATACTATCGAATAATAAATCTTACTGTGCTTTTTATCACCAATGTAATATTTAAATGAGTAATATCCACCGGAAAAAATCAGTACAAATTGGTGGCAATCGTCACAAATCGACCCGTTTGACGGTGAAAGTGAATCGGACAATCGCGAGAACGATCGCCGTTTGGAGTACCTGGGGATTGGCGACATTGATGCTACTGGCGAGACTTGTTTGGTTGCAAATTATCGAAGCCCCCAAGTTGCAAGAAAAAGCCAAAGAGCAGCAACGAGTAACGATGCGATCGGTAGTCCCGCGCCGGACGATTGTCGATCGCTCGAACGATCGAGTGGCGATCGACAGACTTAGTTATACTGTCTTTGCCCATCCCGAAAAATTCACCGAAGTAGTTCGCAAAAAAGGCTCCAAAACAGGGTTGGTTGTCGCCGTAACGCCAGCAGATATGGCGCAGCGACTAGCACCAATTGTCGGACGCACGGTGCAGGATCTCACGACCAAATTTCAACAGCGCAAGACGGGAGTGTTCGTCGGATCGGGACTGCGGGAAGACACTAGAAATCGGATTAGAGCACTCAAAGTCGAAGGTGTCGAGATCGTCCAAGGCGAACTCGACTATACGCGATTTTATCCTCAAGATGATATGCTCGCGGAAGTCTTGGGCTATCTCGATTGGCAGCGACAACCCCAGGCGGGAGTAGAATACAGTCAAACCACGCTGTTAGAGCGCAAGGTCGTCCCATACAACTTAACTAAGACTGCTAGAGGTGAAATTTTACCCGATCGCGTCACCTTGGATTTTTTGCATACCGATGACTTGCAACTGCGACTGAGTATCGATTTGCGCCTACAACGTGCCGCCAGAACCGCACTCAAGCAAAAAATGAAAGAATGGAATGCCTTACGCGGGACGGTAATTGTCATGGATGCCGATACGGGAGCATTGCGATCGCTCGTCGTCGAACCAACTTACAATCCCAACCAGTACGGTAAAGACGTCCAAAATTACAGCAAAATCGTCGGTGAAAAGCGCGCGGCAACTCTACTGCGAAATTGGGCTGTTTCCGACCTCTATGAGCCAGGATCGACCTTCAAACCGATCGCCGTTGCCATTGCCCTAGAAAATGGAGTTATCGAGCCAAAATCCACCTTTATCGACGATGGCAGCATCACTGTCGGTACGGATACCATCCGCAACTCCGACAAAAAAGGTAATGGCAAGCTCGACATCGCCCAAATTCTCCAACATTCGAGCAACGTCGGCATGGTCAAAATGATGCAACGGCTCAAACCCGACGTCTATTATAATTGGCTGCAACGGATTGGTTTGGGTCAAAAATCTGGAATCGATCTGCCCTTAGAAGAACGCGGCGAAATCCGCAGTCGGCGCGAGTTTGTGGCATCCCCGATCTATCCGGCCAATACAGCCTTCGGGCAGGGCTTTTCACTCACTCCCATTCAATTGGTGACATTGATCGGCAGTCTGGCCAATGGCGGTAAACTAGTAACTCCGCATGTGGTAGAAGGGTTATACGATAGTGCCGGAGTGCGCAAAGACAAAAATACTCTCCCCGAACCCACACAGATCTTCTCCTCCCACAATGCCCGATCTGTCTTGGCAATGATGGAAACTGTCGTCACCCACGGCTCTGGAGCTAGAGCCGAAATTCCTGGCTATCGGATTGCAGGGAAAACTGGCACTTCTCAAAAAGCCATGCTCGGCGGCTACAAACAAGATGGTAAAAAAATTACCAGTTTTGTAGGAATTTTACCTGTGGACGGACAACATCGTTACGTCGTATTTGCCGCAGTCGATGAACCCAAAGGTAAAGAAAAAGCCTTCGGTAGTAACGTCGCCGCACCGATTGTCAAATCTGTGATGGACTCATTAATTTCACTCGATGGCATTCCCCCTAGCGACCCGAGTGCAGTTAAAAACAAGAAGACAGATAAAACCGAAATAGATAAAGATAAAACAGAAACAATCAAACCAGATAAAATAAATAAAATCGAATTAGACGATGCAAAAGCAGAACCGTAGTAAATTAATTATCAGGATTTAAGGATTTAAGGATTGACAGGATTAGGAGATCGGTACTATCCACCCATCCACCCATCCTACTGTGGTACAGTCCACCCCATCTACCCATCCACCCATCCACTCATCCTACGGTGGTACAGTCCACCCCATCCACCCATCCACCCATCCACTCATTCACCCATCCACCCATCCACCCTCTTCCTCCTCCTCGCGGCGTATCTAGATTATCTGATCGGCGATCCTTGGGGATGGCTGCATCCCGTGCAAGTGATGGGATGGACGATCGATCTATTTACCCAAACCACCCTCAAATACGTCAAGAGTCCGTACTTGCGACGTCTGGCGGGGGTAGTTTTGTGCTGGGGATTAATCTTTGGTACGGGAGCAATTACTTGGCTGCTAATCCATCTCTGTGAATCGATCCACCCGTGGTTGAGTATTGCCGTGCGATCGATCGCCTTGGCAAGTTGCTTTGCCGGAAGAAGCCTGCGACGAGCGGCGGAAGATGTCCTTACCGCAATTGCCAGTGCAGATCTAGAGTTGGCTCGATCGAAACTTAGTATGTACGTCGGTAGAGACACTGATAAATTAACCATCCCCGAAATCCACCGTGCCATCCTCGAAACCGTCACCGAAAACGCGATCGATGGCGTGATGGCTCCCCTGTTTTACGCGATCATCGGTGCCTTTATCCCCGCAATTGGGGCTGTACCCCTCGCCATGGCCTACAAAGCCGCCAGCACTCTAGATTCGATGGTCGGCTATCGTCGCGAGCCATACACCGATATCGGCTGGTGTAGTGCCAAATCCGAAGACATTCTCACTTGGCTACCCTGTCGCCTTAGCGTACTTACGCTGAGCCTGATTTCTGGTAAACCCCTGACTGTCTGGCGAATATGCTTCCGCGACGCGGTTAAAGATCCCAGTCCTAATTCTGGTTGGAGCGAATGCGCCTATGCCGTAGCATTGGGGGTGCAAGTTGGAGGGATAAATTACTACAAGGGACAAGTACAAGAAAAACCACTATTGGGTGACGATTTACAACCGATTACTGCCGATATTATTCAGCAAGCTTTGAGGTTGACTCGCTATAGTTTTCTCTTGTGGATAGGATTGGGATCGATCGCGTTAAGTTTAGGATGAATAAATCGCGGAAAATCGTAGAGTAGATTTGGTGTAGCGGCACTCGTTGGTGTAGCCTCTCCATTCCTACGGAACGCTTAGTGCTGCCATTATTAAACTTATGTCATCTCCAAAAAATCCCCTCCTCTGTGCAGGCAGACGCTTCTCTTCGAGACGCTTTCCTTCGGAACGCTTCGCGAACGGAGCGACGTTTTTATTCGGGGGTTCCCCCCGAATAAAAACGTCAAGACAGGGGTGCCCATAGGGATGGGTCGGTAGATCTTCACTTCCCACAAGCAATCGAGCGAGCGAGAAATAAATTACTTACTCCGTGCCAATACGCGTTCGGCTAACTTTTCGGGTACCTCTTGCAACCTTTCATAACGCCAGGTAAAGAAACCCACCCCCATAGTGAGCGAGCGCAACTCCACGATAAAACTGTGCATTTCCGCTTGGGGTAAATAAGCCGAAACTACATCCCAACCGTTCCAGCCAGATTTGGCGTCATAACCCAAAATTTGGGCGCGGCGTCCGGTTAATAGTTGCAATGCTTTAGAGGTAAACTCGCTCGGAGCCGAAACTTCGATCGCCAGAATCGGTTCTAATAATGTCGGTTCGCACTTGGAGATCCCTTCTGTCATTGCCAAGCGGGCGGCGTTTTTAAATGCTTGCTCGGAGCTATCGACACTATGGTAGGAGCCATTAGTCAATGTTACCGCGACATCGACGATCGGGAAACCTAATGGCCCGCGATCGAGAAATTCACGCACCCCTGTCTCGACACCAGGAATATATTGTTTGGGAACGACACCACCGACAATCGTTTCTTTGAAGTCGAAACCCGTTCCCCGTTGGCGCGGCTGGATATCGAGAAAAACATCGCCAAATTGTCCGTGTCCCCCAGACTGATGTTTGTAGCGTCCGTGAATCGACGTGACGGGTTTGCGGATGGTTTCTTTGTAGGCAACTTGGGGAAGGTGCGTCTGCATGGGGAGATTGTACTTGCGCCGCAACCGATCGATCGCTACTTGCAGGTGAATTTCGCCCTGTCCCCACAAAATTACTTCGTGCGTGTCGCCGTGCTGTTCCCAGTGCAGGGAGGGATCTTCTTCAACTAGTTTGGTTAAAGCACCGCTGAGTTTGACTTCATCATTGCGATTGCTGGGCACGATCGCTAGTGCGTAAACTGGGGTGAGAGTTTGGGCTTGGGGTAACTCTGCGATCTCACTATCACCAATCGTCGCACCTGTTTTGATGCCTTCGAGTCGTCCTAAGGCAACG
The DNA here is from genome assembly GCF_000317145.1 of Chamaesiphon minutus PCC 6605. Lineage (GTDB taxonomy): Bacteria > Cyanobacteriota > Cyanobacteriia > Cyanobacteriales > Chamaesiphonaceae > Chamaesiphon > Chamaesiphon minutus. Next base: position 5,151,081 of record NC_019697.1, on the reverse strand, counting down.
ATTTCCCCCGCACTAGCCGATTGCAAGGACTGTTGCTGGCTGCCTAACAGCCGATAGATGCCGCCAATGCGGATGCCATTGACGATCGATCCGTCAGTTAGATTCCCTCGCCACATCCGCACCACAGAGAGCTTACCGCCTTGTTGACTGTAAATCGTCTTCAGCACTTGTGCGACCGCGCCATCGCCTTTGTGTCGATCGATCCCGCGATGTTTGGCGGTGACTTCTGCTTCGGGAGCTTCGCGTAACAGTGCGGCTAACAGCGGACGCACGCCGTAATCGAGTTCGGCGACGCCGACGAAGACAGGGACGATCGTATCTGCCCCCAATTCCATCCGCAGATCGCGCACGATCTCTTCTTCGTCTGGATTAATTTCGGCGATTAATTCTTCTAATAAATGGTCGTCAAAGTTGGCGAGTTCTTCTAACATTTCTGCCCGTGCAACGCGTTCTGCTTCGCGAAGTTCGTTTGGGAATGGCACGAGATCGGGCGCACTACCGGGATGATAATGATAGGCTCGCTCAGTGACCAAATCGATAAAACCGAGGACTTTTTCACCTTCGACGATCGGATACTGATGTGCGACTAACGGACGACTCGATACTTGTTTGAGGGAGTGGAGAAGATCGATAAAATTAACATTCGATTTATCGATTTTATTGATGAAAACTAAATGGGGAATTTCCCAATCGTCTAAAAATTTAAATAAAGGTGAAAGTGTTAATACGCGATCGATCGTTGGTTCGCACACCACAATTGCCGCATCGACACCGATTAGTGCATTATATGTCTCTTGACTGAACTCGATCGAGCCAGGACAGTCGATAAATGTAAACTGAACGTCTTCAACTACAGTAGTGCCCGCGCTAATTTCGATGCTCATCTGCCTCGATCGAGCTTCTGCCACACTATCGCCGATCGTATTTCCTTCTTTAACGCTGCCTTTACGCGAAATCGCTCCCGTTACGGCCAGCAAACTTTCTAATAATGTGGTTTTGCCTGCTAAGTACGGCCCCACAATTCCGACATTACAAATCCGTTTTGTACTTATAGTCATGTCGATCGCCACCCCCTAATGAGTGTATGGTGAATGTATCGATTCAATCGGTCGAACTAATTAATATCCAGTAAGATGCACCGAGAAGATGAGGAATTAATTAACAGCTAACTATATTTAAAACTGTTAACCTGAGCTTAACTCTTTTGCGATCCCCACCGATCGAAATACAGTTTATTTTAATAATTGAGTAAACATTAATTAAGCATTATTAAGTAGAGTTGCGAATGTTACCGAGAAGCCGATCTCAGTCCGACAAATGCCGAGCAGTTACGATGTGGTAGTTAATCTCAGTTGTTTGGGAATAATAACAGATAGTATTTCTCCAACTCGTTCGCGAGCCACTACTATCATGACTCCGCTACCGTCATCGTCCTTAGATTCAACCGCTGAACTTGATGTTGAGACAATAACCACCGCTCTCAATCGTAAATTCAAGTCTCAAGCGATCGTAGCAGCCGTAACCAACGATCCAGAGCTAATAATAATCGAGTTATCGGGCTTATCTGTTCCCAACCAGCAACAGATGACTAATGTCGTCAAACAGGTATTGGGCAAACTGCAAATTCCAGAACAGACAGTTAAAGTTTTTGGTAGGCAAGCCGACGCGACAGAACCCAGTTGGGAGGGAAAGGTGTGGATCGAACCGATTGCCGACATCGAGCCTAGTAGCGTCAGGCAAACCACATCCACGATCGATCGAGAAGATCCGCCCCCAACATTTTGCCCCGAAAATCACATGGTGCTGGCAATTGTAGCGACTTTGTTAGGTGTTTTGCCTTTGGGTATAGTGGCAATTATCTATGCCAGTCAGGTTAATTCTAAACATGCCGAGGGAGATAATCTGGGCGCGGTTAAATCTGCGGCTACTGCCAAAAGGTTGAGCGTTGTGAGCCTGAGTATTTCTGGTGTTTTTACGGCATTAATCGTGCTAGCTGTTATCTTACCGTTATTTTTAGGTGGCGGCAAATTCTACAAAATCAAGCAAGAAAAAGCAGCTCAAAAATACGTCCAATCAGTGATGCAGCCCAAACTGGATGAATTACTCACGGCTAACATGACCAAAAATTTTGCTATTTCGACAACTCTTAGTGGTATGCCAGCAGATAGTGGCTATAAGTTTGAAGCAGAGCTAGTTAGCGATCTTGGTGCTGCTAGTCGCAAAAACTTTATCATTATGGCTACACCTACTAGTAACAACCTGCGCAGTTTTGTCGGAGTGATATATGCGATCGAGCGGGACTCTAAAGTTTTTGTCAAAACCGATGGTTGCATTAGCAAATCGAGCAGTTTTTTCCCACCATTAGTAACGATTTCTAATGGCACTGTCACTTGCGATGCCAATTCTGTCTTAGCTTCTCAACAACCAGGTTAGCTGAGAGTTGGTAGTTAAAGGAATCAGTTTATCGACCAAGATTCAGAATCCACAATCCCCAATCCATAATCCCCATGACACCAGAACCACTCGCAACCCCTCAAGAACGCATGGGGATTATTCAGGGCGATATTACTAAATTAACGGTAGATGCGATCGTCAATGCGGCCAATAGTTCGTTGCTCGGCGGTGGTGGTGTCGATGGGGCAATTCATCGCGCTGCTGGTGGCGAATTACTCGCCGCCTGTCGGCAACTTAATGGATGTAAAACTGGTAAAGCCAAAATTACTCCAGCCTATCGATTGACGGCAAAATATGTAATTCATACCGTCGGCCCCGTTTGGCGTGGCGGTAATAGTGGCGAACCAGAATTACTCGCAAGTTGCTATCGCGAAAGTCTGGCTCTGGCGACGTTACATCAGATTCAAACGATCGCATTTCCGGCGATTAGTTGTGGTGCTTATGGTTATCCGATCGATCTAGCGGCGCGGGTGGCACTAGAGACAGTGCAGACTTATTTGGAGACAGATAGATCGATTGCGGGTGTCAGTTTTGTCTGCTTTAGCGATACCGATTACGATGCTTATGTAGAAGCTTTTGGTATGTTATGACTTGATAATGCTGCGTAATGAATCGAAGAAAGTTGGATAAGAAATTGAGGCAGCTTCCGCACGCGCGATCGTAGTCTTTCCCTTCGCCATTACAGACGCGATCGCGAGGCTCATAGCAATCCGGTGGTCGGTAAAACTATCGAGTTCTGCGCCGATTAATGAGCCGCCGCCAGTAATTTCTAAACCATCTGGTAATTCGGTAATGTTCGCGCCCATTTTAGTTAAGGCAGCGGCCATTACTTGCAACCTGTCGCTTTCTTTGACGCGCAATTCTGCGGCATCTTTAATTATGGTCGTGCCTTTAGCAAATACTGCTGCTACAGCTAAAATCGGAATCTCATCGATCAGTCTGGGGATAAGATCGCCGCTAATTTCACAAGCTTTTAAATTACTATGTTTGACTCGCAAATCTGCCACGGGTTCGCCTGCAACTTCACGCTGATTTTCGAGGGTAATATCGGCACCCATTAATTCTAAAGCGACCAAAATTCCCGTGCGGGTCGGGTTGACACCGACATTTTCAATATACAACTCCGAACCGGGCACGATCGCGCCAGCAACTAACCAAAAGGCTGCGGAGCTAATATCTCCAGGGACAATCACTTGTTGTCCTACGAGCGTGGGATAACCCGTCACCGTCGCACTATTCGTCTCTGGATCGACTTCTATGTGCGCCCCAAACGCACGTAACATCCGTTCGGAGTGATCCCGCGATAAGGCTGGTTCGGTGACCGTGGTGCGCCCGTAAGTCATCAATCCAGCGAGTAAAATGGCTGACTTAACCTGAGCTGAGGCGATCGGCGAATGATATTGAATCGGTTGTAATTCTCGTCCGCGCACAGCCAGCGGTGCGAGCGAATTATTTCGGCGTCCCCAAATCTGCGATCCCATCTCCGTGAGGGGATTGACGACGCGGGACATCGGACGCGATCGTAATGAATCATCGCCTGTAACGGTAAAAAATCGATCGGGATGAGAAGCCAAAATTCCCAACATCAGCCGCATTGTCGTCCCCGAATTGCCAGCATCGAGGATACTTACAGGCTCCTGAAGCTGTCCCAAACCAATCCCCGTCACCGTCACCAACTCGGTATTTAACTCCGAAATCTGTGCCCCCATTGCGGTAAAACACGCCGCCGTACTTCGAGGATCTTCGCCCAACAATAATCCCCGAATTGTCGTCTCTCCCTCAGCCAAGGCTCCCAGCATCAAGGCGCGATGGGAAATCGATTTATCACCCGGAATTTGCAATGTGCCCTGAAGCGATACATCCGCAGGTGAATTGACGGTTAAACTTTGATGACGATCGACGGGTTGGAGATTTATCACGACGGTTTTGGCAGAAAGTCCAGATTTTTATTTTAAAGCGACAAGCGATCGAGTTTGTCTTCCTAGCTAAAAATTAATACCATTGTGGATTGCAGATTGCAGATTGTAAAAATCTTGCTGTAGATGGAGTCAATCGATCCATCTTGGAGGATTGTTTTTTAAATTGGGGCAACTATTCATACTTTGTAGAGCGATAAAACACCAATTTCAACAAAAACAGAGGGTTGGCTTGATTGCATCAAGCCAACCCCTGCCTTAATAGCCTAACAATCGACGATCGATTAATTTAGCGATAATTAGTAAATTGCAAAGCCACAGGTAAATCTTCTTGTTTGAGCCGCTGCATTACGGCTTGCAATTCATCTTTATCCTTGGCAGTAACGCGGACGACATCGCCTTGAATTGACGGTTGAACTTTTTTAAATTCATCCCGAATTAGCTTGGAAATCTGTTTGGCAATATCTTGACTGATACCTTTTTTGAGCGTGATTTCTTGACGAATCCGATTGCCACTCGATGACTCAATTTTACCGTAGTCAAAAATTTTCAACGAAAGATTGCGTTTGAGTGCTTTGCTCTGAAGCATATCATGGACGGCATCGAGAGTCATTTCACTCGCTGTATTCACTGTGATTTTTTCGTCAGCAAGTTCGACAGTAGTCTGCGTATCTTTGAGATCGTAACGACTGCCGATCTCGCGATTGGTTTGATCGAGAGCATTTACTAATTCTTGCCGATCGAAATCGCTGACAATATCAAAAGAAAAGGTAGAAGCCATATTTTGTACTTAGTAAGGTTTCCAGTATTTTAAGCTTTAGGCTTTAGGCTTTAGGGAAAATCTTAATTAGCATCTCATTGTTATCTCAATATTATCTCAAACAAATTACCTAATGCCTAATGCCTAACGCCTAAAACCTAATTCATTGTACTGGTGATACTCATAGACATGAGTGTAAAAATTGCCACGGAGCCGACGCCGAACATTAACGATCGACCGATCGGAAAATTGATGATATAAAATATTGAATAAAATAACCGCGCTACTGTAAAGCCGATCGCGCAATTTACTACTGTCGGTGAATTTTGCTGGGTGATATATGCCATTAGTGCTGCTGCACTATACAGTATAAATGCTTCCCAAGAATTTTGATGTGCCCAAGTTGCTCGTTTGCCGTAGTCTGGCATTTTATCGAATGCAGCACGCGGAGCTGAGATATCGAACCCGACTTGAAAGCGGGTGACAGCAACTACTAAATAGGGAAAGTAAACTAGAAATGCCGCAGCCGCGATCGATCCGAGTAAAATTGTTGGGGTTGAGAGATTGGCGAAATTCATAAAACGGTTGTTTGCGGCTGGGAATCTAAGTTTGATTACAAAATAAGTAGGGAGTAAACCGCATCTTCATCAGAATTCGTCTGTAAAAGTGGGGCAACTAAACCCCAATTAGATCGCCCAACCGACTCATGTAGGTTGGGGAAAATAGGTTAGTCGAAATAAAATAGAGTTACAACTTTACGTTGTTCTTCTGCCTCGTGGCAGGTTTGGAGCAAAGTGTCACTATCGTGGAAAGCAAAACAGATCAACTGCTGACAGCGAGAAACAATTTCCTGATTGCACAACGCGCTGGCTTCGCCGAGCGAGAGTGAGTCGTTACCAGGATTTTCTACCAGGTGCATGACGTTCTGCAACTGCTCTTGAGATTCTCTCGGTTGACGAGCGAGACTTTGGGGTAAGATTACCGTCAGCATGTCTCGATCGGCTCGAATAGCTCCCCGAATAGCCGCAGAGTTTGTGCCCGTGGCACCAGAGGTAATCAAACGATTGCCAGACAATACCAGAGCATAGCTCATCATCTCGATTAGATGTTGGTGGGTAATCGGGACGTGCCGAGAACCCAATAGTGCAATTTTCTTGGAGCCAGTCTGTTGAATCGTAGCTAGTTCCTGGGCCAGAGTATCGATTTCAGATACGTTAATCAAAGACGGTGCGTGGCTTAACAACTTTGCTATTTTAGCATAATAAAGGCAGAGGCTAGGCAATAGTGATAGGGAATAGGGAATAGGGAATAGGGAATAGGGAATAGGGAATAGGGAATAGTGCATAGTGCATGGTGAATCGGGGATTAGGTTTTGAATTGCGTTCCCTCACCCATCTACTCCCCGTCTCCGTCCTAATCGTCGATCGCGCCTAACAATTTCAGTGTCTGTCTTTGTCCGATCGGCAATCCGGTGGCTCCGGTAATAATAGTATCTTCATATGGACGTTGGAGCCGGAGCGTGTGGGGAGATCGCTCGCCACTGACATCCCAGATTTTGATTGTTTCGTCTTCTCCCGCGCTGGCGATTGTCAAGCCGTCGGGACTGTAAGCGAGCGACCAAACCCAGTTGGTGTGTCCGGTGTAGGTTTGGAGACATTCGCCTGTGGTAATATTCCAGCGGGTCATCAATCGATCGCCACTACCGACGATTAAGTGATAATCGCTCGATGTGGGTGAGACGATTGGCGTCGGACTAAAGGCCACAGTTGTAATCCAGCTCTGGTGCATATTTAGAGTGTGTAGGCACTCCAAATTACTGGTATCCCAAACTTTTAATGTTTTGTCCATACCGCCAGTAGCTAGGTATCGTCCGTCGGGGCTAAAAGCCACAGTTAGAATGTTGAGATAGTGGGCGATGATGGTGTGCAAACATTCGCCTGTCTGGAGATCCCAAATCCTAATGTTATTTTCACACGCAGTCGCGATCGTGCGATTTACCTGACAAACTGCAACTGCTTCGATCCTTTTGGGGTGACCGATCCGGGCGCGAGGATGAGCTGCCGTCGAGCCGTGGCGATCTTCGATGGTGAGATCCCAAATCTGTAACTCGGCTTGATAATTACCAGCAATTAACTGACAACCATCGGGGCTAAATGCTAGCGTACAGACGCCTTCTGCCAAAGTCTCGATCGTGTGGCAACAGGTCAGATTTTGTAAATCCCAAAGTCTAATCGTGCGATCGAGGCTACTACTAGCCAAATAGCGACCATCGGGACTAATGGCGATCGTCAGCACGGCATCGGTATGTCCGGTTAAGGTCTGAATGCAAACCAGGTGTTGCAGATTCCACAGCCGAATCGTGCAATCGCGATGACAGCTAGCCAACCAATCTCGAGCGGGTACGAAGGCGATCGCTTTAATCGAGTTACTGTAACCATTAATAGTTTTGACACATTTCCCGGACTGAAGATCCCAAATCTCGATCGACCGATCCTCGCTACCGCTGACTAGATGCCGTCCGTCCGGCGAGAGCGAAATACTCCAAATTCGTTGTTGATGACCGCGCAAGACAGTCTGACAATCGCCTGTGTTGAGATCCCACACGCGGATCGTCCGATCTTCACCAGTACTAAAGAGCGTGCGACCATCAGCACTCATTTCAATCGACCAAATCCAATCTCGATGTCCGTTTAAAGTAGCGATCGGCTCTCCCGAAATCGTATCCCAAACATAGATAGTTGGTGACATGCCACTGACAACCAAGTATCGACCGTCTGGAGCAAACAGCGTCCGAATCGCCCAGTGTTCGTGGGGGAGAGTCTGCAAGCACTCACCAGTTGCCAGATCCCAAATCCTCACGGTACCGTCAGCACTAGCACTCGCCAGTCGGCTCTCATCGGGACTGTAGGCGACCGAAAATACCCAATTGCTATGTCTCGGTAATAATTGATGGCAATGACGATCTACATTAGTGGCTGTTGGATCTGCCAGCAATCCAGGCAGATTGTAGATCCGAATCTGACAATCATCGCAACCGATCGCCAATTGGCGGCCATCGCGACTAAACTTCATTCCCCGAAAAGTGTGAGTATGTGGCCCGATTGTTGCTATCTGCCGATTGGTTTGAACATCCCACAATCTAACCGTGCGATCCTCACTAGCACTGGCCAAAATTTTACCATCACAGCTAAAAGCTAAGGCGCGAGTCCAATTACTGTGGCCTTGAAAAATTGCTACCCTTTGGCCGTCAGCAATCTGCCATAGCGAAACATCCCCATTGGTATCGCCAGTGGCTAGTAACTCGCCAGCCGGATGGTAGATTGCCATAAAAATTCCCCCAAATGCCTGAGTAAACACACAACGATCGAAGATCGCTGCGGTAAAATCGACCTGATGGAGATTGACATCGGCGAGATAAGCCGATCGAATTGGCAACAAGGAGCAGTCTAAGTTTTTGAGTGTGGGTGTCTGGCCGTAACAATTACTGTGTGTCCCATCTAGACGATGGGTGCCATCTCTAGCAAATCGATCGGTCGCTAATTCGATCGCTAAGTTAAGGATATTTCCGGCCAGATAGCCAGGGGGAATCGGGTCTAGAGTGCGCCATAGATTTAAAATCTGCCCCAGGCGATTTTCCAGAGCGGCTCGACTCGGCCAAATATCGAGTAATCGATCGACAATCGGGCGCAAGATCGATTGAATCTGGGCGATGCGGAGATAATCTTTAGCTTGCGCCTTAATAATTGCGTATGTATTGAGATGACAAAATTGGTGCAGGAGATCCATTACAGGTGGCTCGGTCGGATCTGGTGGTAAGAGTTCGCCTACAAATCGATCGATCGATCGACTAGTCACATAAGTAGTCATCACTGGCTGAATCGACCAATTTCGATCTTCATAGACCGTAATACAACGACGCGATAACGACTGGAGCGCATTAATAATCTCTCCCGGCATCTTGGTATTTAGGATCGAATTCGAGCGTAATTCTGCCCCAGTCACGGGTTCGCGCTCGATCGCCAACCAGTATACTAGTTGCTGTTCCGTCTCCGAAAGTCGCTCGAATTGACGATAGAGAATATCGTCGATGTCTCGAAACTGAAGGTAACCTTGTTTCATCAGTGGATAGAGTTCCAACACTTTTTCGCCACCACCAGTAAGTTCGACGGCGGTAATAGCAGCGATTTTGAGAGCGAGAGGATTGCCAGCATAATGAGCGTGTACTTCTTGCCAGATCGGTTCTGGTAATTGCGGACAACCATAAGCTTGAAGCAATTGATGTCCGGCTGCCAATGTCATGCCATTAACGGTCATCGAGCGCACCGACTGGGGATTGACAATTTGTAACCTAGCGATCGTATGTGGTTTTTCCCGACTGGTTAGGATCGCACAACTTTGGTGGGAGAGTTCGCCGATGGCTTTAAGTAATCGATCGTAACCTTCATAACCGGGCAAATATTGACCGGATTCGACTTGTCCTGCCAGGATTGATTCGACATTATCCAAGACTATTAAACAACGATTTTTTTTGAGACCCGCGATTAATAACTCAATTTGTTCGTCTAAAGAGTCTGGCAAATTCAGGAGCGGCTGCTGACTCAGACATTGAAGCAGCTCGGTACAAAGTTCCTTAATTGGCGGCAGATTGAGCAAAGATCGCCACACGATCGACTGAAAGTAGCCACTCAGTTGACGAGCGATCTCGTTTACCAGCGTAGTCTTGCCCATCCCGCCCATCCCGACTAAAAAAATCAGCCGACAATTGTCGTAAAGACACCATTGAGTCAATGTTACCAACTCCTCAGTGCGCCCATAAAAATGCTCTGGCGCATTGAGTTCGCCACTGTAGCTGAGTCGAAGTCTCGTCGTTCGGTCATCGGCACGATCGGGGCTAGATTGACTTCCAGTTTCTCGATCGATACTGCTGGCGGTTGCCTCAACTCGGCCAGTAGTCGTCTTGGTGAGGACGGTACTATTTTCAGCCAGCTTAAATTCCGGCTGCTTTGCATACCAAAATAGTGCTGCTGCCAAATTCTTTTTGGTAACTTTTTGACCCAATTTTTGACTCAAAGACTGCCATAGCTGAGCACCAGTCTCCCGAATATATCCGGTCTGATATCTTCCGCCAGAACGTTTCGAGGTTCTGCTAGCAGTCGGTGCCGCCGCGTCCGCTTTTACAGTTTTATCCGAACTAGCTTTAGCCGCCTTAGCAATTTGTTGATAGCTCTCACCCGCGAGCGCGCCACGGACAATTTGAACCTGAACCGGATTTAAGGATTTGGGAGCCAAAACTATTTCAATAATTGCGATAGCTCGATCGGCATCCATACTTAAAGTGCGATTTGAGACTTCTTGATTATAGCGATCGTACCTTCTAACCTACTTTTTGCATACTTTTCTAGTTATTAACTAGACATTCGATCGGTTAAATTTGAAATACAGAGTGTTTGTGTGTTCAACTTTTGATTTTTTTGGTCTAACTTCCACAACTGAAGTTACCTCCCAAATCAATCATCCCTAAGTGTTGGCGGTCATACCAGATCGATCGACTATACTTAGGGGTTTTTTATTGACTGGGGATTGGAGAGCAGGGGTGGGTGGATAATGGGTAAGATGCCGAGCGTCCTTTGCTTATCAGCAAAGCAGCAACACTGCCCAGTACTTGAGCCTAAAACCCAAAGCCTACACCCCAAAACCTGAAGCCTAGAGTTCGGGAAACCGCACACAGATCGCTGGAAATTTACTTAGCACTCCTCCTCATAGAGTGCTAAATTTTGGAAGAGATGATTAAAATAAAATAATATGGCAAAAATCATAGCGTTTAACGAAGAATCCCGTCGCGCGCTCGAACGGGGTGTCAACGCCTTGGCTGATGCGGTCAAGATTACTCTAGGCCCCAAAGGACGTAACGTCCTGTTAGAGAAGAAATTTGGCGCACCGCAGATCGTTAACGATGGAATTACCGTCGCCAAAGAAATCGAATTGACCGATCCTCTCGAAAATACTGGGGCAAGACTAATTCAGGAAGTTGCTTCCAAAACTAAAGATTTGGCTGGAGATGGTACCACTACAGCAACCGTCTTAGCGCAAGAAATGATTCGCGAAGGTCTTAAAAACGTTGCTGCTGGTAGCAATCCGATGGGGATCAAGCGCGGGATGGACAAAACTGTCGCCATGTTGGTTGCAGAAATTGCCAAGCTAGCCAAACCCGTCGAAGGTAAAGGCATCGCTCAGGTGGCTAGTGTCTCGGCTGGTAACGATCCAGAAGTCGGCGAGATGATTTCTGCTGCCATGGACAAAGTAACCAAAGATGGCGTCATTACAGTCGAAGAATCAAAATCGCTGACTACCGAATTGGATGTAGTCGAAGGGATGCAAATCGATCGTGGTTATCTCTCTCCTTACTTGGTTACCGACCAAGAGCGGATGGTGGTTGAATTTGACGATGCGCTGATTCTGATTACCGACAAAAAAATCAATTCGATTCAAGATTTAGTTCCCATTCTTGAAAAAGTTGCCCGCGCGGGTAAACCCCTATTAATCATTGCTGAAGACCTTGAAGGCGAAGCTCTAGCGACTTTAGTAGTCAATAAAGCGCGTGGCGTTCTCAGCGTTGCTGCGATTAAAGCTCCCAGCTTCGGCGATCGTCGTAAAGCGATGTTACAAGACATTGCAATTCTCACTGGCGGACAGATGATTTCTGAAGAAATCGGTCTGAGCTTGGATACTGCTAGTCTCGAAATGCTAGGTAATGCCGCTAAAATCACGATCGATAAAGAAAACACCACGATCGTTTCTAACAATAGCAATAGTGGCGATCTCCAAAAACGCATCGCGCAACTCAAGCAACAACTCGCTGAGACAGATTCAGCTTACGATACCGAAAAACTTCAAGAACGGATTGCCAAATTAGCTGGTGGTGTTGCGGTAATTAAAGTCGGTGCGGCAACCGAAACCGAACTCAAAGATCGCAAACTGCGGATCGAAGACGCCCTCAATGCTACTAAAGCAGCCGTAGAAGAAGGCATCGTTGCTGGTGGCGGTACTACATTGATCCACCTCTCTGACAAAGTGACCCAATTCAAAGCTAGTCTGGCTAATGCCGAGGAAAAAATCGGTGCGGAGATTATTGCCAAAGCTCTCGAAGCACCTTTGCGTCAAATCGCCAATAATGCTGGGGTAGAAGGCTCGGTAGTTGTCGAACAAGTCCGTGCTGCTGCCGATAATATCGGTTACAACGCTGCGACTAATGTCTTTGAAGACTTACTGGCTGCGGGGATTGTCGATCCGGCTAAAGTCGTCCGCTCGTCCTTACAAAATGCGGTTTCGATTGCAGGTTTAGTCCTGACGACCGAAGCTCTCGTCGTCGAGAAGCCCGAACCTAAGTCTGCTGCACCCGATATGGGCGGCATGGGCGGCATGGGCGGCATGGGCGGTATGGGTGGTATGGGTGGTATGGGCGGTATGGGTATGATGTAGTCCTTAGTCTCAATTTAAGTTTTTAGCTAAGAGGCGATCGAATTTCGATCGCCTCTTTTTTTATTTACAATCGCGCGTAAGTCGCCAAATCTCAGCCTAAATGAGGATGAGGCAAAATAGCGATCGACTCTACGATAGACACTAATACTCATCCAACTGCTGGGAATTCCAACAGCTAAGCTCCATGAATCCTGAAGCACCTCAAGCCGATAGATTAATTGCCACTACTCGCAAGGAACAACTGCGAGTAATTTTAGCAATCTGCATCATTGTGGTGGGAATCATCCACTTTGTCGTACCCGATCCCTTTGTCAAGATCGTGCCCAATTATCTGCCTTACCATCTGGAGTTAGTCTATATCAGCGGATTTTTTGAAATTTTAGGTGGCATTGGGATTTTGGTACCGCCAGTTAGTCAAGCTGCTGCTTGGGGCTTATTGTTGCTGTTTATTGCCGTTTTCCCCGCAAATATCAACATGGCAATAAATGAAATCGATCTGCCAAACATTCCAGATTCCTCAGCATTGCGGTGGGGAAGATTGCCACTCCAAGCGGTATTGATTGCTTGGGCATGGTGGTACACGCGCACGGATGGTTTGGAAGAACAAGTATCTGTGATCCCCTCGCAGTGGATAAAATCGCTGGAATTAACCCAAAAGGCAGAAGGTAGCGATTCGCGGCTCTTCTGACGGAGCTTATTTACTCTTGTAATACTGCTCGAACAGTTAGGATTACCCATCCGGCATGACTGTTCTTTCCGCATTCCTAGCTTGCAGATCGGCTCTAACTCGCATCAAAATTTGGCCGAGATGATTTTGACCAGTTCGATCGGTACCACAGCCCCAGAAGTAATCTACTGGCGAATCTTCAATGATTTCGGCATCTAAGGTAGCGAGTAAAACCTGCTGAATATCTAAATGAGAGCTAAATTTTTGCCAGATGGCACGATACATGATTTCACATTTGCGCAAATTCCAATCGGGATGATAGCACTCTTGGCAGCTACGGCCAATTTGTGCCGCCTGTTCTGGTGTAGGTGCGGCTTGAATTTGCGTCATTAGATACTCAAATTTAGTGCCACAAAATTTGTGCGCTTGATAGTAATGTTCTACTGTTGCCCAATGCTTGCTAACTGACTCATTTGCCGTTTTTGGCGGCATCTGAATGGAGTGTGGCGAGAAATTGGAAAAGCAGCCGTATGGCGCATTAACCTTGTAGAAGTAAATTCTCAATGGATGCTGACTCACTCACGTTTAGTTGAAATACTAGAGGGTAGGGGCGACGATCGATTATCCCTACATTTAATATCGCTGTTCTTACCCTCAATTTTCACCTAAATATTGCGCTCTCGATCGCTAAATTTTCCTATATAGCGTCAGTTTCTCCGCCTGGAAAGGCTGCAATCATGGGTTAAGGAGTAGTAAAATGGTGGATTCTCTGGTGTTAGGAAGACCTAGAGCTGTGGGTTACGACCCCCAGACCCCTGCTGAGCTAATGTGTGTACACAAGTTGCCTGGGCTTCATTTCTAGATCCAAATCCCCCGCAAACTCCACTCTCTATCCCATAACTTCACCAATAACTCATAACTAGCAACTTGGGTTATTACAGATGCCTACTTATTTAATTAGCAATGCGATCGCGGATTGGGTTTGAGGTAAACTGTCGATGACGATCGCCGTACACAATAACATCATGTATAAGATCGAATACTTAAACATCGATTTAGCAGGAGTTTTTTCGGTAGGAGCTTGAAGCAATTTCCAAGCTTCATAGATAAACAATCCGCCCAAACCACTAGCTGAGATAGCATACACGATGCCAGCAGCTCCCAATGGATATACCAGCAATAGCGTTGTTGGTACTAGTAATAAGGTATAAATCCAGATTTGTTTGGCAGTGGCAGCTTCGCCGACGACTACAGGTAACATCGGAATACCGACCTTGGCGTAATCATCTTTAATCATTAACGACAATGCCCAAAAATGCGGCGGAGTCCAGAGAAAGACGATCGTAAATAAGATCCAAGCTTCAAGACTCAAACTATTAGTAACTGCCGCCCAACCAACCAATACAGGAATCGCACCCGCAGCACCACCAATGACGATATTTTGGGGTGTATGACGTTTGAGGAGGTGGGTATAAATCCACATGTAAAATCCAATTCCGGCCATCGCTAACAGCGCGGCTAAAAGATTGGTAAAAACAGTCAAGATTGTAAATGATAATGCGGCTAAAACTGTGGCAAAAATCCCTGCATGGAGCGGTTTGACTCGACCGGAAGGAATGGGACGATTGCGAGTCCGTTCCATCGCATAATCGATATCTCGATCGTAAATACAATTCATTGTTTGGGCGGAAGCTGCCGCTAACATGCCACCGATAACTGTGACCAAAAACAAGACCGGGTCGGTGTTACCATCTGAAGCCAACCACATTGCAGCGGCGGTAGTAATCAGCAGTAACGGAATAATTCTGGGTTTAGTGAGTTGGTAATAACTCTGAATAACTTGCAGAAAACTTTGGTGTTTGCTCTCGATAGATGGATTGAGAATCTCTTGCATATGTGGGAATTAGGGCTGTTTACCGCGACGGTATAAATGGGACCGGTGAAACTTTTGAGCTGTTAGCTAGACTTGAGTGGCAAGTTGTTGATAATTCTTTAATCGCCAAGACAATACTGCGAGTAAGACTAACGTTCCAAGCAAAGCTGCACCGATGGTTTGATGGAGTACGGTGAGTGGTTCGACTTGAAGATGCAGTTTAAAAGTAGCAACACCAAGCAAGATTTGACAGATTAGTAATCCCGCTGTAATTTGTGCCAGCCGCTGACAATATTTGGGTGAATCTGAGTTACGCCATACAGAGATAACTACCGCGATACAGCTCAGTGTCGCAGGCACTACGCCAATGATGTGAGCGTTCATGACCGTACACAGTTCGGAGTTACCAAAACACTGATGTAGTGCCCATCTAGACCCAACTAAACCACCGAGGATGCTCTGAGTGTAGACGAAAATTGCAGCAGTGAGGGGGAGAAGGGGAGAGGGGGAGCGGGTAAGAGTGGGGGAGGGGGTGAGGGGGAGTAGAAAGGTGCCGATCGAGAGTAAAGTGATGAACAATAGTAAGGCGGTGCCCAGGTGTGCGGTGACGATATCGAAGCGGAGTAATTCGGTCACTGTAAAGGCACCTAACGCACCCTGAAGCAAAATTAGACTCAGCGCAAAGGTATTCGCCCATGGTAACCAGCGGGGCAACTGTTGGCGAAACCACCAAGAGGAGGCGACTAACCCCAAAGTACTCAAGCCGATTAAGGCTGCATCGAGGCGATGAAACCACTCTAAAAATACCTGAAGATTCATTTGCGCCGTCGGTACCAATTGCCCGTAGCACAACGGCCAATCGGGGCAAGCTAATCCAGCATTCATTACTCTGGTGGCACTACCTACAGCCATCAGCAATAGCGTAGCAAAGGCAATCTTCCAAATCGATTGCCGCATTCGGGCTTGAATTACCAGATTATTCTCCCGGCTGGATAGAGATTCGTCTTTACCCGCAGAAGATTGGGGAGTGAGTGCAGAGTCTGACATAATTGACAATCGCCGAGTTACTTGCCTATTTGAACTACTGTTGGCTAGACTAGCTAGATCGATCTCAAACCTAGCATTAATACCTAGTGGCTGCGAGGGTGTTAACCGCGAGTTCGATCGGGTAAATACTACTATTCAATAGAGCAAACCTAGTCTCTGAGCCAATTTGGTTCGCAAAACAGTTAGATCCCAAAGAAAGTGTTAAAGATCTGTGGGACTAAAAATCTTAAACATTTATTACTGAGATGATGACTTTGCCAGATCCCAAAGAAAATCTGAAGAAATGCAAATAAGTACCGATCGCTCTAATTGCCTACGGTACCTTAGTAAAGGTGGTAAACGTAACTGCCCGCACTTTCAGATCGCCATTATCATAAGTATCTATACTAAATTTTTAATCTTAAAAACCCTTAACACCTGGTTCGATCGGCACTGCGCCACTTCATTGACAGAATCGAGAATTTCGATTCGATCCCACAAGCTGACATAGTCTCGATCTCAAAGATCGAGCGAACCAAGTTACGCTCCCGATTCCACCACCTTTCCATCCTCAAAATAATCGATGAATATTCCTAGCTCAATCATTACGCTCCTGCTGGGTATAGGACTAACCTTAGTTAGTCTCTGGTATGGACAGAATCACGGACTGATGCCTGTAGCTGCTTCCGAAGAAGCCGCGCACATCGATGGCTTGTTCAATGCCATGATGACCATTTCCGTCGGGCTATTTTTGCTAGTTCAAGGAGTATTGGTATATTCTGCCATCAAGTTTCGGCGCAGACCTGGCGAACTCGGCGATGGAGCTGCGATCGAAGGTAACGTACCATTAGAAATACTCTGGACGGCAATTCCTGCCGCGATCGTCTTATGGATTTCGATTTATAGTTTTGAAATTTATAATGAAATGGGTGGTTTCGATCCTGAAGCCAATGGTGCCCATGCGATGCACAGTATGCCTAGCGGTAAAGGTAGTGCGATGGCAGCAACTATGGATGCAAGCATGGCTGGTATGCCGGATGCTAGCAAGCTGATAGCCGCAATTGGTGTCGGTGCTTCTCCCGCAAATCAAGGTAAGCCTGCTGCTGTCAATGTCAACGTCCTCGGACTCCAATACGCCTGGATCTTTACCTATCCCGATGCAAATATCACTTCGGGCGAACTACATATCCCCGTGGGTAAAGAAGTTCAACTGAATATGAACGCTCAAGACGTGATCCACGCTGTCTGGATTCCCCAATTGCGACTCAAACAGGACGTAATTCCTGGTACTCAGACCGAGCTGCGCTTTACTAGCAACAAAGTTGGTACCTATCCCCTCCGCTGTGCCGAACTCTGTGGTGGCTATCATGGTTCGATGGTAACGCAGATGGTCGTACATACTCCCGAAGAGTATGACGCCTGGATTGCTAGCCAGCAACAATCAACCCAAGCACAAGCAGACATCGTCAAACAGACAATTGCCATGAATCCGGCAAATATGTCTGCTGGTAAATACTTAGCTCCTTATGCTAAAGAAATGGGAGTACAGCCAGAAATGATAAACCACCTTCACCATGACATGAATATGTCCTCGATCGCCTCTGCCACCAAATAGCAATTACTAGGTTGAGTGAGTAAATACGTACACACAGCAAACTTAGCTGGTGGAAACTGCCATCCTAATGGCTCTGGAACGATTAGTTGGTGGGCACTGCCCACCCTACACGCTATTTTCACTGTACTGGTGGGAATGGCTCACCCGACACGTTACTCCAGATAGATCTACGGGTCTATTCCCTATCCCCTATCCCCATCCCTAGACGATGACAGCAGAATTATCAATTCCCACCCAGCCAGCCGAGGATGATGTAGTTCATAATCCGCGCAGATGGCAAGATTATTTTACATTTAGTACCGATCACAAAGTGATTGGTATCCAGTACTTTGTCACTGGCTTTATCTTCTATATTATCGGTGGTTTGTTAGCCGAAGCAATTCGGACAGAACTAGCTACTCCCGACCCAGATTTAGTCGATCCTGCTACTTATAATAGTATGTTCACCATGCACGGGACGATCATGATCTTCCTGTGGATCGTACCAGCCGGAACGGGTGCATTTGCCAACTATCTATTGCCGCTAATGATTGGCGCACGCGATATGGCATTTCCCAAGCTCAATGCCGTAGCCTTTTGGATTATTCCACCGACAGGTTTATTGTTGATTGCTAGCTTCTTTTTAGGACCAGCCCAAGCTGGTTGGACTTCATATCCACCGCTGAGTTTACTGACAGGTAAAGTAGGCGAAGGAATTTGGATTATGAGTCTGTTACTGCTCGGAACTTCTTCGATTTTGGGGGGGATTAATTTCTTCACCACGATTCTGAAGATGCGCATTCCTAGCATGGCCATGATGCAAATGCCCTTATTTTGTTGGGCGATGTTGGCAACTTCGGCATTGATGATAATTGCGACGCCTGTACTCGCTGGCGCGCTGATTTTATTATCCTTCGACCTCCTGGCTGGCACCTCCTTTTTCAATCCGACAGGTGGCGGCGAGCCAGTAGTTTACCAGCACATGTTCTGGTTCTACTCACACCCTGCGGTATACATCATGGTATTACCCTTCTTTGGGGTGATTTCGGAAGTAATTCCCGTGCATTGTCGCAAACCTGTTTTCGGTTACGGCGCGATCGCGTATTCTAGTATGGCAATTAGCTTTTTGGGCTTGATTGTCTGGGCGCACCACATGTTTACCAGCGGTACGCCGCCCTGGTTGCGGATGTTTTTCATGATCACCACCATGGTAATTGCCGTACCGACAGGGATTAAAATCTTTGGTTGGTTGGCAACGATGTGGGGCGGTAAAATCACGCTCAATACGCCGATGCTGTTCGCGATGGGCTTTATCTCCACCTTCGTTATCGGTGGGATTACCGGAGTCATGCTGGCCGCAGTTCCATTTGATATCCACGTTCACGATACCTATTTCGTCGTCGCTCACTTGCACTACGTCTTATTCGGTGGTAGCGTCTTCGGCATTTACACGGGCATCTATCACTGGTTCCCTAAAGTCACCGGACGCCATATCAACGATACTTGGGGTAAAATTCACTTCGCCCTTACTTATATCGGTTTTAACGTTACCTTCTTGCCTATGCACATCCTCGGCTTGCAAGGGATGCCGCGCCGGATTGCCATGTACGCGCCCGAATTCCAAGGTTTGAATCAAATCTGTACCTACGGTAGTTACGTGCTGGCAATCTCCACTGTACCCTTCTTGGTCAACGCAATTTGGTGTGCATACAAAGGCGAGAAAGCTGGTAATAATCCTTGGAATGCTCTGACTCTAGAGTGGCAAACTACTTCACCACCAGAAATCGAGAACTTTGAAGTTTTACCAGTACTAACGACAGGCCCTTACGATTATGGGGATACCGAGCGAGTTGAAGAACCACCCAAGGTATTTACCAATGTTTAGTTATTAATACTGCCTAGCGAGTAGATGGTGGGTAATGTCTACCATCTACTTAGCTACTCCACTTGGATATATAGGTTTATCCCCTATCCCCTATCCCCTATCCCCTATCCCCTAACATGCAAGGATCTATTTCCGACCAAACGCAAATTAATATTGAAAGCGCGACCCATGATAGCCATCACGAAGCGCATCCCGACTTTCGGATCTTTGGGCTAATCGTCTTTCTCGTCGCAGAAGGCATGATTTTCCTGGGTCTATTTGTCGCTTATGGAGCATTTCGGGCGATGGCACCAGAATGGCCGCCAGCGGGCACGCCCAAGCTCGAATTACTGCTGCCTGGGATAAATACAGTCATCCTGATTGCTAGTAGCTTAGTCATCCATCAAGCCGATACCGCAATCAAAAAAAATGACGTTAAAGGTTTGCAATTGTGGTTTGGACTTACTGCCTTAATGGGCATTGTTTTTTTAGGCGGACAGTTGTATGAATATAGCCATCTAGGATTTGGACTGCGGACTAATTTGTTTGCCAGTACTTTCTATATTTTGACTGGCTTTCACGGCTTGCACGTTACCGTCGGCGTACTGTTGATTTTATCGGTACTATGGCGATCGATGAAACCCAAACATTACGGTACCAACAATCATTTCGGTGTCGAAGCTGCCGAAATCTATTGGCACTTTGTCGATGTAATTTGGATTATCTTGTTTATTCTGTTATATCTAATTTGAAGATCTCAATTTCTGAAAATATACGATCGCGGGGTATTAAGTCCCGCGATTTTGTGTTTGATTGAGGCATTGCTGGATTCTCTTCCATCGTATCGATCGACACTAGATTCAATTGAACTTCAGTCGCCATGCCATCAATTCGCTGTTGATTATTTAATCAGAATTGACGTTAGCTATGATAAATACTCGGTACTATGGCTAGCTTACTAGCGGCTGTTTGCATCAGTACGATCTCCTCGGCACTCCAATGATAGATAGAGCGGCAATGATGAGCTACCAATAATCCCCACAAGCCGCGATCGATGACAATAGGTACCACGAGATTGGCTTTGACTTGGAGCTGTTGGAGATGCTCGCGATGACAAGGTGCAATCGGTTCTGACTCGATATCAGGAATCGCCCGCACCCTACCCTCTTCATAGAGTTTGGCGTACTCACCATTAAAACAGCCATCGGGTCCAGTCGAACCCAAAATCGAAAATTGACGATCGCTCAATGACTCAAAAGTGACTCGTCCCGACCATTTATAGTAAAAATAGTACAAAACCACTCGATCGGCAGTGAGTGCGGTTCGGAGTTCGTTAGTAGTTGTTTGGATGAGCGTATCTCTAGCTAGATCGCGCGATAATCGAGTGAAAATTATTTGTAGTGCTGGATCGGACATAACTTGCCTGCGGAGTGTTGTCAATCGTCTCGCGATCGATCGGAGTAGTCATCAACGTTAAAAATTAGCGCGTCATACTTCATTACTAATGAAGCACGCGCGCCGCTCGACATGGATATTGTTAGAGATTTAACAGCCACTTTTAAAAGATGCCGTCGAGAATTTGATGCGCCATCTCTAGTTTAGCGCAGGGGGAAATATCGAGCCGATCGCCGCTGCGTTTGAGCATAACTGCTTGATTGCGATCGCTGCCAAAGCCACTATCTGGTAAGTCTACTGGATTAGTAACGATCGCGTCCAAATTTTTGCGCTGTAATTTCTCTAGTGCGGGGGTGATAATATCACCAGTCTGCGCGGCAAATCCGATTAGTTTTTGATGAGGTTGTTTTAACTTACTCAACTCGGCAATAATATCTGGGACTGGAGCTAATTCCAGATTGGTAGGCAGGAGTTTTTTTGGTAATTTTTGGTCGCTATAATGAGCAGGCTTCACATCGGCAACTGCGGCTGACATCAGCACTAGATCTGCTGTCGCAAAATGTGCCACCATCTGCTGCTGCATCATGGCACTATCGATCGCCTGTATTAGCTGAATGCGCCGATCGATTGCCACATCTGGCAGCGTACTATGAACTAAAGTAACGATCCCGCCGCGATGTGCTGCGGCTTGCGCCAGCGCGAGTCCCATTTTGCCAGTGGCAGGGTTGCCGATAAAGCGAACGGGATCGAAAAATTCGCGCGTTCCTCCCGTACTGACGAGCACTCGTTTACCCGTGAGATCGCGCTTGCCGCCAGTATGTAGCAAAGAATGAATGTAGGGTAGGATCTCTTCAGGCTCCGCCATTCTGCCCATGCCGACGCGATCGCAAGCCAGCAAGCCTACGCCAGCTCCAGCCACATGATAGCGAGGATCTTGACCTAATAGTTGCCAATTTCGCTGCACCGCCACTTGATTCCACATTTCTGTATTCATGGCAGGAGCGAGTAATATCGGACAAGTAGAAGCTAAAACTGTATTAGTTAATAAATTATCGGCTAATCCCTGCGCGAGTTTGCCTAAAGTATTTGCCGTCAGCGGCGCAATTACTAATAAATCTGCCCATTCACCCAATTCGATATGCAGCGGACGGTGATGGAGCGGTTGCCAAAAATCGCGATCCGTATACGCCGGATGACGGGATAATGTTGCTACCGTCAATGGTGTAATAAATTGCTCGCCACCTGCTGTGAGGATAACTTTGAGTTCGATTCCAGTCTTAAATAAACTGGAAATTATTTCACATACTTTATATGCGGCAATCCCACCCCCAATGCCAATTAAAACTTTCATGTATGAGAAAATTCAGAATTTAGTAGGGTGGGCATTGCCCATCAATCTATAGTTTTATGTCTAACTAGAAAATTCAGGTATTTTTGCTTTCCTAGTCGCCATATCCGTGCGAGTGGAGATGGTGGGCGGTGCCCACCCTACATTTTGATGAGATGAAGGCATGAGGCACTGCCCCTACAGATGTCTGCTTGCCTAAATCCTATTATTTATAGACGCTAGATTAAGCTTCATCATATGCTTCTAAATCGAGCAAATGAATGTATGGTTCCACTAACTCTGGACGCTGAAAAGCGATCGCTCGCAAGAAATGCCAGTCTTGCAATCCATCAAAAGGATTGCGATAATCATCGCTTTCCAATCGCAGTGCTAGTTCTTCTACTTCTTCTGTCGTCAAATTGGGGATATGATTCCGTTTGGACATCTCGATCGCGGTCATAGGTAAAACCTCCTCGCAATTTGGGTAAAGTTCGGTAGTTATCTTTAATCTTAGCCTTATTAGTTATTATTACCCATCGATCGAGTCCGGATTAACAAAATTGTTCATAAAGTTGGTCGATCCGTAACAAAATTTCTTACTACATCTAAAACTTCTGGTACGATCGAGTGTCCCATGTCAAACTCTTGGTACCGGACATTAACTCCCCACTGAGTCAGTACTTCCCGCCCTTGGCGCGCCGCCGAAATCGGGACGACATCATCTTGTCTGCCATGAATGATGAGGACAGAAGGCGCAGCAGGAGGCTGTTGCCGATTTTGATGTAAGTAGCCACTGAGCACGATTAGACCTGCTACAGGCAAATCTAGGCCGATATCCAGTGTCATCGCCCCACCCTGAGAGAAACCCGCAATCCAAGTGCGATCGAGCGGAATTCCCGTGCTATCTGGAAGCGACTGAATCCAGGCAGTCAAAACTTCACGACTAGTAGCTAACTGAGTGAGGCTGCGATCGTTTAACTGTCCCGCACCTGTAAATGAATACCACATCTTCCCCTCGTCGCTATATTCGTGGTCGAAGATACCATTAGGAAACAGAAACTGATATTCCGGTAGCTTAAAATATGGTACGAGTTCGCCCAAATCGTCATGATTGGCACCCCAACCATGTAACACCACGATCGTACCTATCGGCGCATCGGTGCGAGCGGGAACGAACATAATGTCGAGTGGACTGTTTGCTTCGATTTGAGTCATCAGGGAAATAGATAGTTTTGGTTAATTTTGGAATAGATTTCCGTCAGTCCATTTCAATGGACTTATGCTCTTAGCCCCTGTCTTGTTGCGCTGTCTTGACTGAAACACATGCGGAGGTTAGCTCCGCGTGATTTCAGTCGCAAACCGTCAGGTTTCCCGACGTTCGCCGAGCGTCTCCGATAGGAGATGCGCGCACCGCAAATTCATTTGAGGGCGGTGCAGAAACGGAGATAGCAGATGTAGGTTGGGGAGAGCGTAATGCGATACCTAACAGGATCGATCGTCAATCGTACCAAAAATCTGTAGGGTTAAGGCCTCGTACTTACCCCGCATCGATAGCGGGTACCCACAAGGGGCACCCCTACAGATTGTTAGCGGGGTTGAGGAATGACATGTCACAATTGATTCGCTCGAATGTATACATCCGGAGTTTTGGATTCGATCGAAGCCACCGCCAGATCGTATACTGGGTTAATAATAGTTTTGCCCCTATTTCAATGAAATATCAGTTAGCAATTGCGATCGCGCTCGTGTCGCTCATCGGCACGCATATTTCAAGCATGGCAGAAACTGTAATTAGTCCAACCGGAAATCAATTTCAAAGTCGGTGGCTGCAAGCCCAACAGCCGAAGACCCTAGTTACTTTTCCCGAAGTCGGATTAGTACTTCCCCAGCCGAGCGGCTTTACAAAAGCGACAGCATTTCATGGATTCGAGCAAACTGAAACCAACTCTTCGATCGTATTGACGAAAATTCCGGGGCCATTTTCAGCCGTAACAAAAGGATTTAATAAAGATACTTTAGCAACTAGAGGCATATCTTTAATCTCCAAAGAATCGATTAAAATCGATAACCAGCCTGGATTATTGGTGCAAATTTCTCAATCAGCTTATGGCGAAAAATTTCTAAAATGGGTATTAGTATTTGGCGACGAGCAAAACACCAGCCTAGTCACGGCAACTTTTTTAGATAAAAATACGGCAAAATTCAGCGAGCCGCTCAAACAAGCGTTACTAGCGGTAACTGCTAGCTCGTCTTCCACTCCACCTGCTGCATCCTCATTGCCTTTTAGCATTACAGAGGTAGCAGGTTTAACTCCAGTAGCTGCGGCAACGGGACTGGGTAAAGTAGCTGCATTTACCAAAGATGGTAATTTACCCCTCACAAATCCCACCGATCCATTATTTATTGTTACCCCATCGGTGGCGATCGTGCCAGTTGTCGATCGCAAATCTTTTGCAACTCGTCGATTGTCAAATTATCCCCAAACCGATATTACCAGAGTTACTTCAACTAAGAAGATCTCGATCGATAATTTATCCGGTTGGGAAATAGTTGCCAACGGTCGCGATCGACAATCAAAGTCAGCATTGAAATTATATCAGGTCATGCTGTTTCCCGAACGCGGAGGATATGTAGTTCTTATCGGTATTGTCGGTGATAAACAAGCAGAAACATATTTACCAAAGTTCAAAAAAATGGCACTAACATACCGTAACTCTCCTCAATAAGTGAACAGCTAAATTAACCCTGTTTAGCATAAAAAAGCGATAATGTCATTCGACTCACTAGAATTTATTACCCTACTTATTTCGATCGCGATCGAGGCTACGATCGTGAGTACTTGGGGTAAATTTCGCAATTTAGAATGGCGACTGCTGGCGATCGTTGCTGCGGCTAGTACCTTGATAACTCATCCAATTTTATGGAAAGTATTTAACGATCTCTTACCGACTATCAATGGCGATAGATCGTCAGACGATCGATATAACAATCTAGCATTATTACTTGAAGTCCCCGTAGTTATCGCCGAAGGTTCGATCTATAAATGGGTGATGAAGTACTCCTGGCTAGCGGGTATGAGTATATCCTTAATGGCTAATCTAGCCTCTTACCTATTTGGCGTGTGCTTTTTAAATACTACTTTCGACTAGTAAGCATAATTAATAAAGGTATCTCCAGCCAAGCATGAATGCTAGCTACAACGCCATAAAAGGCACGAGTGAGGACAAATGAATGCCCAAACGCGATTAGAAAAATTACCGAAACCATCCCTACAGATAAGTAAAAGTATTTAGGAGCTAACCACGAGATAAATGAATCGGTTTGTGTGGGCGTCCAACCTGAAAACAAACCAATTACAACTGCATAATGCAGACACTGAAGAAAAGCGACTGCGGAAAAAAGTGGATAGGCGATCGACAATTGTTGCCAAGCTGGAGCGATAAAGGCACTGAGATAAATTGAATTTGTTTCTACTGGTAGATGGACGAGTGGAAAAAACTGATAGAGCAGAATTAATAGTGGTATTAAACCAAATAATAATCCACACAACCACAACGTGCGCTTAGATTTTAATTCTTGACGTTGGAGGATGAATCCGATGGGAGTAAGGTTGTGAACGATCGCAAAAATGACCGAAGTGACAATCGGATCTCGGACAATTCCAACTCCTAGCAAGCAAGCAACCATAATGCCGATTAAGCCTCTCTTCCAATCATTCATCCACAGTTGATGGGTAACAATTAATACCAATCCCAATCCACACCCAAGTTCGAGTAAATGAGCGATACTTGGCTCGATTGTCCTAAAGATCCCACAACAACGTAAAATGGCGATCGACAGTAGCAATGAAACTAACTGAATCTCGATTTTGGAGTCTAATCGATCGTGAAATTGACTGTCGATATATCTCAATTCAATCGCCACATGTGCGATCCCAAAAGTAGCTAATGTCACGGCATAAGTAGTTAATGGAAAAGCGATCGCACTCAATCCACTCACCAAAATAATCGCGCCACCCCAAATTGTCCAATTCATCGATTGACTGCTTTGTGCTGACGTTTCCATACAATCCATCCTAAAATTGCAATACCGATCGTCGGGAACAATAGCAGATTAAGAATTTGTGTCGATTCTGGCACTCTTACTAACTTTAAACCCTGCCGATCGAGCGATTGAATCTCAAAGCTAGCTTCGATCTTCTTACCATTATTAATAATTGGCACAGAAAATGGTCGATCGATACTCGGAGTACCTGCAATTAATGATTTTTGCAGCTTATTATTTTTGAGAATTGTGCCTAAATCATTCTTAGCTAAATCACTTTTTTTTACGCTACTTTTAGCGATGGCTGCAATACTCACGCTCGGTCGATAACCATCAACCAGCAGACATCGATCGGCCTGAATTTGCACATAAGCACCAGGCTTAGATGTCGGCGATCTAATTTGCGCGAACAATAGATAGTTAGGATACTTATTTAAGTTAGTAATTTTGATGCAGTACTCAAAATTTCTGGTGTAACCAACATTTGGAGCCACATCTGCCAAAATTAATGGCTGTCTCAAGAATGACATATTTTTTAATAATTGATAATTACCTCTCTCTGAAAGACAGAGGATTGCAATGGGGAATTAAATAGGTATCTTAACTTATGCCGCCTATATAATAGTCGCCACAAATAACTGCCTAAAAGCATTAGTGACAAGTTAAGAAGCGATCGCACTTGTCAAGCGGGCTTGAGGCGATGAGTCGAAGAAAAAATTGTCTGTTCGACTCATAGAATCAGGAAAAGGTGCAATAATTAACTTAACATTAGGTTTACGAACAGTTTTAACAATACCTAAATCTTGATTCTCTGGGGCAGCAAAATAGGTGACTGGATTGGCAGCTAAACCTTTATGATGAGCTACATGAAAGTGATAAAGACCTCGATAAATCATCTCTAAAGAAATGCGGTCGAATGGGAGAGATAATTCATCAGCTACAGCATCACCTAAATCGACTAGAACTGCATAAAACAGCCAAGTCCCCCACATCTGTAATTTAATTCCATTAACTGAACCAGTCCATAAATAACTCAACCCGAGCAATCGTTTAACAGTATTAAAAGCCTCTTCAATTCGCCACCGTCTTCCGTACAAATCGGCGACTACATAGGGAGGAAGATTCAATGGGTCGAGTACACTAGTTAGATAAGAATACCAGACTTTACCCACTTTAATTTCGACTAATCTTACAGTTATATATGGAGTCTTTTTGGTGCCAGACCCCATCCGCACTATTCGGTCACGGATACTATAACTATTGCTAAATACTCGCTCTATCTGTAGCGATGCACCTTTTTTTAATCGAGTAATAAAATGAATATCTCTGTTAATTAATTCTTGCCAAAATTGGAAATGATAGAAGCCTCGATCCAAGAGCAATAAAGTGCCCGATGTTACTAAATTCAGGATATCTTTCTCAAAATTAACATCTGAAGCTTTGGGATTTTCTCTAAACCAGATTTCAATCGGCAATCTCGTCACCAAATCTATGACTACTCCCATTTTTCCCGCTAGTTGTCCGATTGGCACATCAGATAAGCTATCTAATTTCTTGAATATCGCTTCCAATGTGGAGCCATCACATGCCCAAATCCGCTCAAATTTTGCTTGAGCAAATTCAATGCTTTGTGGCAACAATCGCTGTTTTCTCTGGTGCCACTTCACTCTAAATTCTGGCAGTAATTCCTTAAACACTCTCTCAAATAACTCAGATGGAAAGGTCAGAAATCTTTGTGCAATCGCCTGTTGACTTACTTGTGTTGGCTCACACCACAAAAATCCTTCTCGCCCTAACATTCGGCTTAGTTCTCTGACTCCTGGCACATTCCGCCACAGTAGCGTCAGCACTGCTGCCATCATCAAGGGTAAATTTAACAGCCGATTTCTCAGCCCTAATTGTCGGTAGTAATGACTTTGATTGAAAATTGCTGGTGTCAATAAAGCCTCTACTTGAGCGGCGATGATCTCATCTTCCACACCTGGTTGGTGGTTCTTTTTGGCGTGGTCGCGGTTACTTCTTCGGCGGCTGGTCATCAGGCCTCTATTCCCTCAAACTCTTGACTAGAAACAGTTTGGCATCTTTTTATTACCCTTTTGACAAATCTCTGATTTTCTTAACTTGTCACGAATGGCCTAAAAGCAC
This sequence comes from Chamaesiphon minutus PCC 6605, assembly GCF_000317145.1. Lineage (GTDB taxonomy): Bacteria > Cyanobacteriota > Cyanobacteriia > Cyanobacteriales > Chamaesiphonaceae > Chamaesiphon > Chamaesiphon minutus. The sequence goes on along the minus strand of NC_019697.1, from coordinate 5,122,537 downwards.
TAATGCGTATCGCTAGCGGCGAGGCTCCGGCAACGCGTGGCATCTCGGACAGAAGCGCGCTCAACTACCCATAGATTACTACAATCCCTGCCAACAGGTCACAAAAATCAGTTCGTAATTATCGATCGTCAAACGATCTGGAGACGTTAAATTACTCGCTGCCTCTAGCTGAAGATTGAGTTGTTGCAGTACTGGCGAACTAACCGCGATCGCGATCGTACTAGCTTGAGATTGTCCCGCAACAGAAATTTCATACGCACCTAAAGCCAGATCGGTAAATTCATAACTACCATCCGATTTAGTCATCGTCTCGCGCCGATCCTCCTTCCCCGCAACATGAATAGCTGCTACCTGCGTATTTGCCAGCGGCTTCCCAGCAGCATCCCAGACGATCCCTTTCACCGTATACATCGGGGTTAAAGGAATAGAAATAGTCGTATAACTACCCAGAGCAACATTCACCCGCACCGAGTCTGATGGTTTGCCAGCCGTATCAGCAAGCGAACTGCGCCAATAAGCAGGCAGACGCGTCGGATCGAGATCGAGTCGATAGCTACCAGGAGCGGTACGAATTTCTACTCGATTGGCTGCTTGAGTAGTGCGACTGGGATCGAGTGGTTTTTTATCCAGGGTAATCAGCGTCGGGTGCCAGAAACTCTCTTCGCCAGCATCTTGTTGGCCATTTCGATTGCGATCTAAAAATGGTTGGATCGCAATTCCGCCGCGAGTGCGGAGATCTTCAACTTGCGTATTGGTAACATTGCCACCTTGAAAATCGATGGTAGATTGTAATTCTAGAGAAAAACTTTCCCGATTGGTAAAAGCAGAAATCCCCTGATAGCGACCCAATAATTGTAATCCCGGCGATAAAGTCATCCCAATACCAGCATTGGCACCGCGTCCGAAGCCACTCCAGCCATAACCTAATTCCGATTGCAGTGTCGGCGATTGATATCGCCACAGTAATTGACCGAAAGTTGTCGGCGCACTCGATCGCGTGGTTTGATAGTTAGCAACCAGATTGTGACTACTACCATTGGCCGCCGAAATCAGATAGCTGACTTCGGAGTTGAGACTGATTTCATTGCCTTGCAAACCCAGCAACCAATTATTCTGTTGGTGACTAGCACTCCAGCGGATAAAAGAATTACTATCGAGCGTGCCCTGAATATTGCTATTACTATTAGGTGCCACACTAAAATTATAGTTACCGCCGATCGCCACCCCCGACAAACTATCGTATTTACTAATTGCTGTAAATTTGGGAGATAATAGCCAATTAAGATCTGCCCGACTAGAAAATTTATCGCTGCTAAAATTGGCATTAAAATTTGGTGCTGGCTGATAATTGAGATTGCTGACTATATCCCACCGATCGCCAGTAACCGCCGATACCGAAGCTTGCAATGGCACCCCTGTCGGCTGCCAAAATACTTCACTCAAGCCACGCACCGCCTGCGGATCGCTAATTATCCCACCGCCTAAAGTAATCGATTCGCTCAGTCCGCGTCGATAAGCTACCCCACCCTGCAAGCCGTCGAATCTACCCAGAAATCGATCGGGTTGGCGATTGTAATTAACCCCCGCCGAAGCAACCCACGCCCCAGATCCGGTGGGTAACTGACCGGGAACAGTCGTAAAAGCTACATCCCGCACTTGCGGATCGGCAGTTAATTGGCCGTTAGGATACAACAACAGTCGATAACTATTGGCAAACTCATCCTCCTTGCTCACCAACACATTCTCAAATCGAAATACACCCGAACTATCTACCAAAATTTGGCCGACGACATTGGTATTAAAGCCGCGCACCAGTCGCACCACCGTTCCTGGCTGTGCCTGTCCGACCACGGTTCGCCCCAACCGACTCGATTGTAATCGCTCGTTCGGTATGAAGTTGCCTCCCGACAGCGATGTCGGTGGCGTAAAATCTTGCCGCACAATCGTCGTTACGCCCCAATAAGTGCCAGACGGATTGCCCTGTCTGCGCCAAAACGGACTTTGCGAACCAGAAATCCAATCGATATTCGGACTTTGATTGATAACTACCGCGTCGCTAAGTCCCCAAGTTAACAAGTTAGCCAGCTTGGGCTGCTCGACGCGCAGATACCAACTCGAACCCCAAATCGTACCGACTGATTTAAATTCACCTTGAGTATTGAGTTGATTGTTCGCCGAGCCGCTGAGATTAATTCGCTGTTGCAACGCACTAACACTGGCCCTAGGCGGGTCGATCGCGGCCAATCCATCTAAAACTACAGGTGCCGCTTTTGCCACGGGTTGCGGCGGATTTTTGGGCAGACTGTAGCTGAATTTGACTGCTTTTTGTCGAACGTCGAAGTTAATTTTCAGACCGGGCAATTTTTGGAGATCGCTAATACTAATCGCTCTGCCTAATTGCGGATGCGCTCGCAATTGTCTGGGATTAAATCTCACTAAAAGGTATGGCGATGCCAGCTCTAATTCACCATTAGGTAACTGTCGTTGCTGAATATTTAAAAGTTTGAGCGTCGCATCAAAAGGTAGCAACCATCTTTCTATCCTAACGGGTCGTTGCCGTGCATCGACTTCACCTTGGACGCTAATTTGCCGCGCTGGTGACTGATTGACGATCGCTTTAATTTGGACGATATTCGCGCTCGAATTGTCGCTTGTGGCAGATTCATCACTCGCTGGCAACGGACTGGCAATCGCTTCAACCGCACATAAATAACCGATAGATCCACACCACAAGATCGCCCGTATTAACAGGTTAGTTTTAAGATGCAGACATTTTAAATAGGAGGCGAGATTTAGTGGCAAGCAGCAGATCGCACGAGCATTTTGTTCGATCTTAGCAGAAGATCCTCGATCGATCTGGCGCGACTAGCTGCAATTGGCAAGCGGACTTTTGCTTCGAGATTTGGATGTAATCAAAATACTATCTACTAGCTACAGGCTCCAACCAGTCCAAAATTTCGCGCTTGAGTTGGTGCAAATCGCGGTGTACTTCTTGTTTGAGCCATTGCCCGATCGCATCAAACGGTGTGAAAATTTGGGGATTGAGTTGCCATTGAAAATCTTGTCCCAAGGGAGTAACGTGGCTGCCATTAATCGTCAATGTCGAGATCTGACCTGGAAAAATCTGCTTCAGGGTTTGACCGAGCGTATATGATTGATCGAGCGTATCATTACTAAATTTGACAATCAGATTCTGCTGCACGTCATAATATTCGGCAATTAATTTGAGAGTTTCCTGGGGATTGGGCGAAAACTCCATATTAAACTCTACAGGCATTTGTCCCATCAAAGGAACAGCGTCGCGCGCCGAGAAGTTATTGAATGAGATCAGCATATTTCCCGCACGATCGACATCGTACATACTGCCAATTAACAAGTGTAATTTGCAGCCCATACTGTGACCCAAACCGTAAACTGGCAACAAATCATCGGCAGGTAAATAGCGACGTTTTTGGAGTAATTCTAAGGTATCTTCAAACCGATTGTAGACTTCGCCAGCGATCGCTCGATGATCGAAAGTATTGATAAACGGCGTTGCAATAATTACATAGCCTTGCTTGGCTAAATCTTCGAGCAACAATCGATAGGTAAGATGGGGGGCAGCGGCTACAAACGCACCGCCTAAAAAATGAATGACGGCGCGAGGCTGACGAGGAATGTATACCCAATTACCAGAAATTTCTTGCCAATCCATTACAGTTATTTTTGTTGATTTAAAAGTAGCCAAAAAAGCTATCGTAGTCGAGATCGCCATCTTCACTATTGTAAGGGTTGCGACTTTCGGGGGTAGCGGGTTGGCGATCGGCAAATTCGTTGGGTGCGCGATCGTCACTCCAGCCCCACCAGGCTGTACCGCATTCACATAGATAAAATTCTTGCCACTTGCGCTTGCGATTTTCGATAAATACTGGGGAACGACGATCGATCCAAGCAGCAGTAGCAGAAGTAGAGCTAGCATGACAGGTGGGGCAGCAAAATCCGTTAGCGTGAGTGGCTAATTCTCGCCAACTCGGCGGTGTAGGGCTAAAAGCTTCCATGAATAGCGCGGTATTGCGTGTAGGGTCTAAATAGCGCACTCGATCGAGATCGGTATGCTTGCTTGAAAATATAGATCGAAACTATTGTTACAGAAGTTACAGGCTTCGGTCTGCTTCTAACTATAATAAGTAGTCTAACGAGAATCGGCCAAGCCTTGTTAAATTGGTAGGATCGATCGAGGCATATAAATAGCTATCTTAAATCGATTAAATAATTATGACCACGCTGACATCGCTCGCTGACGCTCCCGATCTTACTGCTGATGACTATATTGTCATTGGTGTCGCTACCTGCTTTTTCCGCGATGATGACGGCGTGCGGCAAGTCAAAGCGATCGAACCCATCCCTTCTTCTGCCCTCGAAGCTTTAATGAAGGGGATTCCCACCTCTTACCAAATCGCGGCTGCTACCACTCTGGGCGCGCTCATTGCTGGCGATGTCCCCCAAATTCCCGCAACTTTCCCGGCTGATTGTCAATTGGGTAGCGAGTTTGCCTACCGCTGTATCGCCTCCGCCCGTACCTACAAACGCCGTCAAGAAGCCCAAGCTTTTATCGCCCTGGGTGACACCTATACTGATTTTAACTACTCCACCGAGCGCAAGCGCATTCTCAATGCCGATCGAGTAGTTACCAAAGACGATAATGTCAAGCAGCACGCCTATACTCACCAGCAGCTCTAAGTCGATCTGGTTTTTAAAAACGTTCGGTAACAAGCTAAGAATCTCTGGTGGCGGTCTTTAGAGACTATCAACACCAGAGATTTTCAATCGCTTAACTATCTTTAAATCGAGCAGCTTGAAACAAAAATTTATTTTGAGTTCGATCGCTCCATACTCAGAACTGTCGGCGCGAAAAAATTACCGTTGTAGCAATCAATAATGCGGCTGTATATACTAAGGCATACCCAGCATTAACGAACAACATATCCGTTGGCGGGAGCACACCGTAGACTGCATCATTCTTGAGATCGAGTCTCGATAAATCCGGTAAGATTAGATATAAGTTATCGGTTAATTGTTGAAATCCAGGATTTTTGGTCACACCTGCCAATTTCACCATCCCTTCGCTCAAATGTCCGACTATGTATAGAGAAAATGTGAGTAAGATGGCCAAGATCGAGCTAGTAAATACGCCAAATAATAGCGATGCTGCTGCTATCAAACACAGTTCTAAAAATAAAAATAGTGAAGAGAGCAATAACGGCACTAACTGGTAATTAATCTGCGAAAGACTCAGAACAAACAAATAAATAGCAGTCATTCCCGCTACTAAAATTGCCAGCACGGCAGACAACCCTAAATGTTTGCCGAGAATAAATTCAATGCTGCTAATTGGTTTGGTGACGATCGTGAAGACAGTCCGCTTCTCGATTTCTTTGTTAATCAGATTCGTACCGACAAAAATTGCGATAACAACTCCTAGTAAACTAGAACTAGCAGTTCCAAAATCAGTCAGAATTTTATCTTGGGCGGCACCAGAAATTGCTGGTAGTAGCTGCCAAGCGGCAAGCATGAGAATTGCGTAGAAGCCAATCGTTAAAAAGATCCGCTCGCGCATTACTTCTCGAAATACGTTGCTAGCTACAGCCCAAATCCGAATTAAACTCATTTGCTTAATAGTAGTCTCCAGATAATTTGAATAAGACTGAGTAATAGTAAATTAGATCTACTATTCTGTCATCGGGGCGAGATTGAGAAACGGTTAGTGAATGAATATAATTAGCTGCTTTAGCGCGGGCGACGATACCGCCTAATCGTGCATTTTTTGACAGCCAATGAAATTGAGTAAAGAGTGTCGATGCGGGTTCCTAGCATCATTGCCAACGAGTCACTGCAATAAACCGTTCGTGCGGTTTCAGGAGTTTGAATCTGCTTGGCACTTATCAAGCGACTAAATCCTAACTCAGACACGGAGAACATTATCGGCAAAATTAGCAATCCTAATTTGGGCATAAGCACGCTATTTTAATTTTGAGACATCAAACTTTCTCATAATATTACTAGTTAGCCCATATTCGTAAATACATCAGTAATAATCGCCACGAAATTCCGTTTGAAGTGTAAGATGTAAAAGCCATTTGCGATAATCACCACTCCGTAGGCTATGAATGCTGATTCCTCCTCTACTTTGTCGATATTGAATACTCAGGGAAAAGCAGATCCCGAGCCAGTTAAACCATCGGAACAACCTAAATTACAAATTCGACTCAAAAATGAAGATGGAGTGGTGAAGTTAATTTTGCCTACAGTCGCAGAAACATCTGCTTCTGCCAGTTGGAGCGACTTATGGGAGCAGTTGCAACAAAGACTTCAAGCTGGCAAAAGATTTTGGCAACCATTATCAGTAGTCCACTTGATCGCTCAAGATCGACTGCTAGATGCCAGACAATTACAGAGCATCAGCGATGCTCTAACTGATGTCGCGCTCCAGCTCCAACTCGTCGCTACCAGTCGTCGCCAAACTGCCGTAGCCGCTGCTACAGCAGGCTATTGTGTGACGCAGCAATCGACTATTGCTCCATTATTCCCACAACCGATCGAAGATGCACCACCGTTAATTGCCGAGCCACTTTACTTACAAATGACAGTAAGATCGGGAATAGATATTCGCCACCAAGGCACCGTAATCATTATGGGCGATGTCAATCCGGGCGGCGAAATTTACGCCGCTGGCGATATTATTGTGTGGGGCAGGTTGAGAGGGATCGCCCATGCTGGCTATCCCAACAATCCTCAATGCTTGATTATGGCACTCCAAATGGAGCCAACGCAGTTAAGAATTGCTGACCGAGTCGCACGCGCACCAGAAACCCCGCCGCCACAATTTGACCCAGAAATTGCTTATGTTACACCTCAAGGCATTCGGATCGCTCGCGCGGTCGATATCAGAACAACTCCGTATCTGCGCGAACTAGCTCTGCCAGGATCGAAACGATCTGAAGATACCTGAATCTAAGTGCAAATTTTTTCGACCTGACGATGCAGCGCGAGCGTTCTGGTAAGCCTTCATGGCACGAGCCAAGACTTTAGCGCAAAGGGTTTTCATCCCGCACTCGCTGGATGCATCCGCCATAAAAATCGCCTAAAATACACGAGCATAAACAATAATCGGATTTTTATAATCGATCGTTACTAATTCATAATTTATAATTCATGACGCGTATTATTGTAGTTACTTCCGGCAAAGGCGGAGTGGGTAAAACCACTGTGACGGCCAACTTAGGTATGACGCTAGCCAAGATGGGGCACCGAGTCGCTCTCGTCGATGGCGACTTTGGGCTGCGAAATCTCGATCTATTATTAGGATTAGAAAATCGCGTAGTCTATACCGCAGTCGAAGTTCTCGCAGGCGAATGTCGTCTCGATCAAGCATTAGTCAGAGATAAACGGCAACCAGGATTGGTATTACTACCTGCTACCCAAAATCGCAAAGCAGAGATGATTACCCCCAATCACATGAAATGGATGATCGGCGAACTCGCGCCGCAGTTTGACTTCGTGTTGATCGATAGCCCTGCGGGTATTGAAATGGGCTTTAAAAATGCGATCGCTGCCGCTCAAGAAGCTTTGATCGTGACTACGCCAGAAATTTCTGCCGTCCGCGATGCCGATCGTGTGATTGGCTTGCTCGAAGCTAGTAATATTACCCCCGCCAGACTGATCGTCAATCGGTTGCGCCCTGCCATGGTAGAAGCTAGTGAAATGATGTCTGTCGAAGATGTCAGCGAAATTCTCGCGGTACAATTAATCGGCGTCGTACCCGAAGACGAACGAGTAATCACCTCTACCAATCGCGGCGAACCTCTCGTCTTAGAGAGCAATAGTGGCTCTCGTGCCGCTTTAGCATTTGAAAATATCGCCCATCGTCTGTGCGGCGAAAAAACCCCCTACCTCGATTTAAATGTCGATCGTGATAATTTGTTCAAACGGTTACGTAAAATCTTCGCGAAATAGTAATATAGCTAAAACATGAGAGTAAGTTGTACCCCACCGAGCGGTTCGTCGAGTCGATCGGGAGAGATTTCATAGTAGCATCTGCCACGAATGCAATGGGTAGATAATGGCTATAAAATTTTGGGGTTGGGTCGGGAAGTTTGTCAGTAATTAATTGTCACCATGCTGTTCCCATCAACGATTTCATCATTTTAGGTGCTAATTCCTTCTATCGACCGATCGCTATGATTATGATTAATGAATTTTTAGAAATGCTATTTCCCCGGGTTGCCGAACCGAGTAGAGACCATGTAAAACGGCGACTCCAATTGGTAATCGCTCACGATCGCACCGATCTGAGTCCCCAAACGGTCGATATGATGCGTCAGGAAATCCTAGAAGTAGTATCGCGCTATGTCGAAATTGATTCTCAAGGACTAGATTTTTCGCTAGAAAGCAACCAACGAGTAACTGCATTAATTGCCAATCTCCCCATTCGTCGCGTCAAAGATGATGCGGAAGCATCGCCCCTGGGTTGGGCGGGGGATGAGCCAGCGAGTTAGGCTTTAGGTTCTAGGCTTTAGGTTTTAGGCTTTAGGTTTTAGGCTTTAGGTTTTAGGCTTTAGGTTTTAGGCTTTAGGTTTTAGGCTTTAGGTTTTAGGCTTTAGGTTTTAGGCTTTAGGTTTTAGGCTTTAGGTTTTAGGCTTTAGGTTTTAGGCTTTAGGTTTTAGGCTTTAGGTTTTAGGCAGCGTTGCTGCCTTACTGATGAGCAAAGGAAGATCCGAATCTTACCCATTACCCATTACCCATTACCCATTACCCATCCACCTCCGCTCCCCGCTCCCCGCAAAGAATCCGTTTTCGCATATAAATTAAGGGAATTTTGAACAAACCGAACTTCACTTTCGACTGCGTGGGTAAATGCAGTCACACACACGCGCGCGCTGGTGTTTTTCATACGCCACATGGGATTGTCGAAACACCGAGATTTATGCCTGTCGGTACTACTGCAACAGTCAAAACGCTCACATCCGCTCATATCGAGGATGCTGGCGCACAGATGGTGCTGTCAAATACCTATCACCTACATCTGCGTCCGGGTGAAGATATTATCAAAGAGGCGGGTGGATTACACAAATTCATGAACTGGAAAGGGCCGATGCTGACCGATTCCGGCGGTTTTCAGGTGTTCAGTCTCAGCAAAACGCGCAAAATTACCGAAGAAGGCGTTACTTTTAAATCACCCTTAGATGGGCGCACAATTTTTATCTCCCCCGAAAAATCGATCGAGATTCAAAATGCCCTCGGTGCCGATGTGATTATGGCATTCGACGAATGTCCGCCTTACCCCGCTACTCGCGATGAAGTCATCGCCGCGACAGAGCGCACCTATCGCTGGCTAGAACGCTGCATCCAGGCGCATCAACGCCCTGAAGACCAAGCCTTATTTCCGATCGTCCAAGGCGGCGTTCATCTAGATTTACGTGCCCAAGCCGCCAAGTCGCTCCAAGAATTCGATCTCCACGGTTATGCAATCGGTGGTGTCAGTGTTGGCGAACCATCGCATTTTATCCATAAAATCGTCCGCGCCACCGCGCCATTATTACCCGAAAATAAACCGCGCTATCTGATGGGTGTCGGTACTTACAAAGAAATGGCGATCGCGATCGCCTCCGGCATCGATTTATTCGATTGTGTGATACCTACAAGGGTCGCCAGACACGGTGCAGCCTTCGTCAGGGGCGAACGATGGAATCTCAAGAATGCCCCCTTTAAGCGCGATTTTACCCCCTTAGACGATACGTGTCCTTGCTATACTTGTCAGAATTTTACGCGCGCCTATTTATGCCACTTAGTTCGGTGCGGTGAAATTACCGGATTTACACTCTTATCACTGCACAATATTACCGAACTAATCCGTTTTACTCAACAAATTCGCGATGCCATTTTACGCGATCGATTTGTCGAAGAATTCGGACATTGGCTCACTAGTGAGGAAGAAGAAGTGATTGATGAGTCTGAAAATTAATGCCATGCAGTGTTCGATCGATAATAGCAAGCAATGGCAGTAACCACTCTGTATGGATTAATGGACAACGGATTGAAGCTAGTGGTTGAGTATTTATATAAAATCGATCGATCGCAAATTAGAGTCGATCGAGCGTAACTCCTGCTCTTAATCTCATTAAGGCTTGGCTGGACATTGACTACCCGCTACTATGTAACCTATATCTCTAACTTCAGACCTTATGCCCTTAGACGTACCGACCGCGATTTTACAACGTCGATCGATCAAAAGCTTCAAGCCAGACCCGATTTCACCAGAACTCCTCCGTCAACTGATCGAATTGACAGTAGCAGCACCTAGTAGCTTTAACGTTCAGGATTGGCGGATCGTTATCATCATCGATCCGGAGCAAAAAGCGGCTTTAGGAGCTGCCTGTTGGAATCAACCCCAAATTACCCAAGCACCAGTAAACTTAGTGTTTGCTGCCGATATTAAGGCGGGAGAGCGAGACATCACGCCAATAATCGAGCAAGGTATGCAGACTGGAGCTTGGAATGAAGGTACTGCTGCTTATTTCAAGAAAGCAATCCCCGAATTTTCGGTAGCACTCGGCGACAAAGCTAGGGAGTATGCCATTAAAGATGCGATGATTGCAGCTACTCATGCGACTCTGGCGGCTGAGAGTTTGGGATTATCTACTTGTATGATGAATGGCTGGATGGAAGATAAAGTCAAAGCCGTTATTGGTGCCGAAAACGATCCAGATTTAGCGATCGCGTTAGTATTACCAGTAGGTTATGCTGCCGAACCTCGCAAAAATCCCGGTCGGATGCCGTTTGAATTTAATGTATCACTCGATCGAATCGATCGTCCTTATCAAGGTTAAAATTTTTTAGTTCATCGACCCAATTTCTCAACATAAATTGGGTCGATCTATTTATCCACTATCCCCTATCCCCTATCCCCTATCCCCTATCCCCTATTCACTATTCACTATCCCCTATTCCCTACCCTTTAACACCACTGCTAGTGGCTGTCGGTACGATATAACGTTGGACGAACATAAATAAGATTAAAACAGGCGCAATCGAAATAACCGAACCCGCAGCGACCAATCGCCAATTTAAGCCAAAAGCACCTTCGGCTAATTTTGCTACTCCCAATGGGAGCGTGTAATAAGTATCATCTTGGAGCACGATTAATGGCCATAAAAAATCGCTCCAAGCACCGATAAACACAAAAATTGCCAGCGTGACTAATGAGGGACGAATTGCAGGTAACATTACGCTCCACCAGATGCCAATTTCCCAGCAACCATCGATCCTCGCCGCTTCTTCGAGTTCTTTGGGTACCGATTGAAAAGCTTGGCGCAATAAGAAAATGCCAAATGCCGATGCTAAGTTGGGTAAAATCACGCCTAAATAAGTATTCACTAATCCCAACTGAACGGCGATGATAAATAGCGGAATCATCACGATCTGAAAGGGAATCATAATCGTCGAAACTACGATCGCAAAAATCGTTTCTTTACCTTTGAACTCTAGTCTAGCTAGCGGATAAGCAGCCAGCGCGCAAAAAATGAGGTTGATAATTACACTCATAACGGCAACGACACTGCTATTGAATAAATAGCGGCCAAAATCGTTACTTTGCCAGACAGTAGCGATGTGCTCGAAGGTCGGATGCTGCGGTAATAATTGGGGTGGCGATTGGAAAATATTTTCGTCCGCCGATTTGAGCGCGGTGCTTAATAACCAGAGTAATGGAAATAACATTACTCCTGCGATCGCACTCAATCCGCCATAAATCCCGACTAATTTGACGATTGGGGATTGCCAAAAAGTAGATTGCAACAGGCGAGAGGGTAGCTGTTTTAGCATATTTCGATCGATCCTCTGGTTCTAAATCTAGTAATAGGCGGCATAAGTTAGAGTACCATCTCCACCGTTCCCCCGCTCCCCGAAAAATATTAACTCAAAGCGATCGAAATCACCACTAGCCATGAGATCGATCGGATTCGCTAGTGTCGTCGGTCGCGCGATCCTCGAACCCTAACATCGTGGCTCGATTTCGCTGTTCGATCGGAGATAATTTGAGACTCAAAAAAGGGTAATCTAGAGTAACGGTATTTTAAAACTTGTAAATTTTATTTACAAGTTGCAACGATCCCCAACAGGATATATGATTAACATAATGAGCATTTATACCTACGAGCATTAAATACTACCCTTTCCTAGCAGCGAAGTATTCTACTCAATTCTCATCGCCGATCTATGACGTCTGAATTTCCCTGGCTGACTGCAATTATTGCATTTCCGATCGTAGCTGCCTTAGCTATTCCTGTAATACCCGACACCAATGGTAAAACTGTGCGGCTCTACGCATTGGGCATAGGGATATTAGAATTAGGTTTAATTATTTATACTTTTGCTACCCAGTATGACTTTAACAACCCCAACCTACAGCTAGTCGAACGCTATAGCTGGGTGCCACAATTGGGCTTGAATTGGTCGTTGGGTACGGATGGACTGTCGATGCCGTTAGTAGTGTTGACGGGATTTGTAACCACGCTTGCTATCTTTGCGGCGTGGAATATTAAGATCAAGCCGCGTCTGTTTTACGGCTTGATGTTATTAATGTACGGCGCGCAGATTTCGGTATTCCTGGCTCAGGATCTACTGATGTTTTTCATGTTGTGGGAGCTAGAATTAGTTCCTGTCTATCTCCTAATTTCGATTTGGGGTGGGGGACAGCGGTTTTATGCCGCAACGAAATTTATTCTGTATACGGCTCTAGCATCGATTTTTATTCTGCTATCTGCGCTAGGATTGGCTTTCTATGGCGATACGGTTACTTTTGATATTGCCGAATTAGGACTCAAAGAATATCCGATCGGGTTAGAATTATTGGCTTATGCTGGGTTCCTGATTGCGTTCGGTGTCAAGCTACCAATTTTCCCCTTCCATACCTGGTTGCCAGATGCACATGGTGAAGCTCCAGCACCTGGTTCGATGATTTTGGCTGGTGTATTACTCAAGATGGGCGGTTACGCCTTAATCCGATTTAATGCCGAAATGCTGCCTCACGCTCATGTTTATTTTGCGCCCGTACTAGCAATATTGGGTGTCGTAAATATTATTTACGGTGCCTTAGCTGCTTTCTCTCAAGACAATCTCAAACGTCGCCTTGCTTATTCATCGATTTCGCACATGGGATTCGTGCTCATTGGGATTTCTTCGTTTACAGCTCTAGGCATTAATGGCGCGATGCTGCAAATGATTTCCCACGGTGGAATCGCGGCAGTCTTATTCTTCTTAGCTGGGGTAATCTACGAACGTACCCATACCCTCTCGATGGATAAAATGGGCGGGATTGCCAAATCCATGCCTTCGACTTTTGCCTTATTTACATTCGCATCGATGGCCTCTCTCGCGCTACCAGGAATGAGTGGCTTCGTCAGCGAACTATCGATTTTCTTAGGATTGACAACTAGCGATGTTTATGATGATGGCTTCAAAACACTGGTGATTTTCTTATCTGCGGTAGGACTGCTAATTACGCCGATTTATTTATTGTCGATGCTACGGCGAGTATTTTTTGGCAACCTCGATGCTCATGGCGAAAATTGCTGGGATGCTCAACCACGCGAACTGGCGATCGCTTTCTCGCTGTTGATTCCGATTATTGGCATTGGCTTGTATCCCAAATTGGCGACTCAAACCTATGATATCACCACGGCATCTGTGGCAGCTCATCTGCGCGAAGCATTGCCCACAGCGGTTGCCGAACGTAAAGAGACTAGCTTGTATGCGCAATCGATCGAGTGGAAATCGCCAACCGCGATTGCATCGCCAGTTATTCCAGGTAAATTGGTTAGTATTGCTAAGTAATGCTCGTTCTCAGCTCGGGAATGAACATCAATAGAAATCTTCTTCTGTCGGAGTGGGATTTTAGAGAGGGGTAATTCATAAATTGCCTGTACTTAAGATCTCGCTCCGATATTTGTTATTAATAATCTGTATATACTGTGTTTAACAACAGCACAAATTTAAAGTCTTTACCTGTAAGGCTACTGTGTATGCACGAGTTATTTGAGGTGCTGCGTAGTCTATGTTATTTCACCTCAGCGGCTCGCATATTTGGGTAAAGTTGGGGGGAAGCCCAGCGCAAATGAAGTTTAGCCGACTGGCGTTATCAATTATCAATTATCAATTAATCCCACCATGTCGATCGCTTATTATGACGGCCAGTATGTAGAACGCGATACCATCCGCATCAATCCGACAGATTTCGGCTTTGCACGCGGCATCACATTATTCGAGCTAGCGCGGGTTTATGGTGGGACACCATTTTATCTGCAAGAGCATCTGCAACGGCTAAACCGTGGAGCCAAGATGCTGAATCTGCCTTTGCCGACATTACCAGAACTGTCTAATCTGACACGTCAGGTAATCGATCGTAATGCCTATCCACACAGCGCGGTCAAATTTTATCTGACTGCTGGGGAATGCGACAGACCCAGCGGCAGCAGTTATAACGCCTGTGAGGGCTTCACGCCGCATTTAATGATTTTTGAGGATGAAGTCACTCCCAAGCATCCTGAAGCCCCCTATGGACTGGAGCTGTACAAATCTGGCCAACGGTTGAAGACAGTGCCATACGATCGAGAGCTACCGATGCTCAAGACTACCAATTATCTGACGGGTTTTTATGCAGCGCGGCAAGTAGCAGGTGCGGATTACGATGATATCCTGTTTACACACCGCGATGGCTATATTACCGAAGCGACGCGCAGCAATTTCTTCTGTGTCATCGATGATGTGTTAGTGACTCCCCAGCGGGGCATGTTGCTGGGGATCACGCGGCATGTCTTGCTGGAAATAGCAACAGAACTGGGCATTAACACGATCGAGCGCGATCTATTTCCTGCCGATCTCGCCCAAGCGACTGAAGCTTTCACGACTGGTAGTATCGCAGAGCTAGTGCCAGCACGCTCGATCGATGACAATCATTTAGCCACCACCATGGATGGGAAAATCTTCACCGCTTTGCGCCAAGCTTTCTCAGCCAAAGTTCAGGCTTACTCACAGCTTGTAACAGTTTAACTATACTGGTGCTTAGTTTCCAACTAGTGCCACCATCTAGACTACCCGATTAGTTGCTAAAATGACAGTAACAATCTGAGCCTAGTAACTTAAAAGATCGAGGATTTAATTTTTCGGCTAAATTATCAACTCCCTACTCCCCACTTCCAACTCCCCACCAAAAGAAATGCTACTAAAGTCTACAACCCGTCATATTCACATTTATACAGCCGAAGTAAAGAAAAATGAACTGATTCCGAGCGAACAAGCTCTGACATTAGATGTCGATCCAGATAACGAACTAGTATGGAGTGAAGACGCATTGCGTAAGGTTTACGGGCAATTTGATGACTTGGTTGAGTCTTACAGTGGTGCTGATTTGACTGAGTACAATCTCCGCCGAATCGGATCGGATCTAGAACATTTTGTGAGAACGATGCTCCAAAACGGCGAGATCGGTTATAATCTCGACAGTAGAGTGTTAAATTACAGTATGGGTTTACCCCAAGTAGTCAGTAAAACTACTGAGTGATTCAGTTGTTTGCTGTTCTAATGTTTTTTGGACACCTCTATATCTCGTTTACTCAACTTTATATCTCCTATTCCCTCTCCTACAATCGTGTAAGTACGTAGTCGGGGGTAGTTTTTTTGTGATTGCACTGGGGAATGAACGATCTGGAAGCCAGTAACGGAGAGTGGATTTATAGTTTGTGTTATCAACGTCTAGCCGATGGGTGGTTAGTCGATCGAGATAACCATGCAGTTATCGATCTAGCGGAGCGCAAGTTAGCCGAATTTAGCAAGTTTCAACCAAATTTTCTCGCGATCGAGACACTAGATCCGATCGAGTTTATCGCGAGTTTGATGGCTGGTGCGCGCTTGGGCGTCCCGATTTTTTTGATAAATCCAAATTGGGGAATGTTAGAACGCGAGCAGTTTGCAAGATTGACAGATCTAGTAGATTCAATGCAGCATCGGGAGACAATTTCGATTCCCACAGGCGGCTCGTCTGGAGAAATCAAATTTGCACTCCATACCTGGATAACTCTCAGTGCTTCCGTGGCAGGATTCCGAGAGTTTTATGAAGTGGATGAAATTAATTCGGTCTGTACTTTGCCACTCTATCATGTCAGTGGTTTAATGCAATTATGGCGATCGCTATTGACAAATGGTAAGTTGTTTATTACAAATTTTCAGCAACTTTGCCGGGATGGAGTTAACGCGATCGCGGGGAATGAGGATCGTTATTTTCTGTCATTGGTACCTACACAATTAGCCAGATTATTAGATTTAGAGGTACGGTGGTTGACAGGATTTCGGACGATTTTAATCGGTGGTGCGCCGCCAGAAATAGATTTATTAAATAGAGCCAGAGCTGCCAAACTGCCGTTAGCTTTAACTTATGGTATGACAGAAACAGCCTCGCAAATCGTTAGCCTCAAACCGATAGAATTCTTAGCAGGAAATAATAGTTGCGGGCAAGTTTTACCTCATGCAGAAGTTCAATTAAGCTCTACTCCTAAGCGTAATATTGAAGCTGATTTAGTTGATGTAATCCGGATAAAAGCAAAGTCCTTAATGTTAGGCTACTTTCCCAATTTACAACCGATCGCTTATTTCGAGCCTGACGATATTGGCACATTCGATCGAGATGGTAATTTAACTATTTTAGGCCGTAATAGTGCCAAAATAATTACTGGTGGCGAAAATGTGTTTCCGATCGAAGTTACGAATGCAATTATGGCAACCGGATTAGTCTCTGATGCGTGGGTAATTGGCACACCCGATCGATATTGGGGGCAAATAGTTACAGCTTTGTATGTAGCAAACGCTCGATCGGTTTCCGCAGATATTTTAGCAACAGCGATCGTCGGTAAAATTAGCAAATATAAAATTCCCAAACGCTGGATTTGTGTCGATCGCATCCCCCGCAATGCATTAGGCAAGATTTTAACGCAGGAATTAGCACAACTTTTAGGGGATAAGTAGCGATCTGTAGGTATCTGCAATCGTTAAACATGTAGCTTGCAGATGAAATATAATATTTAAACTCGTTTATTGTCGATCGAAAGGTAAAACCTGATGAAATTAGTTGCGATCGATTTTGAGACTGCAAATCGCGATCCTAATAGTGCCTGCGCGCTAGGGATAGTTCAGATCGAAAACAACACGATCGTCCATGAAGAAATCTTTTTGATTCGTCCACCATCATATCGCTTTGAATTCACCAACATTCATGGCATCATGTGGGCAGATGTCGCTCAGGCTCCCACATTTAAACAAGTCTGGACGCAAATTTCCACCCGCATCGAACTTGCTGACGCTTTAGTTGCGCACAATGCTAGTTTCGATCGACGCGTACTCTATGCCTGCTGCAATTTATACGATATTCCCCAACCCAAGCAGAAATTTATCTGCACCGTTGCCCTCGCTCGCGAGCGGTGGAATTTATATCCTACCAAGCTCCCTGATGTCTGTAGATATCTCAACATCACCCTAAATCACCATCAAGCTCTCTCTGATGCGCGCGCCTGTGCGGAGATCGTCATTGCTGCTGCTGCTGTGGAGCGATGAGACTGAAATGGACTTGCTTTGCCCCAGCACCGCCCTGAACTAAAAGTGTATCCTTCGGATAGGCTTCGCCAGCGGGCTAATAGTAAAAGCTCTCTGAAGAGAACTGCGGGATCTCAGTCAGTCCATTTCAATAGACTTTCACTCTGAGCAACTAATTCATTTGACGGCGTTCTCAAACGGAGTAAATCAGTTATTCACGCCCAAGCTCCAACTAACTCACAGATGAAGAACCGATCGTAATGGGCGCGATCGAGCTTAACTTGAGACTAGGATGATCTTCTATTAACTGATTGACATTCCATTCATTCTTAAATAACAAAACTGGACGATTCCAAAGATCTTTAATCACCAAAGTATTGAATAGTCGTCCGACTTTATCCAACGCATCCCAACCATTCAGCACCCATCGCGCGACTGAATAACCGAGCGGTTCTAATGTTGTTTCCACTCCATATTCATTCTTCATCCGAAACTGTACCACTTCAAATTGCAGTTGTCCGACCGCTGCTAAAATTGGGTCGCGCTTGGCTTCATCTGCCGAGTACATGATCTGGACTGCGCCTTCTTCTTGCAGCTCTTTCACCCCTTTCTGAAACTGCTTAAATTTCGAGGGGTTGGGATTGCGGAGGAAGGCAAATAATTCTGGTGAAAAACAGGGGATACCTTCATATTCGAGCTTTTTCATGCCCGTGTAGATGGTATCGCCGATCGCGAAGACACCAGGATTATTTAAGCCAATTACATCGCCGGGATATGCTTCTTCGATCGATTCCCGATCTTGGGCGAATAACTTTTGCGGGCGGGATAGTCGGACGGTTTTGCCAGTGCGGGCGTGGCTGACGGTCATGTCTTTTTCAAATTTACCAGTACAGACCCGAATAAACGCCACGCGATCGCGATGTTTGGGGTCCATGTTGGCTTGGAGTTTGAACACAAAACCGGAGAATTCGGGATAACTCGGATCGATCGAGCCGACGTTGGAATTGCGATTTCCTGGCTTGAGAGCGTATTCTAAAAAGTAGTGTAAAAATAACTCTACCCCAAAATTGGTCATCGCGCTCCCGAAAAATACTGGAGTCATATAACCTGCATGAATCGCTTCTAAATCTAATTCGGAAGCTACGCCATCGAGGAGTTCTAAGTCGCTGTGCAGTTGGTCGAATAATTCTTTGTCTAAGATTTGTTTGAGGCGCGGATCGTGCAGATCCATCACCGTATCGGTGGCTTCGCGGCTGCCATGCGCCGTTCGCTCGAATAAATGGACTTTCTGTTGGTGACGATCGAACACGCCTTTAAAGCGATCTCCGGTACCGATCGGCCAATTGACCGCATAGGTTTGTAAACCTAATTCTTGCTCGATCTCATCTAGCAATTCTAACGGTTCGCGTCCCGGTCGATCGAGTTTATTCACAAATGTGAAAATCGGTAACTCACGCAGCTTACAGACTTCAAATAACTTGCGCGTTTGCGGCTCCAAACCTTTAGCTGCATCGATGAGCATTACCGCATTGTCGGCAGCGGCTAGGGTTCGATAAGTATCCTCACTAAAATCTTGGTGTCCGGGTGTATCGAGTAAATTTACCTGAAACCCCTGATACCCAAACTGCAACACCGTCGAGGTAATCGAAATTCCCCGCTGTTTTTCCATCTCCATCCAGTCCGATGTTGCCTTGCGCTGATCGCGTCTGGCTTTGACCGCACCTGCTTCATGAATCGCTCCTCCGTACAGTAGGAGTTTTTCTGTTAGGGTGGTTTTCCCTGCATCAGGGTGCGAAATAATCGCAAAATTGCGCCGATGTTCTACGGCAATTTCGAGTTCGGTTTGAAGCTGGGTTTGGAGTTCGGTGGACATGGTAGGAGAGTACCTTTGCTGGCTCAGTCTTTGATTATATCCGGTTTTAATCCTTGACTCCTACCAATCCCCTAATTGAAGGATCTAACTTACATCGGCTTTTTGATGGGCAGATCGCCCAAGAGGAGAGAAATAGCTAGATCGATTGCGAAAATTGCCATCCCAGAGACAATAACAGCAGCGGTAGCTGACTCGCCGACTTGCTTGACGCCGCCATAAGTGGTCATTCCCCATCCACAGCCGATCGCCCCAATGGCGATGCCAAATAATACGCCCTTAAATCCCAACATCAGCAGATCCTGGGTGAGCAAAAAACTCCGCACCGAATCTAAAAATACCAATGGTGGTACCTGATATAGTTGCGCGGCAGCAAAGATCCCGCCGCCAATCCCAAATACCAAACCTAAGATAATTAAAATTGGCACCATCGCACAACAAGCGAGTACCCGTGGCAAGATCAGATAATCGATCGGATCGGTTCTGAGAGTATAGAGAGCGTCGATTTGTTCGCTGATTTTCATCGCCCCAATTTCTGCGGCAAATGCCGAGCCAACTTGCCCCGCGACGACGCAAGCGGTGAGAATTGGTGCTAGTTCGCGACCGAAGGCGAGCGCAAACACGCCCCCAACCGAATTAATCGCACCCATGGAATCTAATTGTCTAGCTGTTTGAATCGTAAAAATCATCCCCGCCATCAGATTGGCTAATAGGACTGGCAGCATTGAGGCAGGACCAGTTTTAAATAAATGTTCGGGAACTTTTTTCAGACAAGTTTTACCTTGAATCAAATGCAGCCAAACTTGACCGATCATTAGCAATGTGAAGGCAAAGCGGATATATCCGTAGGGACGGGAATTTGCACCAGATCGTGGAGACATGGAGGAGAATGTGTGAGGAAGAGAAGAGAGGGAACATCAGGATTGAGTGAAAACACATCTATTCAGGAAACTTCTCGACGATCGGGTGTCCCGAATCGCGAGTGGACGGCGGCTGAGCAGCGGTACTCGAGATCGCCGCAGCATGATAAGTACGGGGGTTTTTCTCGTACCGATTGGGCTGTTTCGTTTTTCCCATCTGGTTGTAGAGCATTATACCCAGTTGCTTGCGCTCGGATCGTCTTCGATTAATGTAATGAAAGTTAATCAGGCGAGAATGTTTCGGCTGTAATGATTGCGGATTTCCACCCAGGAAAAACGCACTGTCAGACTTGAGTTAGCTATGTTAGAGTCAATATAATTAAACTCTAGTAAAATTAAAGAGGATTTGAAATGGTTGATACTGGCGATCGCACTAATAGTGGTAAACGCAAACTATTTTCGTTGTTGTGCCACGGTTCGATTTTTTTAGGTTCGCTGCTCTTTACTTCTGCAATTCCATTGGTGGTTTTGCTACTCTTTGACGATCCAGTTATCAAGGCAACCGCTAAAGAAACACTAAACTACCATTTTAATATTTGGCTGTACTTCGCTATTTCAGGTGCGCTGGGATTCTTATTTACCGCTTTAATCGTGACTATTCCCCTCGCTTGGATAATTGGTTTAGCATTTTTTCTCTTCCATTGGATACCGCCGATCTCTGGAATTTTAGCAACTTTAAGCAATCCTAATGAGCCTTATCGCTATCCCTTTATTTGGAGAGTACTCTAAATCAGCTATTCTTCGTTAATGATGTAGAGCAAGTAATATCTCTACATCATTTTTAGTCGATCGTTAAAGTAAGCTGTCGAACATTTGAATCGCATATCAAATTTTTTGAAAGCGAGGAGCGGCGGCTCGCGTTTCTGCTGTCTTGTCTCACACAATCCGGGAGCGGCGCATCGACAAAGGAGGTTCCCTCCGAGTTGTGTGCGTCAAGAGAGGGAACCTCCCGGCTGCGAGCCGCTATCGCAGACGCTACGCGTTGGCGTAGCCTCGCCTCTGGCGAAACGTCGGCAAAGCCTACGGTTTAGCGGGTACGCGCACGCCTTTGTCTCCCGATCGTGGAAGCGAGTCAAGACAGCGACCCAAATCATGCGGAGAGTGGAGGAGCATATGGAAAGGGTCAGCGACTCGCTCCCCGCTCTCTGCTCTAGTTTTTCATACCTAGATTCAGCAACGCCAAAAAATTTACTTAAGCTCGCTACTTGGCGATCGAATTTGAAAACAGGGGAGAGTGGGGAGAGGACGATCTGTTGGTTGAAAAAACAGCAGATCGTACCTCCTCAGATCGGCAATGCCCAAAATTGTGGAATTGGGAGATAGATGAATTCGATCTTCTACTTTATTCGCGTTTCTCGATCGCGATCGTGAGATGAGCGACCATCGCCCCAATTGCCCCAACAGCAGCCATGACGGGAAACAGAGCCGCGCTCAGGACACTACCGACAACACCTACTGTTAAGGGAATTTCAATTAAGATGCGGCCTTCTTCATTTTTGAGGATAATTCGCCGAATATTGCCTTGGTGAATCAGTTCCTTAATTTTGGCAACAAGAGCATCCCCTGTAATCGTAAATTCTTCTACCCCAATTTTTTCTTCTGTCTTCGCTGCGGGTGTGGTAGGTGCTAATTCAGCATCAACTCGTTCGACGTTTCGTTCGGAATCGATAGGTGCATTCATAATTTTATTCTCTATCGCTAGTGATATCTTCAGCCTAGACGACAATGTTGAGAAACTTGTGAGGATAAAATTGTAGACGATTTTTACCCGATCGAGCTGTAAAACCTGTAGGTTGCTACATTCAGCAATTCACACACTTCATCATCGGTGGTTCGCTCGAAATCCTTATACCATAAACCAATCCCCTCAAACTGTTCGGGAGT
The DNA here is from genome assembly GCF_000317145.1 of Chamaesiphon minutus PCC 6605. Classification (GTDB taxonomy): domain Bacteria; phylum Cyanobacteriota; class Cyanobacteriia; order Cyanobacteriales; family Chamaesiphonaceae; genus Chamaesiphon; species Chamaesiphon minutus. The sequence continues at coordinate 5,100,247 of NC_019697.1, read as the reverse complement.
GACTAAGCACACTACTTCATCGACTTCCAATCTCAACTCCTGGCAAGTGTCCGGCGGCGCAACTGGAGCGGCGATAATTATGCGCTGTGGTTGATGGGGTGCGATTTCGCCGATAGCCGCCCGCATCATCGCACCCGTCGCCAAACCCTCATCTACTAAAATGACAATTCGATCGTGGATCTTTAGTGGGGTACGATCTCCCCGATAGATGAGATCGTGTCGATGTAGTTTCTGAAGCTCCAGACTGGCAACTTCGGCGATTGTATGTCCAGAAATTCGCAGCCAATCAAGCAGATTTTCATTCAATACCTCAAACCCACTAGCAGAGATCGCGCCGATGGCGAGTTCTGGATGTCCGGGAACGCCAAGTTTCCGCACCAAACAGATGTCTAAGGGTGCATTGAGTGCTTCTGCCACTTCAAAGGCGACAGGTACGCCGCCGCGCGGGATACCGAGCACCAGGACATCGGGATGATTGGCATATGCGGTAAGTTGGCTGGCAAGTAGTTGTCCGGCTTCAGTGCGATCGCGGAATCGGGTGATGATTGTCATCCGGATCGCCTCCCGCATGTGTTTTAATTTCGCCGCGTTGTTGCTGTGTATACTCTTTAAGTTGGCGTTCGGCACTCTCAAAGGCATCTCGAATGGCAATGTCGAGATCTTCATGTGACTGCTGCGCTGATGGCTGACGATTGACGATTAATTGGCTACCAGGGACAGTCAAATTAATTTGAACGTGGTAAATGTTGCCTTGATGATGGTGGCGATGTGGGACTTCAATAATGACTCGACAATCGCTAAGATGCTCGGAGAGTTTTTCGAGCTTGGCAATCTGTTTGCGAATCTTGACTTCAATCGCGTCCGATGGTGACAGGTTCTGCCAGAAAATTTGGGTATTCGATCTCATAATTTCTGAACCTCTTAAGCTGCTCGATCTTCAAGATAGATCGAAAGGTTGAGAAACTTGTGAGGAAATCCGATCGGTGCTAATAATTCTGGGTGTAAAAGTCTCGAACGAATTGCCGTGTAGAGATAGCAAGCATTAATTAAGAAAAAAGGGGCGACAACACGAGTCGATAATTCGATCGACAAACAGAGCCATGCAAACTAACTTGTCACGCCCCAGATCTACGGGCGACTGCTGGAACAAACGCACAGTATAACTTGAGATTCACAGGCGAGAAAATTACACTGGTCGATCGCGACAGATTTACGTCCATTCCGCTCACCGCTTCTGCTGCACAGTAAGCGGGAGTCTCCTGGATGTTCGATCGGTCGGGTAAGTACTTCAACTAGTAGTCCTCGATCGCTGTGAGTATGCCGTTATTATTCAGCGGATTCTTCATCATCAGGCTGAGGATAAACAAAGCTAGTAGAGCGTCCAGTCAGAACGGATTTACCTAATGAGAGTGCTTTTCTAGCTTGAATAGCGGCTTTGTTACGCCAAGTAGCGCGGCGTTTGTCACGTTTGGATTTGGATGTTTTCTTCTTTGGAACTGCCATATGAGTAAATATTTAGGCACAGCCTTCCTAGTATAACAGGATCGAACTCCGGTCTCTGAAAAAGTATAGACTCAATGCTCCGCGCTCCTTGGCGATGCAATTGCGATCGACAAACGAGCTTTATCACTACTACCGCTGTCGGGAATATAGAGCGATCGTAGTGTAGATTTAGATTCACTGGTGGCTGCGCGAATGTATGTTTGAGGCGATCGACTGTTGTAATGGTAGATATCGCTCGGATTAACAGTAAAATTACTTGCAAGATCGTCTGAATTTAGGCGATCGCTTCGATCGAGATCGCTACATTTAAGAGATCTCGATCCGTTCGGTAGCAACGACATCCAATTATGAAGATTACCAGCATCAGCAATTGGCTGCACATCTTGCGTAAGTCAAAATGCTCAAAATTAGCGAACCCACTGACCGATCTTAAAATTGACTGGCTAAAATTAGGGGACAAAGATACAACTACTATATATTTTCTCAACATAGTAACAGTCGTATAGTAGTCCAACTTATATTTAAAAATTTCGTATATCTAAATCGTACCCGATCTAACCCCATGACAGACTCAAATTTTGTATCCCGTGGCACTGGTAATAGTTTGTCATCTGGTACAGCCGACTCCACTAACGATCTCGATCCCGCTCCGACCGCTGAAGAACTCGACATCATTGGCTACTTTGCTAGAGGGGAAAAGCACTCTGCCGCTAGCGAAAATTTAAAGTTAGAATTTACCGAAACATCGATTAGATTGAGCGATGGTAATTCCAAGCTAATCGGGATTAGCAAGCAAGTAAATCAGTGGCAGCGCAAAGTCCTGATCGGTAATAATTCGCTTTTTAGAGCGAGAATCGTGCGGAATTTAACAGCTTTAGGATTTATTACTAGGCAAAAGTCATCGCATCCAGAATTCACAGAATACCATCACTTCAAAATTCCCGATGGCTATCACTTAAATTACACGGAAGTGATTCAGTTGTGGCGGATTTGGTGGAATAACAAACGTTACCAACTTAACAATCCCAATCCACCAGTTAATATTTTAACCTTTAGTAAAGGTAAATGGTATTTGGTCGAAGATCTGCAACCCAAACAGGGTAACTTTACGATTAGAATCGCTAGGGGCGAAATTACGATCGAGCCTGAAGAATATGTCGTCTGGCTCGATCTGCCCACACCGACACAGGACGACCCACCAGAGTCAAGGGATAATAATGTATCCGATTCTGCTACATTCCCCATGTCTGAATCTTCATCCTCTGAATTATCGTCTCGTCCGCAGCCGCGCCAATCGACTCCAGTAGCAACACCTGTCAGCCAAGAGTCGGCAGAGGCGATCGAAGATTCCTCGATCGAGATCGATTTAGAGTCATATCTAAATACTTTTAATACTGAGGATACCGAAGATGTCGATCGGATCGAAGGCATCTATAATATTAGCGAACTACTCAGTGGCACTAATGTCTTAGAAAATCTAACGGTACCGTCCCCAGTCGAGAGCGAACCCGCACCCATCGAAACGACACCACCTGCACTTACCAGCGTAGCCGTACCCATCGAAACGACACCACCCACACTTACCAGCGCAGTCGCTCCCGTCCAAGTGCCAACTAAGACCAAAGAACTAGTTGTCAATCCGACTCCAACTGCGCCGCCGCTGTCGATTTCCGAGCGACAAGTATCGCTCAAACTCAAAGCCATGCAAGTATTAGCGACATATCTTCAAGATGGCGAGCGGATCGTTCGGACAGAAGTATTGAAAAATGCTCAAGGGCAAGAGATCGATCGCAAAGTCACTAAAATTCAGCGAGGTTGTCCGAGTTGGGCGATCGATCGAGTTTGGCAGATGACATCGATCGACAGTTGAGAGTAAATAACTCTCGATCGACTGTAAAAAAAACGATCGCAGTCGATCGGCCACTAAAAATTCTAGTTTTCATCAACCCTCTAATCGGGTTAAAGTTGAGATATTCACAAAGAGCTAAGTTTATTGCACGCGCGATCGGTTACTACTCTAAACTCGATCCCGTACTCCACATCTTGGGTGTAGCACCATTCAAACTTAAGTTCTCGTCAATTATCCAATAGAAGAGTAAAGTTGAGATATCTGAGGAGATAAGTTTATTGCATGATTGGTCAGTTATTAGCGGGACACTATCGCGTACTTGAAGTGTTGGGGGCTGGGGGATTCGGGCAAACCTATATTACCGAAGACTTGCATTTACCTGGCAATCCGAAATGCGTGCTCAAACATCTCAAACCAGCCAGCTCGGATCGGTCATTGCTGGATATCGCGCGGAATTTGTTTGAGAAAGAAGCTATCGTGCTCCAACAACTAGGAAATCACGATCGGATTCCGCGTTTACTTGCCTATTTTGAAGAGCAGCAAGAATTTTATTTAGTTCAAGAATATGTCCCCGGACATCCACTATCTAAAGAACTGACCAAAGGGACCAAATGGAGCGAAGCACAGGTTATCGAGCTACTGCAAGAGATTTTAGATGTGCTAGTGTTTATTCACAGTCAGGGAGTAATTCATCGCGATATCAAACCCGATAATATCATGCGCCGCAATCGCGATCGGCGATTGATTTTAATTGATTTTGGTGCGATCAAACAAGTCCGCAATCAACAGATGTTGAACGGACAAAATACCATGACAGTAGCGATTGGCACTCCCGGTTATATGCCAATCGAGCAAGCCTCTGGCACGCCGCGCGCGAGTAGCGATCTGTATTCTCTAGGTACGATCGGCATTCAAGCTCTGACTGGTGTCAATCCTTACGAGCTGCCGACCGATGAAAACACGGGCGAACTCAAATGGGAACATCTGACGCTAGCTAATCCCCAGCTAATTGCCATTCTCCAGCGGATGACGCGCTACCACTTCAAAGATCGTTATCAGACGGCTGCGGAGGCTCTCAAGGCCGTCAGAGGGCTAATTAGCGGCATTGTGGTTTCGCCAGATGCTACCTACGTTCAAACTACTCAGCCGCAACCGCGCAATCTCGACTCGCAAGCAGCTACCCTCATTACGCCAAGACCCTCTACAACCAATTCTCAATCCTCATCGCCGACGTTTGCCAATCCTTCGGGGCCGAACTTATTCCCGGTCTTTGGTGGCGTTGCGGCAATCTTGGCAGCAGTCGGGAGTTTTGTCTGGTTTAGTCGCGGCATATTCGATCGACAAGATTTTGCTAGAGATGTAAGTACCGAGCTGTGTCGGGTGGCTACGCCGACAGATTTACCCTCGACGCGGGTGCGATCGCAACCCGATCGCGATGCTAAAGTTATTGCTACTTTAGCTCGCGGTACCAAGATTGTCTACCGTTCCGAGCAGGATGTTTTCGTCCAAATCCAAATGGCGGATCGATCGACTGGTTGGGTATTTAATAACCAAATTGCAAGCTGTAATGCCCCTGTTATTAAACCAACACCCAAACCAACTGCGACTCCGAAAACCGAGAGTCCCAAACCCATTGTGGTGCCTTCGCCGAGGGTGACTAGCACTCCTAGCCCTACTCCCAGTGTCGCGCCTACTCCTGCAATTACTCCCAATCCGTTGGAGTCGGCAACGCCAATTGAGGTGCCATTGCCTGATGTTTCTCCTACTCCTGTGGTGACGCCGACACCGACGCCTACTCCCTCTACAGCTACTCCGACACCGACTCCGACTCCGACTCCATCGATCGAGCTTTCGCCACCAATCAAGCAAAATTCCGATCCTGAATCGGGAACTAGCAAAACGCCCAAATCTACTCCATCCGATCCTCCTAAAGATTCCACGCCATTGTGGTAAGGTCGGTTTCTCGGCGTTGCTGAATCTAGGTATGAAAAGCTAGAGGAGGGAGCGGGGAGCGGGGAGTCGGGAAAGAAGAATACGAGAATGAAAAATCATACTGCAATTCAGCAACGCCCGGTTTCTCTTTATAAAGAGGATACGTTATAGGTTGAAAACGGCTACCGTACTAGGCTCTCTGGTGCTAGTAGAAACCGCACAGCACAGATCTTTAACCCGAACTTGCCTCAAACCGCGATCGATTGTTATCCTGAATGTAAACAAGTGTTAAGCGATCGCCATCGAGAAGCCACCCCAAGATTCGCTGAGGATTAAAGATCGACAATGACAACAGCAGTAATAGCAGCGCGAACGACCGCAGGTGGAGACGATCCTACCAAATTCGACCCGATCGAGTCCTGGTATCCGGTATTTTATATTGAAGATCTAGATAAACTTACACCCACACCCTTTACATTACTCGATCGAGATTTAGTCATCTGGTGGGATACTCAGGCTAGTCAATGGCGAGCATTTGACGATCGCTGTCCCCATCGTCTGGCGCGACTATCCGAAGGGAGAATCGCTGAAGATGGCTTATTAGAATGTCCGTATCACGGCTGGGCATTTACAGGTAATGGTACTTGCGATCGCATCCCCCAACAATTACCAGATGCCAAAGCCGAAACCTCCCGCCGCGCCTGTGTCAAATCGCTCCCGACAGCCGTCGAACAGGGATTGCTATTTATCTACGCTGGGACGCCAGCCAGAGCCGAGCAGACACCCATCCCGTTAATTCCAGTACCGATGGTAGATGGCAAGCCGACAGATGGCTGGCTGGTACTCAATACCTTCCGCGATTTGCCATATGACGCACTCACCTTGCTCGAAAATGTCCTCGATCCGAGTCATCTACCCTATACCCATCACGGTAGCGTCGGCAAGCGATCGAATGCCAGTCCGGTAGAATTAGAAGTCACCTCATCCGATAAATTAGGATTTACCGGAACTTGGGCAGATGGGCCGCGCAAAGGTACATTAGGCAGACAGAATACTACTTTTATTGCGCCCTGTCTGATGTGGCACGAGCTGACATCCAAACAATTTGGCGAGACAATTACAGTAGTTTATGCCACGCCGAAGCGCAAAGGTGAATGTCGAATTTTTGCCAGATTTCCCTTCAAGTTCGCCAGCAAAGTTCCCGAATTTTTTATTAAAGCGACACCCGAATGGTACTCGCATATAAATAACAATGCGATCTTAGAAGACGATCAAATTTTCTTACACCATCAAGAACGTTATTTAGAACAAAGTGGTGGGAGTACTAATTTTAGTCAATCCTTTTATTTACCCACCAAAGCCGACGCCTTCGTATTTGAATATCGGCAGTGGTTGAATGATTATCGCGCCGAGCCTTTTCCGGGACAAACTTTTAAACCACCCTTAACAACCGAACGATTACTCGATCGCTATCACAGCCATACCGAACATTGTCACAGTTGCAGTACTGCTTATAAAAATATCCAAACCGCCAAAAGTGCGATCGTCATTATCGCGCTACTCGCTTGGATAAGTACGACAATATTGGGACTGACTGGCAGTGAAAATGCCCTATTTCCAGCCTTAATCTCGATCGGTATAGTCTTAGGTGGTACGCTTGGTTGGTGGGGCTTAAATCGCCTTCAAACCAAGCTAGAAAGAGGCGATCGCACTCCCGCTCGCAACCGCAAGTAGATATACTGCACTTTGATTAAAGGCAGCGACAACTGGATCTAGAGTTACTCATATTTCACTTACTTTTGCTGCACCATCGACATCAATTTCGATCGGTGCAGTTTGCTCTACGAGCATAGTACTACGCGGCAGAAATTAACCAGCCATTTCTTTCCCCACTGTCTTGTCTTGACGCACACAACCGGGATAGCGCATCAAGACAACCTCCCGGTCGTTGGCGGAGCCTTCCCGAAGGGAGCTGCTTGGTGCGCTTCCATGGTCGGGAAACCCGACCGGAGCGCATCCGCATAATCCGGGAGGAAACCTCCCGGCTGCGAGCCGCTCCCCGCTCCTCGCTCTCTCTTCTAGTTTTCCGTACCTTAATCCAGCAAAGCCTTCTAATCTTTCCTGTGGTGAAAGTGCTGCCGATCGTTCGATTAGTTGAGTTAGGTTGGGGGACATATTTTATTGCTCCACACTCGATCTATTTGCATGGGTATTATTTGAATCTACCATTATTTCAATTTCTGAGATTCGCTTTCCAATCCATTCGCTGATTGTTGGGATGACGGCATTGCCAAGGAGTTTCCCTCTACGACCGTCCAGCCGGGAGGAAACCCCATCAGCCGCTCCCACTCTGTCCAGGTCAAGTTTCTCGCCACAGAGTATCGGTCGATCTGAATGGCCGCCTTGATGTCCTCCAGTTTGGGCGCGTAGCGTGGGGCAGATGCTTTTGCCATTGTATACCCGAAGCCACCGCGACGTTGTACCACAAGCGGATTGTTTCGGAGAGCGACTTGACGAAAATCGGATCTACAGACAATCCCGTTCGTTCTGTATTGGCGGTGATGAGGTCTTGGCATGGCCATCCAGCGCGCCATAAATCAGAGGGAGGGATATCCGTTGCGATTTAAAATCTTGATAAATTAACTGAGCTTCTTCTGTAAACTGTAAAATTTCAAAATCTGCAAGCAATTTGACAGTTTCAGATAACCATCTGTACGCATTTGTTGACGATACACCTGCTTTTGCTTCTGCTACTTGGGCAAGTCTCCCACGCAACTGCTCTTCTACATTAATGGCTGTCGTTGTTAAATTCACAGAATCGACTTGCAACCGTTCGATTAGTGCTGGATGATTGCGTCCATACAAGCTGAGATGATCTGTATCCAGGATGTATAGTGTCATCGTTCATCGTCGTTAATCTCATTAGCAGCTCGACGAATTTCAGCTAATTTATCCATCCAATCATCAAAGGTTGGATCTGTCTCTAAAATACCTGCATGTTGCATTGGACTGGTATATGTTAGATTGCTCTCTTGAGGCTCATCAAGATCGATAGTTACCACTTTACCCTTAGATAACTGTGAATTCAAAGCCGCTTTGACATTGGAGATCGCTTCTAATTCGGTATAGCCATCTACCGAAACTGTCGGCATTCCAATTACTGAAGCCACAAAATGTCTCGCGGATCGACTTTCAACGAAAATTTGATACTGCATAACTATTAAGACCCGATCGGGAGTCAAATGGTCTCCACCTCTAGATTAAACCTAAATCCCGATTTTGACCATTCCGATGACTTAGGGCGAGAGCCAATATCACCATGTAAGTATCCATGTAATCGATCGACAACTCAAAGCACTAAATTCTTGTCTAGGATCTATCGCAATCACTCCCATTAATCTAACCCGATCTGACTGAGTATTAGTGTTGGTAGACGTGGAATATTAGTAAAGCCTTTATCGTTAGTCAAAAATCGATTGCAATTAAGATCGATCGAGGTAGCTGCATGGATAGCATCTGGCGTTTTTAAGTTGTGTTTAGCGCGTAGGTTAGTCGCTGATATTAATAAGCTCCTAGTTATTGGTATTAGTTCGATACCAGAATCAAAGAGTAGTTTATTATAGCTATCAATTGATTGTTCATTTTGGCTTTTGAGAGGTTTAACTAATACTTCTGTAATGATGAGTTCGCTACTAATCAGTGAAATCTCACCTTCAGCGAATTTACGCCATAAAACTTCTAGAGCTTTCCAGAATGTCAAATCTACTTCTACCGTATAAATGAGGATTGATGAGTCCAGATATACTCTACTACCCTGCGGTATATTCAATTTGTCCATGAGGCTTTTTCTTCGAGGATTTCAGCATCAATTTCTTCGGGTGTCTTGAATGATGCTTGTTGAGATCGAAGGTTTGTAATAGTTTCTAATACTGAGCTTCGTTGTCTAGTGTTAATATATTCGATGACTTGAATTTGCTCTGTTGGTGACAATCGATCGATCTCTGCCAGTACTTGTTGTAATTGAGGACTCATCTTTCTACCTCTGAATACTTGTCTCTATTTTAGCCTGTTTTTCGATTGAGGTCGAGTCTTGCTCATTGATAGGACGTTTAAATTGAATCTCTAAAAAATCAATAAACAATATAGCATCTTGATAAAGCAAATAAACTTCTTCTGCCGTCTTATCAACAGTACAATCTGCGAAATTTTGGTGAACTAATTTATTTCGTTCGCTGCCTAATGCTATAAATGAATTTATTGCGGATTTTAACTTAGGGTCATTTTCTACCTGTTTCGATCTATCTTCTTTAAAAGTGTTACCAAAGAGAGAAAAGAATTTATTGGCGTTTTTACCAGTCCAATCAAAGTAGGTATGATATTGCCTATCAATCGCTTTCTGTTTAACTATTGCAATAATGCACTCATCATTTTGTGCCTTGTACTCAATAAAAGATTGAACCATTCTGCAAATTTCATACTCGAAATAACTGGCAGCAGAAAGTAGCAAAGTTTTAGTAAAAATAGTGTTGAATTGGACAGTGAATGACGGTTCGTTTTTGTCTGTTAGAAACTTTAATATTTCTAAGTTCTCTTGATAAATTTTATCTACAATACTCTGCTTGTCCATAATAAACTAACACTGTTCACATAAAATACGTGTAGCTCTTTCTAGTCTCTTTGTAACATTTTCCTTGCTAGTAGTTTGAGACCGTATCGCATCAATAAAACCTGAATCGTTCTTCAATTTTTCTAGTTTCTCATAATCTATTTTCCCTTCAGCAAGTTTTTTGCTCTCAAAAGATCTTCTACACTGTGCAAAAAACACTGCTTCAAAGACAGAGATATTGAATTTATTAGTAGTTTTCAATTGAAATGATCTATCAGGCAGTTCTGAACAAGTTGCTAAAAAAGATTTGAATAGTTCTTCAAGATATTTTATTTGCTCATCTTTTAATCTCTTACATTCCTTTGAAAAGCTGTTAAGAAATCTAACCATAGATGATTGATATTCTTCCTTCTTCATTAACATTGCAAATCCTCTTAAAAGAATTTCGATGTCCTTCATGTTTAGATCTGGCTCTTCGACACCAATTATTTTTCTCCACTCAGGAAGAGTATTTAGCCGATACAACATGTTGTAAAAATCCGAATAATACATGCTTGTTCTAATCTCTTGAGGTTTCAAATTAATGCCTCCAGAATTCAATCTATTGAAAATTTCATGTATACAAGAATCATCCTCTTCTGGGAAGTTTTGCTTTACTATAATATTTCTCATTGTTCGCAAGTCAAATGAGATTTTATATTCATCTAATGTTGAATAGTTAATTCCGTGAAGTTTATTCGGTTGACCAGGTAATGTTGGTGGCAACTGCAAGTTGAATTTCGTAAAATAATTATCATCTCCCAAAATTTCAACTGGGATTTTTCCATTCTCCTCAAAAATGCGTCTTAAAGTGGTTCTCTTCTCATCTTTTGGAAAACGCTGCTCGATAAAGTAATAAAGAGACATTAATCTTTGTTGTCCATCTATCACCAAGAATTTATTTCTTGATTCTTGGTAAAGAAAAATTTGTGGAATTGGTAATCCAATTACTATCGATTCGATTAGTTTAGATGCTCTCTTTATATCCCAGACGTAATTACGTTGAAAGCCTGGAATATTAATAGCACCAGATTTTATGAAGTCATACATTGTCTTGATGTTGAAATCATTAGGTGATGTTGTTATTTCGTACTCATTGATTGAATATCCTTCATCAGGTTGGGGTTCACTTTCAAACCATGTCGCGAATTCATGATCCTGAGAAGCTTCAATGTTCTCACTATTTATGTTGCTTGCTAATTCTGCCATATTAAACTACTCACCATACTAAACTAAACAAGGAATAGATCGACCAATACTATTAGTCTTCCCAAATATTGACACTCGACACCACTAAGACATTAGTTAAAATGGACTCACACAACAAAAAAGGTAAAGTAGGTCAATCCACTTTACCTCACATGAGTTATGTCAGAATCTAAGCACTCACAGCCTGTTTAGCACTAGCCTCCGGTGTTTCCGCCTCCGAAGGAGGTACCAACTGCCAGAACTTAGGCAGATATTCCGTCCAGCGACTCAAGATTTCCTGTGCTTTCTGACTTCCGGTTTTCGCACCATGAGCTGCAACTAGATCCTTCAATTGCTTCTCGCCTGCGGCTGTTTGTACCCGTTGCCATTTGACGATTTCGGGGTTGATTTTGGCGATGAAGGTGTCGTCTTCATCTAAGAAGTAACCCAAACCGCCTGTCATGCCTGCGCCGACGTTGCGTCCGACTTGGCCGAGGACGACGACGACACCGCCTGTCATGTATTCGCAACAGTGATCGCCTGTGCCTTCGACTACGGCTGTGGCGCGGGAGTTGCGGACGGCGAAGCGTTCGCCTGCGCGTCCGTTGGCATATAGGTAGCCGCCTGTGGCTCCGTAGAGGCAGGTGTTGCCGATGATGACGTTGCGGCTGGTGTCGAAGATCGTGCCTGTGTAGGGTTTGATGACGATTTCGCCCCCGTTGATGCCTTTGCCTACGTAGTCGTTGCTTTCGCCTGTGAGGTTGAGGCTGACTCCTTCGTGGTTGAATGCGCCGAAGCTTTGTCCGGCGGCTCCCTCGAAGTTGAGGGTGAGTTGTCCTTCAAATGCGCTATCGCCGTATTTAGCAGCGATCGCACCAGAAATGCGCGCGCCCACAGATCGATCGGTATTGACGACGGTGTAGGATTTGGTGGCGGTGCCTTGGTTGTCGATCGCGTTCCGAATATCTACATCTGCGAGGATTTCGTCGTCTAATACGGCTCCGTTGGTATGGATATCGCCATGAACGAGGAAGGATCGATCGAGTTTGGTATCTGGCAGTTGGGTGAGGCAGTCGAGATTTATGCTCTCTAACTTGGTTAATTTGGCGCCTGGGCGCAGGGTAAATAGATCTGCACGTCCGATAAGGTCGTTGAGAGATTTGTAGCCGAGACGGGCTAAAATGCTGCGGACTTCTTCGGCAATGAATAGGAAGAAGTTAACAACTTGTTCGGGGATGCCGGGGAAGCGGGCACGGAGATCTTCTCGCTGGGAGGCGACACCGACGGGACATTTATTGGTATGACAGACTCGTGCCATAATGCAGCCTTCGGCAATCATCGCGATCGAGCCAAAGCCGTATTCTTCGGCTCCCATCAGGGCGGCGACGATAATATCCCAACCGGATTTTAATCCACCATCCACACGCAATAATACTCGATCGCGAAGTTGATTGTTCATTAGGACGCGGTGAACTTCGGTTAAACCGAGTTCCCAAGGACTGCCTGCATGTTTGATGCTGGAGAGGGGGGAGGCACCCGTACCGCCGTCGTGTCCAGAGATTTGGATGATGTCGGCGTTGGCTTTGGCGACGCCTGCGGCGATCGTGCCGATGCCAATTTCGGCGACGAGTTTGACGGAGACTTTCGCTTTGGGGTTGATTTGGTGGAGATCGTGGATGAGTTGCTCTAGATCTTCGATCGAGTAAATATCGTGGTGCGGTGGGGGTGAAATTAACATCACGCCGGGTTTGGAGCGGCGGAGCATGGCGATGTATTGGCTGACTTTTGGCCCTGGAAGTTGACCGCCTTCACCTGGTTTCGCACCCTGAGCGAGTTTGATTTCGATTTGTTTGCCGTTAATTAGGTATTGCGGGGTGACACCAAAGCGTCCCGATGCGATTTGGACGATCGCACTTTTAGCGGTGTCACCATTGCGCAAGCCTTTGAGGTGGGGCAAGATCGCGGATTTACCATCGACGGCATCGTCGATCGTTTTATACCGTACCGGATCTTCGCCGCCTTCGCCGCTATTAGATTTCGCGCCAATGCGGTTCATGGCGATGGCGAGGACTTCATGGGCTTCACGAGAGAGTGCGCCCAGAGACATGCCGCCCGTACAGAAGCGGGTGACAATCTCGCTGACAGACTCGACTTCATCGAGGGCAATCGGCTGACGATCGCTCTTGAAGTCTAATAAGTCGCGTAGGGCTGTTAAGGGACGGTCTTGGAGATACTTTTTATAAGTCTCATAGTGGTCGTAACCTTCCTGAGTCGCATAAGCATCCACGGCTTTGTGGAGAGCTTTGGCGAGTTGGGGGCTATTCATGTGGTACTCGCCACTGGGACGGTAGTTGAAGAAGCCGAGGTTTTCGAGTTTCTTGAGTTCTTTGGGGAAGGCTTTGTGATGAAAAGTCATCGTTTCTTGAGCGATATCGGCCATCGTCAAGCCACCGATGCGGGAAGTGGTGCCTTTGAAGGCGATATCTAGAACTTCGCGTCCGATCCCGATCGCTTCAAAGATTTGCGCTCCTTGATAGGATGAGAGCAAGGAAATCCCCATTTTAGAGAGGATTTTGAGCAAGCCATCTTCGATCGCTTTACGGTAGTTAGCTTGCGCTTTATCGATCGTAATCTGAAGTTCGCCCCGACCGATGGCGGCTTGGGTTTTAGAGGAATGCCACCAACTGCGAACGGATTCCCAAGCCAGATACGGACAGACGGCGGATGCCCCAAAACCGATCAGACAGGCGAAATGGTGGGTACTCCAACACTGAGCGGTATCGACGACGATCGAAGTGCGCGCGCGCAAGCCTTGCTCAGTGAGGTAATGATGCACCGCACCGACAGCGACGAGCGGGGGAATATAAGTGATTGCATCGGTTAAGCCGTCAGCCGACCAATCGCTGAGGATGAGAATTTGTTTGCCTGCATTGACAGCAGCGAGCGCGGTAGCGCACAATTTGTCGATCGCCAGTTTCAATCCGCCGACGCCATCGTTAACTGAATACAGTGTCGAAAGAAATTCACTGCCGAGGGAGGAAGTTTTAATTACTTCTAATTCCGCCTCATTTAGAATGGGACTAGTTAACTTTAACATCCCCGCATGTTCGGGTTTGGCTTCGAGTAAGTTCCCCTTTTTACCCAGGCTGACATCGAGCGACATCACTAATTTTTCGCGCAACGGGTCGATCGCGGGGTTGGTGACCTGGGCGAAGCGTTGTTTGAAATAATCGTATAGGGGATGCGCTTTTTCGGACAATACCGCCAAGGGAATATCATCGCCCATGCAGAACGTCGGCTCTTTGCCGTTTTCTGCCATGTCATTGACGATCATGGCGATGTCTTCTTCGGTGTAGCCGAATGCCGTCTGCTGATTGAGCAGATTCGACGGTTCTACTTTTAGAGTATTTTCAAACGCTTGGCTGGTTAATGTTTGACGATATTCTTTGAGCCATGCACCGTAGGGATGCGCGCGCGCGATTCGTTCTTTGACTTCCCAATTATGGAGAATCTCTTTGGTTTCTAAGTCTACGACGATCGTCTCTCCGGGGCCGAGCCGACCTTTTTCGACGATTTCCTCGACAGGTAAATCGACCACGCCAGCTTCAGAACCGACGTAGATATAGCCATCTTTGGTAATACAGTACCGCGCTGGTCGTAAGCCATTGCGATCGAGTGACGCGCCGACAACTTTACCATCGCTAAACGATAGTAAAGCTGGCCCATCCCAAGCTTCTTGCAATCCCGAATAGTATTCGTAGAAGTCCGTAATTTCGGGATATTTATCTAATTCTGGCTGATTTTTATAAGCTTCTGGTACCATAATCGCCAGCCCTTCGATCGGACTCCGACCAGAGCGGACGATCAATTCCAAGACGTTATCTAGTGTCCCCGAATCGCTATTATCGAGATTGAGAATCGGCTGTAACTCTCGCAATCTGTCGTTCCACATCGGATGATTGAGGTCGCTTTCCCGCGCCGTCATCCCGTTGATATTGCCCAACAGGGTATTGATTTCGCCATTATGTCCCAACATCCGCATCGGTTGTGCCAGCGGCCATTTAGGCAGGGTATTGGTGCTAAAGCGGCGATGATATACAGCAAATGCCGCCGTAAATTCTGGGTTAGTCAAGTCGCTATAAAACTCGCCCAATACTGCCGAGCGTACCATCCCCTTGTAGACGATCGTCCGATTGGAGAGCGAACAGATATAAAAATCATCTCCAGGCTCGATCGTCCCGTCAGCTTGGATAGCCTTAACGATCTTGCGGCGCACCAAATATAGCTGTCGCTCCAATTCATCCTCAGTGCTAGTTCCAGCGATGACTACCTGCTCGATGTATGGCTGATTTTCGCGTGCTTGAGTGCCCAATGTCTCTGGATCGACCGGAACTTCGCGCCAGCCGATTAATTCACATTGCTCTTGAGTGACGACCTCAGCAACGATCTTTTTTGCCACAGCACGTTTAGCAGCATCCTGGGGTAAAAATACCATTCCTACACCCAGCCGCGATCGATCTTTACCTTGCACTAACGGATCGAATAACGCCCAAGGAACCTGCGTCAAAATCCCCGCACCGTCGCCAGAGTCGCGATCGGCACTACAACCCCCACGATGCTCCATACAAGTCAAAGCCGTCAACGTCTGTTGAATCAGCTTGTGGCTGGTTTCTCCTGACGGACAAGCAATAAAACCCACCCCGCAAGCATCCCGTTCTTCTACCAACCAACGCGGGCCGAGATAAGGTTCTTGGTTAGCAGCAGTCGAAACAGAGGAATGGTTCATGCGCCAATGATTGTCTGAGTGGTTCATAGTTGGATAGTGCGGGCAGCGCGATAGGTGATTTAATAAGGGTGGAGCGTTTGCGGCGCATTCGATCGACAGCAGCCGCCAATGGTGACAAAATCGATAGTGCTGTTAACACGGATCTATAGCTTCTACCAGGATTTCGAGTTGATTTTATGTATAGCTGGCTACTTTGTCCGCTTTGCTAACGCTCTCGATGTAGCCGCCGAAAAATATGCGAGCTTCTAGGTACGAGTGATGGGAGTCAATCAACTGCCCGATCGCAGAGGATTTCGATCGATGAATATCTACGATTTCAACGATGATTTACTCAGGAATATCTAAAATAACAGGTCGTGAAGTTAGATGCAAATCTAGAGAGGATCTCTATTTTACAAACAATCGATTGAGTTTTGGTGCTGAGATTACCGATCGATTAGTTAGTTGGTATCGATTCGCCAGTCGGATGCGGGAACGCGCTGATAGATACTGTGCTCCCTAAACAGCATGTTGTACCCAACCATTTCCCGTCGAAGAGTCGCAGTATCCCAGTGGATGGGCTTAATTATCGCGTTTAGCTCCTGTTCGGGATAGAGTCGATCGAATTCAAACTTCTGCACCAACCACTTGAGAATAATCCAGCGTTTCTTGCGTGTAGAGGGGATTTCTCTGATGAGATCGTTCTCGACAAATGTGTTTACTCACGTATTGCATCAGTTGAAATCTACTAGTGCTTGGTGTAGACCCAGGGTACCCACAAGGGGCACCCCTACAGGTTAATTGTGTATGGGTGCCCCTTGTGGGTACCCTCAGATTTATGCTGGTACTAGTCTCTATCTATTAATGCAAGATGTGAGGTTACCAACCCCAGCTTCCAGGAGTGCCCTTAAATGGCCCGACGATATCTTTGGTAATCCAACCGCCATAGAACTCGCCAGGTTGGGGTGTTACCAACTCGCTATTGACATAACAAGCATCCATCGGCTGCGCGTAGAAAGCTAGATAATTCGCGATCGATTGAAAATTCTTGGTGGGGGTTGGATACGCCCAAGCCACGTTTTCAACGCGCTTATCGCCGACGCTGAGGTGATAATACAGAGCATTACCCTTCCACTCGCAGAAAGAACCGCGTGTCGTCGCTTGCAAATATTGCATCTGAATATCTGCGGGGGGTAAGTAATATACAGGCGGATGGCTGGTTTCGAGCACGCGATAGCCAGCAGTGGTGTCTGCGATGGTTTGACCGTTAAAGATAATCTGAATTCGTTTGCTAACAGGCTCTAAACGTGGGGGTCGCGGGTAGTCCCAGACTGATTCTTGGCCTGGCTGGGGTGGGATGCGTTGGGGCATATGTGGGGAGGGAGAGAGGGGGCGACTGGGGGACGGGGAGACGGGGGGACTGGGAGAAGTTAATCCTCAAGCCTAAAGCCTAAAGCCTATTCACTTTGCGCTAACAAAGATCGAAAGGCTGGATCGTCTGGACTGACGCGGATACAACGACACCAATGTACCAAATCGAGATTGAATTTGCGAGCGATTTGTAGGAGTAGCTCGATCGATTCTACGCTTGCGGATATATTGGAATCTTGACCGATCGCAATTACTTGTACTCTGCCATTTGGAGCTATTCCATATACAGAAAAGTCATCATTTAATGTCAATGAATAACCGTCAGTAATTAGCGATCGCGAGCCATGGTAAGTTATGCCTGTAGATTTATTGGGTACTTTCAATAAACTTGCTAAATGAGGCAAGGCAATATTGCTGGCGATCGGGATTTCTGGTTTCTTGCGAATGTGCATTTCTCGCCAGCCCACTCCTACAGCGGCATTTTCATTAATGAGTCGAATTTTCGCAATTTCCTTATCAACCTTATCGGCTAGTTTATTAGAAATTAATTCAAATTGCCGCCAATCATCTTCAGCAATTGTCAATTCATCACCGGAAATATCTCGATCGTTTACTTCTGGAATCGGATCGCAGATTGAAGGGAGGCTGTAGAGAATATCGTGGGGATTAACCATTTCTATTCGACGAATCCACAAGATCAATGTTTTGGATTTCGTGTACTGAGCGCGAGTTTTTGGTCGCGCATTCAGGACATTCCAATCTGCGCCACTAAGGTTGATAATGGTGTCTCGCTCGAATGAATCTGGCAGATTATTAGCTGGTATTTGGGTAACACCGATCGATTCATCAGTAGCATCATCAATAAATGTGACTTCGATATTTAAGCTGAAGGATGTCATGACTTTACCAAGAAAATGGGTCTCAAGCCCAGCAGGTCAGAGCGGATATCTCGACCATCATTACATCTCTAATTTTACTGTCGATCGCTACCATATACTGGCGGTAGGTAATCACGATCGTCGATCGACAAATCCTTGAAAATCTAAAATATCGAATCCAGGCTGATAGGCATTGGCATCGAAATTCTCATTAATATTTTCCTCGCGAAAGAGTCTCAACAGGCAATCGGCTTCTGCGGTTTCCTTGGCAAGTTTTTCTTCAAGGGAAAGAGAATCGCTCCATTTAACTCTAGCATTTGCCTCCGCTCTGGTTTTGCTGGGCGCACCGATCCCCCAGACGGCTCCATTAATAGGATCGTAATAGGTGCCGATGTACCGCAGCGTCAACGAAATTCGCAGTGCATCCGTGCTGTCGCTCCCCAGTTGTTTGATACCGTGATAGAACTTTTGGTTGCTCTCTAAGTTCAACATAAACAACGAGCCGTGGGGTAACGGCAGTTTTTGGGGTACCGTTCCTTTGGTTGTTTTCGATCGAAATAACATCGAGCGCGTGGCTCCCAGCGAGACGTTGACAATCAAAGAAGGACGCATCACATCCAGCGTTTTATCCGCATGTTCGCCGATAAAATCGCGCCCGTTGCGATAGAGTTGAATCAAACAATGATTTAATGGATGACCGATGCGACCTTCCACCTCTTGTCGAATCGCATCAACAGTCGGCGTCCAGTAGGTTAAAGGGGGCTGCTCGTCTGCTGGGTGGCGGTACAAGGGTTCGACGCCATCGGCTTCCTTCATGCCTTGGAGCGCAATCAGACGCGGTACCGCGCTACCGCGATGAATCATGTGATGCCAAGCCACCTCATCGTGCAGAGTCTCGAATGTACTCTCATCAATGCAAGACGAGAGAGCCGCACAATCCAAACTACTATCGCCAGCAATACCGCTCAGTCGGACTGGATTGCTTTCGGAGAGCAGTTCTCCCCAGTGTCTGGTGGTACCGCCGAGTTTTTCCAGTTCGCGAATTGCCAGTAGGTGTTTACCTGGCGTGCTGGCAGAAGTAGCTTCTTCTAAAATCTCTACCTGATAGCCCAAGCGCAGCGCAGACTTGGCAGTCTGAAACACACACACATTCGTCGGGACGCCACAAATAGACAGTTTGGTAATTTGCTTTGCTTGTAACCATTCGTGCAATGTCGTCCGATTCTCATTCTGAGAGGCTACGCCAACGAAAGCATCGTACCAATATTTGACGATCGCAAGTTCATCATCCGTTCTTTGCTCAAAAGCACTTTGCAAAGCCGGAACGATTTTGCTACCCCAAGTATCTTTGACACAACAAAACTTCCCAATGTGGGTTTTACCTTGGAGTTCTTCAGGCTCTCCAGTGACTTCGCCATAATTAGAAGCAATCCACACTACCTGTCGCTGTTGTTGTCGTGCGGCTTGTACCAACCAATTGACAGCATCGCAGAGTTGTTGGGGTTCGATATGCCACTTACTAAAAGCACCGTCCTGGGATAAGAAATCGTTCTGAAGATCGACAATTAAAAGAGCGGAAAGAGATTTCATCAATCTTATTTTTCGCTAGAGTTATTATAGCTAGCTTACTTATTATATAACTCGATCTCACAGTCAATTGGATATCGATCGCAATGATATGAAAATTCTCAAAGTGGGCATAGTAACAAAGGTAGCCTCATCCTCTTCCTTACTATGACGATCGAGCGACCGAGTCCAGATATTCTAGTCTTCAATCCTCCACCTCAATTGACTAAAGACTTCCGAATAGTACATCGATCGCTAATAGTTTTACGTACCATTGCACTTGTTGTAGGATAGTTATTTATATAGCGATCGCGCATTTGCTAAACATCAGTTAGGTAGGAAGGAAGAAGCAATCGCCGACGATCGACAGGCATTACAAATTGCTCAAAAAGAGGAAAAAGCAGATCGGGTAAAATCTATAAAGATTTCGATCGAAGATATTCAAAATGAGCCACAGCGTTTAGCGATCGCTACTTTTCTGACATTGGCATTAACCGGAGCTAGTTATGGCGGCTTATTGGCGATCGATCGTAGCAATGAGGCTAAATATTTAGCACAGTTTCAAGATTAAAGGTATGTGGGAACATTAGATTCCTCAATACGCAACCTATCAAAAAAAATCCCCTCTTGGGAGGGGTGCCCGTAGGGCGGGGTGGGTAGATCCTCACTATTTACCAATCCGTCTTCGATCGAATTTAGCACTCTTAAATCGAGGATAATTTGACGTTGATGGTCATGTTAGATTATTGGTAATTAGTATAGATGGCGAACCCACCCCGCCCGATGGGCACCCCTCCTAGGAGGGGATTTTTAGGCGATTGGTTAGTATTTAATGCGTGGATCGATCCAGGCGTTGATGAGATCGATGAGGATACTGGCAATTACCACGATCGCGGCAAAGAAGACCATAATACCTTGGACTGTGGGATAATCCCGATTGGAGATGGCTTCGTATAATTGACTTGCCAATCCCGGCCAAGAAAAGGTAACTTCGGTGAGTACCGCACCACCCAAGAGAGAAGCAGTGGTCAAACCCAAGACGGTAATGACTGGAATCATTGCATTTTTGAGCGAATGAGAGATCAGAATCTTCTGTTCGGGAATACCTCTGGCTCTGGCGGCTTCGACATATTCGGCTTTCATACTTTGCTTGAGATTCACTCGCACGATTCGCTCGAAGATGCCGCTAAGTAGAACGCCTAGTGTCAGACATGGTAAAGCCAGATGATGCAGCGAGACAAAAAAGCTGCCCAGGTCGAAGTGCAATAAACTATCGATCGAATATAGTCCGGTAATTTTGGCTGGCGGTGTTAAGTTTGCCGGAAATCTCCCACCGAGGGGGAAAATACGTAATTGCACGGCAAAGACTAATTGCAATAACATCCCCACCCAAAAAATCGGCAAGGAATAGCTAATTATCCCAAATAATCTCCCGCTGGCTTCGGAAACCGTACCGGGACGAGATGCCGAAATCGTGCCGACAGTGACGCCGACGATAAAAGCGACTAACATACTGCCGATCGCAAGTTCTAATGTAGCTGGAAAGTTTTCGCGAATTACATCTACAACATATTTCCCAGAACTAGTAATCGATTTACCAAAGTCTCCCTGGAGGAGATTGAATAAGTAGCTAAAATACTGTACATATATCGGTCGATTTAGTCCTAATTGTTCTCTTAATTCTGCTTTGACTGCTTCTGAGGCACGATTGCCTAAAAAGGCATCTGCCGGATCGCCAGGTGTGGCTTTGAGCAAGAAAAAGACTAGGGTAACGATCGTCCATAACATCAAGGGAGCTAGGAGCAACCGCGCAGTCAGGTAGTATTGGAGGGCTTTGGAGCGGGACATAAGGTTTAGTTGATAGTTGATAGTTGATAGTTGATGGTTTTAGATATTTTTAGATGTTTTAATGATGGAAATTAGTAGTTTAATTAGCTCTTCTACGTCCGCATGGATAGATTCATAGCTTTTTTCTTCGATATAGTCAGAATGAAATAAAAGATCTAGCCAATATTCTGTCTCTTTAGCTTCTTTGAGAGCAATTGCCAACTTATGAATAAAATCTGCCTTGCTCTCACCTTGCTCAGCTTCTCTAATCAATGCTCCAATTGCTGTACCGCTTCGCAGCACTTGCTTGCTTAAAACATATTCTCTTTTTTGCTCTGTCAGATATTTGTATGATTTTATTATTCGTAATGCGAAATTAAATGATTTATCTCTAACAATATATTTACTCACTACTTATCAACTATCAACTATCAACTATCAACTATACCCCTACTTCTTCATTTGCGAATACAACAAATTCTGAAGCGGATCGAGCTGGATGCCGCTCATGCCTTTTTTGGCGAAGACAAAATCTTTGGTTTGCCAGAGGGGAATTAGGGGGACATCTTGTTGAATGAGGGTTTGAATATCAGCGTAGATTTGTTTGCGTTTGGTGGGGTCTGTTTCTTTGCCTTGGGCGGTAAGGAGTTGATTCATCCGATCGCTATAATAAAATGAGCCTTGCGATTGACTGCTGCCCTCTTCGCAGCCTTTAGCCACCGAGCCTTTGGGACATTCGAGGAAAGGTTGGACGAAGTTGTCGGGATCGAGAAAGTCGGGGTACCAGTCTTGGAGGGTGGCTGGATAAATATTCTTACTGGCGTATTTAAAGAACGATGCCGACTCGATCGTGTTGGGTTCGATCTCTAGCATCCCGCCCAATTTTTGCTTGGCATAGGCGCGTAGAAAGCCCGACGTGAGGCGGCGCGGGGTGGAACCGGAGGGATACCAGATTTGGATTTTGGCGGGGTTCTGAGGCGAAAATCCGGCTTGGGTGAGGAGTTGTTTGGCTTTGGCGATATTACCATCGCCATATGCGTTTTTAAAAACTGGTTGGGAGACGCTAAAGGTGCTGGGTAAGATGCTGTATAAGGGGCTGCCCTGGCCGTACAAGACGCGTTCGTTGATGGTGGGTCGATCGATTAAGGCGGCGAGTGCTTGACGGACTAGGGGGTTATCTAGGGGCTTCTGGAGGACGTTGAGGATCAGATAACTAGTCACGCTACCATCGATCGCGATCGATTGCCATTTGCCTGCTTTGGCTCCTTCTTCCAGACTTTTAACCTGATCGGGTTCGAGAGATTGGAAGGCGACATCGACGGCTCCGGTGCGGAAGGAGTTATAGAGATTGGCGGAATTGCTGTTGAAAATCTGGAGATTGACGCCGCGATTGAGTGGTTTGGCACCCCAATAGCGATCGAATGCGGTTAATTTTACCCGATCGGTACCATATTCTGTAAGTTTGTAAGGCCCCGTGCCGACAAAGGTATTAGCTTCAAATTGATTTTTACCAATTTTATAAGCTTTAGGAGATACCGCACATGTGCCAGGAAATGCCAAGACTGAAGCCAGGGCACTAAAGGGTTTTTTGAGTTTAATAGTCAGTTCATAAGTTCCAGTGGCGGTAATTGTCTCGATTCGATCGGATAATAGGGATGATGGTTTACCTTTATTTTGAATGAACCGTTGCAGCGAAAAAGCCATCGCAGCGGCATTAAACGGTGTGCCATCGTGAAAGACGACTCCCTGCCGCAAGGGAATGGTATAAGTCAAACCATCGGGACTAACTGTAGGTAATGTGATGGCTAGCTGGGGCTTGAGTTCGGTGCTACCCGGATCGTAAGTATACAACCTGTCGCTCAAATTCCGAATCAAGGCGATCGATCTCAGTTCGTAAGCATCCGCAGGATCGAGGGTGCGCGGTTTTTGCGTCGTCCCCACCGTAATTCTACCTTCATCGCTACTGGCGATCGCCGTTGGCGAATTATTGCTGCTTTGCGAGCAACTCGTTACCAACAGTAGCGCGATCGAAACTAAGCTAACATGACGCCATCTATTCATAGATGTAAGTAATTACCATAATAATTTAAGAGCCGATCGCCTTTACGGCAGCCTCTCTCTAGACACGGCCTTTGGATCGAGAGCATCGTCACAAGCTGCCAATTAGCTAACGAATCCAAATTACCATAAGGTCGGTTACTTAATATATAACAACTTGGCAACCTTCGATCTGTTTTATTTGGTGACATATCATGAGTCAAGTCAAGTATTACAGCCAAAAACAACTCGCTCACTTACGCAATTTGGTAAATGAGCGAGTTGTTTGAAATCGAGTTATTATCCAAGTTCGGATTTAATTGAGTGCAGTAACATTATCTGCGGCGGTTATGACGAACATTGTTGATGTCGCTGCGATTTGTTTGATCGACACGGTTGCCATCACCGAAGATATCGACAACTTGATTGCTATCATTGACACTACCAGTATTCTCAAAAGTGCGACCACCAGTTTGAGTATTGCGAATCCTAGAAGTATTTCTTTGATTGACGACGTTGTTATTACCAGTAATGACGGTGCTTTGGTTGTTGCTATTGACACTAGCCGTATCAGCATGAGCGGGAAGAGTCAGACCTAATGTAGCGACGCCGAGACCGAGAACGAGGATAGATTTGAAGTTCATGAGCTGAGTATTCCTGATGAGCGAGCGAATTAATTAATTAAAATCGAATCAAAGAGTTTAAATAGCGGCGGTTGTCAGTGAAGTGAACTGACAACCTCAGTCACACCTTAGTAGCGGCGGGGGTTGACACGAACGTTTTTGATGTCGCTAGTATTTTTTTGCTCGACACGGTTGCGATTGCCGAAAACATCTACAGCTTGAGCGTTATCATTGCTGCTACCAGTGCTTTCAAAAGTCGGACGACCGATGCCCGTGTTGCGAATGGTGGAAGTGTTCCGTTGGTCGATCTTGTTTTTGTTGCCAGTAATCACGGTAGTTTGGCTGCTGGTATTAACATTAGCTGTATCAGCATGAGCGGGAAGAGTCAGACCCAATGTAGCGACGCCGAGACCGAGAACGAGGATAGATTTGAAGTTCATGAGCTGAGTATTCCTATTTAAGTAGAGATGGTTTTTTAGTGGTTACTTACACTCAAGACAACAAATGTTATTGAGTTAATTTCGGAAAACTTGGAGATTTAATTTAGACTTTAATCTGTGTTTTCGAGTGGTTAACTGTGGGTTTGAGTTGTGTCTTTTGTGTTCGTACCAATATCTACAGATCGATGGATTCACTTTCCGCAAGACTTCTCAAATAAAATTTCTTCCGAAATTAAATGTCGCCAAAACTCTCGCCACACAAGCATTTCAATGAAAATTACTCATGATGTTAATAACTCATGAGCGACATCTCACCTATATATAAAGTGGATAATTTCTAGTACTGGCAAATCATTTACAGCAACCGATCGCATAGAATTTGCACTGACTGACTATCCGTAATTGCAAAAATTGGAGTGGCTTCTTTGGCCATCCTGACCCTAATGACCCTGACGACCCTAACCTACTGGCTAAATTGTCTATTGATTAGTTCCTAGATTTTCTCAATTTGTCAGTTCCGAATTTGCCATTTCCAGCCAAGACAATGCGCGGAGGCTGGGAAGTCATCTCATCAGATAACTTCCTTAAACTCAGCAATCCAAACAGAAATGGATCGAGCAAAACACCTACTTATTGGCGCGGGTACTCAGACATTTACGAAGTCTGTCGATTACCTCCGAACCGCCCTGAAACTCAATATTTACTATGGACTTACCGTCCATTGCTAAATTGTAACGGTTTGTGCTTTTCCCCCCCGCTAAGCCAGCTTCCAGGTTTGGTATGGCTAGCTCAATCGCCCCAAGTGATGTGTTGGTCAATGTCAATGTATGGTTGGCGGCTTTCACTGTTTGCGGCTGATAATTATCTTGGCTCAGTGTGACACTAATGATTTTGGGGCTGGCTGGACGGGGGATATTGCTGCTAAGGAAGATTAAGGAGCCGTTTTTGGATTTCCCACCTAGCCCTGACATCACAACAATCTCACCCTTTCGTGAATAAATAGCCGCACAAGGCCCACCATTTTTACCTGAAAATTCCCATTCGCCATTCATGTATGCTTGGTACTTCGGACTCTTGATAATGCGTTCTCGCTCTGCTAAATTGCCTTGCAGGGCACTCGTTACCGCAGATATCGCCTCTAGCCTTCCTTTGAACGGATCGGGTCTTGGCTCGGCGGATGAGCCTGAGTTAGAACCTCCGCCATTCCGGTTTTTTTCGCATAGCCGGAAACGATTACTACCACTACCGCCGCTGGGAGCATAAGTCCACCCCACCTGTACTTCGTCAGCACCAGGGCCATTCGCACAAATATAGCTAGCCTGAGCCGAAGGCACATAACTTGCCGACACCAGTAAACCCACCATCAATCCTGTCAGACTTGGAACCGATAATAATTTCAAAATACAACCTTGCTCCTGAATAAAGATCGAGTTTAGCGAACCCATTTCTGAATTGTTTCTATATATAACTTTTTAGGCTTTAGTCCCACAATTTTTTCTAGCAATTGACCATCTTTAAATAAAACGACAGTTGGAACGCTACGAATGCCGAGATCGATCGCGAGATCTGGTTCTTCAGTCATATCGATTTCTACTAGATCGAAGTTGCCATTTTGTTCGGTGGCTAGTTGATGCAAAATAGGTCTGAGCGTATCGCAAGAGCTACAGTGCGGCGCGCTCACTTCGACTAGAATTAGTTTATTAGAGTCACTTTTCAATTGTTCAAAAGCTGGACGACCTTGGGGAAAAGTTGATGCTGACATCTTAAATATTACCTCTAAATTATCTTTGAATTAATAAATTTCGGCTAACCAGCGTTCGGCTTCTAGTGCTGCCATACAGCCAGTACCAGCCGCCGTAATTGCTTGACGGTAGATGTGGTCTTGGACATCACCAGCAGCCCATACACCTGCAATATTGGTGGCAGTGGATTTACCAATGGTTTTGATATAACCTTTATCGTCTAAATCTAATATGTCTTGAAAAAGTTGGGTATTGGGCGTATGTCCGATCGCGTAAAATAAACCACCAACTTTTAACTCAGTTATTACGCCAGATTTTTGGTCTTGAATCTGCACGTTACGAAGGACATCATCGCCATCAGCACTAATTGGTAATGCTTGCCAATGCACTCGAATTTTATCATGTTTTAAAACCCGCTCCTGCATAATTTTAGAAGCTCGCAATCGATCGCTTCTGACTAACATATGTACTTTGCTGGCATATTTAGTTAAATACAAGGCCTCTTCCGCTGCCGAATCACCACCGCCAACTACCGCAATTTCTACATTTTTAAATAAGGGATTTGTACCATCGCAAATTGCACAGGCAGAGATCCCATTATTCCAAAATTGCTGTTCTCCCACAATATGCAGTCGCTTGGCAGTTGCACCAGTACAAATAATTACCGCTTGAGCTTTTATTTCTAGGTCATCAGTCGCGATCGTAAATGGTCTATAACTAAAATTGACTCTAACTACATCATCAGTAATTAATTTTGCCCCCCAGCGAACAGCTTGCTGGCGCATTTCTTTCATCAAATGTGGCCCCTGAATTCCCTCTGGAAAGCCAGGGAAATTCTCCACTTCTGTGGTAGTCATTAATTGACCACCTGGCAATCCTCCAACCACAAAACCTTCAAACATCAATGGTTGCAATTGAGCGCGTCCGGCATAGATTGCTGCCGTATAACCTGCTGGACCCGAACCAATAATTACGAGCTTTTCTATCATAGTTCTCATCCATTAATTAGCCCAAAAGCAACAACTAAGCGAAAAACCATTGTGCCCCAGTAAATAGATAGTAAATCCCTGCCAAAATTAGAGATACACTACCAAATCTGGTAATATTCTGTGAATGTTTTAATAGTAGATTTGCTTGCTTGGCAAAACCAGTTAGCAAACTAGCTAGAAAGATAATAATCGTATAACCAAAGGCATAACTTGCCATTGTCAGTACGGCGAGTAATTGGGAACCGCTAGCACCTGCGGCAGCGAGAACGGCAAATAAGACTGGACTCGCACAAGGCGAACTAACTAAAGCAAATGTTAAACCCACACCAAAGGGGCCAAAATTTGAGCCATCGACATTAATTTGGGGTAAGGGGATTTTAATCAATCCTAATAGGCCAAAACCCATAATTAGTATAATCGCGCCGACTACCATATTAATATGACCGCGATATTCCACCATTACTGCGCCAGCAAATGATGATACTAACCCAAACAAACCGAGAATGATGACATTACCGAGTACGAACAATCCAGCTTTAACAAAAGCATCACCACGAGAAGTAATATTACGGGTGCCAATATAGCTCAAATTCAGTGGTAACAGTGCCAGAATACAGGGGGAAACACTGGCGATTAAGCCGCCGATAAAAGCTAATGGCACTAATACTAATGGATTAGCCGTATCTTGTTTAGAAAACCATTGCTGATAGCGGTTTTCTGCAAGTGAAATTATGTGTTCGATTCCTTGAGAAATTGGGCCAGTAATCAGTAATGCTAATACCAAGCCCAGTAGTGCTAAACCACCGAACAAAACCCATTTCTTGGCGATCTTTGGATGTATTTTTTCGCGCCCATTTGGGTGCGACTCAAGATCTTGTTCTTGCTCTAATTTCATAATATTTTCCTGATATTTGCGATCGAATGATAGCCATGCTAAATTAAAATAATCACTCTCAGATCGTTCATGATTTTTGACGAATGTTTTTTATAAACAATAAAAAAATTAGGAGGAGTAAATGGAATAACATCATTGGCGTAGACTTTGCCTGCATAGAACAGCTTCTGCGCAGGCAGAGACTTCGTGAAGGGAAAGAGAATAGAGTATCCGCTTACTTCTACGAACAGGTCTATTTTTTGGAGATCGCCGAATCTAATACGGTTGAATAAGCAGTTAGCTCGGCATTGTTACGTTCCTGTCCTAAGATATTCCCGGTGGCTGGATCGACGATCGTCAGCGAACCAGTTTGAGTTTTATTAGCTGCAAAAAACTTACTCAAACCCAATTTTTTAGCCGTGGCTTCAGCTTTAGCAGAGCTAGATTTGTCAGATACATCTAATGTCACGAAAGTGATTTTGTTACCGTACTGCTGCTTGATTTTGGAAACAGTGGGGGCAATATTTTTGCAAGCGGGGCACCAACTAGCATAGATATCGACAACGACTGGCTTCCCTTGTAATTGTTTTGCCAAGGGGCCACCAACAGAATTAGAAGTTTTTTTACCAGCACATGGATTGGGTTTAGCAGCACAAGGATTTGTTTTACCCGCACAACCAGCAACCGCAGCGTTTGTACCAAAGAAGATGGTCGGAGCAACGGCAGTAACGCTCAGTAATGAGATCGCCGCAAATGTAGCAAGAAATTGAACTTTCATTAGATTCTCTGTGTAAAAATACTTAGGTATCGATTCGGTGTGCCCAATGTTTTGGGCTTACCTATAATTAAAATCTAGCAAGATGAGTCTCAGATGAAGAAAACATGGATATTAGATAAAATCAAGGGAGATCGAATCCATTTAGATTCTGGTTAAGGTGATTCTCGACAAAGAATATACCTCGATTGACGGGTTTCGACTTCGCTCAACCCTCGATCCATCAGTTGGTTGAGCGAAGTCATTGGCGAAGCCTCTGGAACCAGGATCGAACCAACGGCGAGCGTATGTTTATTTCTGGGAATCACCTAATGTGGAGATCTGCTCACCCTGCCTGCGGCATTCCTCCAAGGATGGGATTTTTTACTCACTTAGTAAATTATTAAAAAATTGTCATCTTCAGCAAAAATTCATCTTGTTATTAGCTAAGAATCACCTAGATCTATAATCCTGCTCTTAAACTTGAGATCGGATACTAGGGAAGCAAGTATGTTAGATCGAGACTGGTTGGTGACAGATGCAGGGCTGTGCGTTCCTTGTGAAACTGACGCACGGGAGAATTGGGGAGATCGACCTTATCGACTTTATCGCTTTCTCACTGATATTGAAGATATTGTCGATCGAGAAAGTGACGATCTCCTTCGCCTCCAACGTATCTGTCCCCTAGTCAGACGGCTGCTAAATAGTTGTGAGTGGTTGCAACTGAACTTTTTATCACCAGATCCCGAAACGGGGTGGTCGGTGCAAACGCTCTATGACGAGCCAGATTTTCTAATAACGATTCAAACAGTGGTTTGGTCGCCAGGGACGGCTTCACCAGTCCACAATCATGCAGCTTGGGGAATTGTGGCACTGTTAGATGGACGAGAAAAAAACACTTTTTGGCAACGATCGCCCACAACCGAATTTCCCGATCTCATCGAAGCAACAGGCGATCGAATTCTCGTTCCTGGTGACATTCTCTGTTTGATGCCCGATGCCATTCACCAGATTGAAGCCATCAGCGACGAACCCACGATTAGCTTCAATCTCTATGGTGCGACCGATTACGATCGTCGCTTTGAATTCGATCCCCTTCACTCCACCGCCCAAATATTTTAATTTCCCCCTTTCCCTCAATGCCCTCTCGTATCCCAAAATCAATCCGTAACTTTTTCAGAATGCGAGTTTCACCGACTTCATTACAGTTTCGGTTGACGCTAGAATTGGTGACTCTCTCGGCCATCGGGGTTAGTGCTGTCGCCTTCTGGGCGGGATGGCAGATGGAGCAAAATTTAGTAACCTCTCACAAGCAACTGCTAGAATACGTGGCAATGCGCTTTCCCGAACAGGTGGAAATGTATAGTGAAGGGAAAACTATTGAAATTAGTTTAAAACGAACGATCGATAAACTTTCGACATCGGGGGTAGCAATCTGGGTGAAAGAGCCTAATGGCAAGATTCTGAGCAAATCTTCAGGGATGAATATGCCATCGATCGATCTTGTCAACACCATTAGTCAAACATC
Source organism: Chamaesiphon minutus PCC 6605 (assembly GCF_000317145.1). Lineage (GTDB taxonomy): Bacteria > Cyanobacteriota > Cyanobacteriia > Cyanobacteriales > Chamaesiphonaceae > Chamaesiphon > Chamaesiphon minutus. The sequence continues at coordinate 5,069,736 of NC_019697.1, read as the reverse complement.
AGCACCTGTCAAGCCGACGATTGTCCAATATGGCGATCGCTATCTGGTGTTGTGTGGAAATCCCCTGACCGTCAATGGTATGCTGGTGGGCAAAGTATATCTCTCTCAAGATATCACGACCGATCGACATCAATTAACTACTGGAATTAGTCGCCTAATTGCGATCGGACTGCTGGCAATTTGTCTGCTGACGATCGCCATCTCCCAGCGAATTCGCAAAACGCTTCAACCTTTGGCACAGATGAGCCAAATTGCCAGCAACGTTTCTGCTGACGATCTGGGTGCGGCTAAACTCGAACTTCAACAGGCTCCAGATGAGATTTTGGGACTGGCAACCGCTTTTAATGAGATGACAGTTAGATTATCAGGGGCATGGGAGCAACAGCGTCAATTTGTGGGTAATGTTTCTCACGAACTCCGCACACCGCTAACCGTGGTTTTAGGCTATCTGCAAAGTTTATTGCGGCGGGGTGACAATTTAAGCAATCACCAGCAACATGCTGTTGAAACAGCAATCGCCGAAACAGATCGGACGATCCGAATGCTGCAAGATTTACTCGATCTCGCCCGCGCCGATAGCGGCAATCTTCATTTTCGCCATAGCCCAGTCGTTCTAAATACATTGGTTGCTGAAGTCATCGAAATGAGCCAAAAAGTCAGCAAGTATCCGATTGAGATGATGGCAACTACAGCAGATATTGTTGCACTCGCCGACCAGGATCGACTGATGCAAGTTTTAATTAATCTCGTGGATAATGCGATTAAGTACTCGAATGGTGATATCTCGATCTCGATCGCACAAACCGCAGATCTGGCAATTATTCACATTCGAGATCGAGGAATTGGGATCGCTCTAGAACATCAAAACCGCATTTTCGAGCGTTTTTATCGAGCTGAAGAATCATCAACTCGCTCTAGGGATGGAACGGGTTTGGGTTTAGCGATCGTCAAAAGTTTAATTGAAGGAATGAATGGCAAAATTACACTGCGCTCGAAGCCAGGTGAAGGCAGTGTTTTTACAATTGCATTACCAATCTGGAAATCATCACCATGAACGATCGAATGCTGTTCGAGTCAGGATTGTAAGTATTTATACGCAAAGCTTTATCTTGTATCCAGCTAATCTTCATCTCATCCTCATTTTTCTAGCATTTAATTTGATTGTTGCTTAAATTCTTCTGGAGCGGGTAAATCTTCGACCCAGTAAAGTATTAGAGCCGTTTGTTCTAATACTTTACTCGTCATGAAATTTGCTTGAGATCGAGATTAATTTTTAGCAGTCATAACCAAATTATTCTCATACGCTCGCCATGCAAACTCAACTCACCATTGAAATCGAAAATCTGGCACCGACTAAAGGTACCTTGCTCACGCCTGTTTGGTTTGGATTTCATAATGGTATGTTCGATACATACGATCGCGGTCGCCCTGCTTCTCTGGGGGTAGAGCGAATTTCTGAAGATGGTACCGTTAGCGTTATTGGTGCTGAGTTCCTCCAGTCAGGATTTGGAACTGTTGCTGGAGTGGTTACTGGGCCATTAGTAGGCGCGCCTGGTCCGATCGATCCAGGTGAAACAGGCTCTTTTACGGTAACTTTGGATGCCAGCAATCCCAACAGCCGCTATTTTAACTATGCTTCGATGGTTCTCCCCAGCAATGACTTTTTCATTGCCAATGGTAACGAGCGCGCCCATGAGATCTTTGATGCTAAAGGCAACTTCCTCGGTGCCGATTTCATTGTACTCGGCAGCCAAGTTTTAGATGCTGGTACCGAAGTCAATGATGAAATCCCCGCCAATACTGCCTTCTTTGGACAGTCAGCCCCCAATACGGGTACTACCGAAAATGGGGTGGTTCGCGCGGCGACTGGATTTATTCCAGGTGGTGCGATTTTGAGCGATCCTCGATTTGTCAATGGTGATTTTACTGCACCTGACTACAAAATCGCTCGGTTCCGCATCTTCAACACCATCACTGGTACCGATGGCAGCGACAATCTGACCGGAACCAAACAAGACGATCTGATTAATGGGGGTGCTGGGGACGATAACTTACGCGGTGAACTGGGCAACGATAAGCTAGTCGGCGGACTTGGGAACGATCGTCTCCACGGAGGCAATGGTAATGATTATTTGTATGGCAATGAAGGTGATGATACCCTGTTTGGTGGCAACGGCAACGATACTCTGTTTGGTGGCAGCGGATTCAATCGGTTAACAGGTGGTGCTGGCAGCGATGTGTTCACCCTCTCTGAAGGCGAAGGCTTTGACACCATTATTGATTTTAATCTTGGCAGTGGCGATCGCATCGGGTTGTCAAATGGTCTCAACTTCGGCGATCTGACAATCTCTGGAGTTGGTCGTAACACGGTGATTAGTTTTGGTAATGATGAACTGGCAATTTTGAGAAATGTCAGTGCTGCTGACATTACGGGATCTGCTTTCGTCTAAAACAACAGTTCGATCGCTCTTGAGGCTAATATAATGAGATCGGGGGGGGAAGAAACGAAGTAACCACACTACTAGATTCTTACCCCTTTCATTGCATTACTAGCTTGGAAATCATCGATATGAACGATCGAATTCTTTTAGTTGAAGATGACCCAAAACTAGCAGGGTTAATTGAAGAAGAATTAACATTAGAAGGCTATCAGGTGACTGTCGCCCAAAATGGCTTAGACGGATTAACGATGGCCCGAAATATCCAGCCCGATCTGTTGATTTTAGATTGGATGTTACCAGGAATTTCTGGACTAGACCTGTGTCTGCGTTTGCGATCGACTGGAATTCAGGTACCGATTATTATGCTCACTGCCAAAGATGAAATTCCCGATCGAGTTGCCGGATTAAATGCTGGAGCGGATGATTATGTCACTAAACCCTTCAGTATCGAAGAATTATTAGCAAGAGTAAAAGCCAGACTACGACGGTTGCAGTCTGAGGATATCGATCGATTTGAATTTGAAGACCTAACGCTCAATCGTCTCACTCGTGAGGTTTATCGACAGGGGAAAATAGTCGAATTAACTGCCAAAGAATTCGATTTATTAGAATATTTACTCCGACATCCTCGCCAAGTAATGACCCGCGAACAAATTTTGGAAAAAGTTTGGGGATATGATTTTATGGGCGAGTCGAACATTATTGAAGTCTACATTCGTGCCCTACGGCTCAAATTAGAGGTAAATAATCCCAAACGCCTGCTATATACGATTCGTGGTGTGGGATATGTGTTGAAAGAATATGTATAATAGCAAGCCTACCTTTGACAGCCAACCATCTGATGGATGGATTCACTTTCTGTAAATCTTCTCAAATAAAATTTTGCCTGAAGTTAAATATTGATAAAGTTCTTACTGCACAAGCATTGTACCGAAAATGATTTGTGATATTAGCAACTCACGATCGACATCTGGCCAGTATGTAAATAAGGTTCTAATTTTGGATTGCTATATCCGAAAAAAATCAAATCGCTCATTTACTAATTTACGTAAATGAGCGATTTGAGTTAAAACGAGTTATTAAACAAGTTTGGAGTTAAAACCACAGTCACATCTTAGTAGCGGCGGGGGTTGACACGAACGTTTTTGATGTCGCTAGTATTTTTTTGCTCGACACGGTTGCGATTGCCGAAAACATCTACAGCTTGAGCATTATCATTGCTGCTACCAGTGCTTTCAAAAGTCGGACGACCGATGCCCGTGTTGCGAATGGTGGAAGTGTTCCGTTGGTCGATCTTGTTTTTGTTGCCAGTAATCACGGTAGTTTGGCTGCTGGTATTAACATTAGCTGTATCAGCATGAGCGGGAAGAGTCAGACCCAATGTAGCGACGCCTAAACCGAGAACGAGGATAGATTTGAAGTTCATGATGTGGGTATTCCTGTTGTATTAGCGAGTGAATTAATTAATTAAAATCGAATCAAAGAGTTTAAATAGCGGCGGTTGTCAGTGAAGTGAACTGACAACCTCAGTCACACCTTAGTAGCGGCGGGGGTTGACACGAACGTTTTTGATGTCGCTAGTATTTTTTTGCTCGACACGGTTGCGATTGCCGAAAACATCTACAGCTTGAGCGTTATCATTGCTGCTACCAGTGCTTTCAAAAGTCGGACGACCGATGCCCGTGTTGCGAATGGTGGAAGTGTTCCGTTGGTCGATCTTGTTTTTGTTGCCAGTAATCACGGTAGTTTGGCTGCTGGTATTAACATTAGCTGTATCAGCATGAGCGGGAAGAGTCAGACCCAATGTAGCGACGCCGAGACCGAGAACGAGGATAGATTTGAAGTTCATGAGCTGAGTATTCCTATTTAAGTAGAGATGGTTTTTTAGTGGTTACTTACACTCAAGACAACAAATGTTATTGAGTTAATTTCGGAAAACTTGGAGATTTAATTTAGACTTTAATCTGTGTTTTCGAGTGGTTAACTGTGGGTTTGAGTTGTGTCTTTTGTGTTCGTACCAATATCTACAGATCGATGGATTCACTTTCCAGAAATCTTGCTAAATAAAATCGAGATTATTTCTGTGTCTTGCTAGAATACTTGCTATGATTAGCTTTGAACTGATACAAAAGTTGAACGATCGACAGTTCGATCGCGTAAATATAGAGCGAGTCGTAGCTAAATTGTTAGATTGTCGATCTGTTATTAGCCTGCAAATAGTACTCAAACCGTGCCTGAAATTGCGCTGTAGTCAGCGATCGCGTCCAATATTCTACGAGTGCATGACCGAAAGCATAGGCATTGAGATTCGGCGCGGCGGTGTTATTTAGTAATAACGGCCACAGCGATAATAAGTCGAATTTAATTGCTTTAGTTTGGCTGGTATTCAAGAGTGAGTGCAGATCGTAGGCCATTTGTAACTTGCCGACGACCACGGGCAACTGTTCGACGGGAATTTGGGCGGCGAGTAATTGCGCCAGTGCAGAAGAACCAGTCGTCATTGTCGAGATAAACTCCAGCACCGGACTTTTGAGCAATTGGGTGAGTCCCTGCGTCGTCGTCATCTGGAGACTGTATCGATCGATAATTTGCGCCGCCGCCAAGATCCGTGCATCTAGATTGCTTAAAAAGCGCGCCAACCGAATTTGTTTGCTCGGCTCGATCTTCTCCAGCAAAGCCAATGATAAGGTATCTAAACCCCACGCCGCTCGGTCGCTATTACTATTAACAACAGGTAAAACCAGATCGCAATATTCCGCTAAAAATTCACTCCGATAAGCCGTCGCTTCCCGAATGGCAACTTCCTTAGGACGCGTCCCCCATTGCCAATCATAAGGCGGCGTCCACTCCCGCACCGGACGCACGCGATCGACTTGAGTCACGATCGTAATAACGGGTAAATCTGGAACCGTTTTCTTTAGCTCCTCCAAAAAATCCCGATCCATCTGTAACGCCGGATCGAGCGCGGGAGTAACTAATAATAGTAAATCCGCCGTTCCTGCATATTCTAATACCCGATCGCGCAAATCCTCCCGACTGGCTTGCTCGTAGCCAGGACTATCCCACAGCGTCAGGCTCTCACCACTAGGAGTCTCCCAGTGATAATTTTGAATCCGATCCGTACTCGGCAAGACATCCACGACGGCTAAATCTGCCGCGAATAATGTATTAATTAGACTGCTTTTCCCCGCACCCGTGCGTCCGACTAGCAAAATATCGATCGGTTTTTGTTCGATGCGTTCTTGAGGTTCGGCAGCGACGAGGATCTCGCGCAGAGTTTGAGTAGTCGCCGCCGCTGGAGCTTTAGTCGCGATCGCTGGTAAAGCTTGGATCTTGCCACTATATAGAGCCACAGCCTGACGACAAAGGTTCGTCAAGGCCGCTTCGCGAGTCAATTGACCTAAATTTACTAACAACTGGCGATCGGCAAGGTTAGCGGACTTCTGAGTGGTCGTTCTGGCGATCGCCGAGACGGGATTGAGTACCCATTGCGCCCAGTTCCACACTTTTAAGAGTTTTTGCGCCGATGGTGCTAATTTTTGATACGTCTCGTAAGCCTCATACGTCTGCGCGATCGTCACGCGATCGAGTGCGGGTGCGAGTTTTTGCATCCAAGCATCCATATCATCCGTGGTACCCCGAATCAGTCCATAAGCTTGGGTAACATAGATGTTGAGCAACGGGTATTTGACTTCGGGATGATAAATCTTGGCAATGGCGACAATCAATTCCTGACACCGCGCCCAAAATGTCGTCCAATCTTCCCAAATCGGTCGATCGAGTTGTGACTCATTAATTACCTGTTGCAGCACCGCAGTGACGCGTTCGGCGGCATCTCCAGTCAGTGGCGTCGCATTGGCAGTAATCGCTTCGAGTTCGCGACTGGCTGCGGCAATTACATCCGCGCTTTTCCCGATCGAGGCTTGCGTCCAGCGTACTAACAACCATCGCCACCCCACCAACAGCAAGGTAAATACCGCCCAAATCCAATTTAATCCCCATTCATGAATTTTGGTTCCCGCCGCAATCAGCAGAAAAATGACGACAATCGCGATCGGCGATATTAAAACAGCCCACTGCCAAGGTTTCAATTGCATATTTACCTCTCGATCGTCCCCAATCTGACGATATCACACTCATTAGCCAAGTGTGGTCTTTAGAGCATTGCTGGCGGACGTCGATCGAGATGGCATAAATTATTCACAACCTCAGCAAATAATCATTTCGATCGTTCGAGCCAACGATGAATATTGTTTAATCGATCGAATTATCATGACATCGCCAAAATCTGTAGGGTGCCCCTTGTGGGTACCCTCACCAATTACAACATAGCACCGACCATTAGTACGCTCGACATTGGTGTGGGGCGGGCACGAGGCACCGCCCCTACAGGCTATCGTTACATCGCCACAATCCGTTCTCCCATCCGCTCGAAATCTCATCTCAAACCGATCGAGTGTTAGAACAAGGATCTGTAGGGGTGCCCCTTGTGGGTACCCTCACCAATTACAACATAGCACCGACCATTAGTACGCTCGACATTGGTGTGGGGCGGGCACGAGGCACCGCCCCTACAGGTTATCGTTACATCGCCACAATCCGTTCTCCCATCCGCTCTAAATCTCATCTCAAACCGATCGAGATCATATTGCCGTGACCAGTTTTGCGTCTTTTTGAGATTGATGCCCAATTATACAGCAAAAAAATCTCAGCGCAGCGATCGAGATACGATCCTAAGTCACTGACCTATGATAATATTCGTGCAACTCTATTCATCGAATAACAGTAAACCCATGCCTGCTGACTATGTAAAGCTCGCACAGACCTACCTCCAAATCTACCCATCGCGGGAACAGAGTTATTTTGCTGCACTCACCCGGTTTACAGGTGAATCACCGCAGACCATATCATCAAATTGGCTCAAAGCTGAGTATCTCAGACATAAGCTGAGCAAAAAAGGTAGTGGTTTACCGACCAATGGTTCTACCACCAGAGTCAAAGTTGTCAGTTAGTCGCTCGCTCGAGCACAAGTTTTGCAAAGACAAAAAGCAGTTGTAGGGAAAGGTTTTAAATCCTTGTCCGCACAACTGCCTTTTCTGTAAACAGGTTTTATTTAAAGCGGGGAGTGGGGAGAAGACAAGTAAATTAACAGCTTATTGTTCGAGTCACTATCCACTATCCACTATCCACTACCCAACCACGATCGGACCGACAGCCAGCGCACCAGCGATCGCGGCGGCAATTCCCGAAGTCAATCCGGTGGCGAACAACCACCAGGCTGCGGTTGCAGCGGCTTTACGCGTGGCTTCGGCTTGGGCTTGAGCTTGGTGCTTGATGTCATCGAGGCGATTTTGGATTTGAGTTTGAATCCGTTCGGCGCGGTGGAGGACATTGGTGCGGACGCCATCGACACGATCGATAATTCGGTTGGCATCGGCTTCGGAGATATCGTCTCGCGAGCTGATGACGGCAACGAGGGTATCGCGATCGAAATGTGAGAGTCTGTCGCGGAGTGCTTCAAATCCGGCATTAGGGTCGTCGAACAGTTTGCGGACATCTTGAGTGATACCGTCGTAGTTGAGTTCGGGACGCTCTAAGCTATTTAGATAGTCGCGGATTTTGGCTAAGACGCTATCGATCGCGGATTGGACTTTGGCTTTGATGGCTTCGAGTTGTCCGACAAACCGATCTCGTACTGCGAGGACGCGATCGACGATCTGTTCTGCTTCGGCGGGAGAAATGTCTTGCCGTTGAGAGAGCAGCGCGACGATAGTTTCGCGATCGACTTTGGAGAGCCGATCTCCGAGGTGTTCCACTCCTAAGCGCGGATCTTGAAAGAGCAATCCGAGATCGCGTTTGATACCATCGGGATTGAGTTCGTCTTTGTCCGTGTTGCGGAGGTAGTCTCCCAGTGCCGTTTGGAAGTCATTAACGCGGTTTTGGGCGCGAATAGCCAGCCGTTGCGGTGTGCGGAGTACCTGCCGAATGGTATCCTGAACGCGATCGACTGCGGCGTTGGCTTCTTCTTCGGTGAAGTCTTCGCGCTGGCGCAGCAATTGCACCAAGGTATCGCGGTCGATATGTGAGATCCTGTCGCGGATCGATTCCAATCCGGTTTTGGGATCTTGCAATAATGTGGTCAAATCGCGTTTGATACCATCGGGGTTGAGTTCCGATTTACCAGTCCGGCGTAGATAATCGGCGATCGCATGGGTGGTGTCTTCATACTGAGTTTTGGCCTTATCGACGATCGCGGCTGGCGCGTGGAGGGCTTGTTTCCAGTTAGATTCGACTCGATCGAGGATATCATTCACTTGGTCTTGGCTGAGGTCTTTACGCTGGCTCAACAGTTGCACCAGGGTATCCCGATCGAAGCTAGAAGCACGATGTTTGAGGTCGTGAATACCAGCTTGCGGATCTTCTAGCAGCTTCTGTAAATCGCGTTTGATGCCCTCTGGGTTGAGTTCGTCCTTACCCGTACTGCGGAGGTACTCTTGCACCTGCTGCCACTGGGTATCGACGCGCGCCTTGACGCCTGCTTGTAACCCCTCTGTATCGGCGATCGCGACTTCCAAGACGGGATCGAGCATTTGAACGATTTGCGTCTTTTCGGTTTCGCTCAAATCGTTACGCTGCTGAAGGACGCTAAAAAACCGATACTGCTTAATTTGCGACAACCGCGAGTGCAACTCCTGCGGATCGGCATCGTCATCGAGCAGTAAAGTTTTGAACTCGCGCGCCGACTCATTAGAGAGTAACCGTTGCTTGGGAGTCGCGCGCAGATAGACATCGATCGCCGTCTGGGTTTTTTCGAGCATTCCCGCAGCTTCAGCGGCGCGTACTTCAGTGAGGACTCTCAAGCGGACGCGATCGAGTACGGAGACGATCTCGGCGATCTTGTCTTGGGTAAACACCCCACGCGCTTGTAATTGGGTAGTAAATTCCTCCGGCTTGAGCGTTTCGATCGCCTGACGGATCGTTCTAGCATCTGCATTCGGATCGTAGAGCACGTCCCGAAACTCACGCTCGATGCGATCGGGCGTCATTTGCCAAGAATAAGCCTCGCGCAGGTAGTGCTCGACATCAGCACGAATCACGCTCGCTCCTGGTGATAGCGTCGGAGTAGCAACCTTATCGGCTACTTTCCCAGCTCCATCTTTGAGCTGAGACTGAACATCCTTAACTTGACCCTTAATTTTTTCGACATCCAAATCGGATAAATCTACCCGCCCTAAAACAACCCCCATCAGAGTGCTCAAAGCTTGCTCTAATTGGCTGGGATTCTCGCCTTTACCCATATCCTGAATAAATCGATCGAGTTGCTGCGTAAAATTGCCAGAGAGCAAATCTTGAGGCTTGGCAGAGCGGACTTGCTCGATCAGTTTGCCCAGTCCGCCACTTTGCTTCCCGCCGCCCAAAGTACCATGCCACGATCGATCCAATTCATCGACGATCTTCTTGACATCGCGCGGCGACAGATCCGTGCGCTCCTTGAGCAGATTTTCAAAAGTTTCGCGACTTAGAGTAGGCAAATTATCTTTATCGATCGCCTTACTCAAGTCCGAATCCTTAATAATTTTCTCAAATTCGGCGCGAATATCTTGGATGTTCAGTTCTGCTGGTTTCACCGAACTGAGTAAATCCTTAAACGAAGACTGCACCTCTTGCGGATCGATATAAGACGTCATTTCGCGACGCACGGCTGCGGCTGCGGCTTCCGCCGACGAAACCAGCTCCGAGCCAGCCGCCTTCATCCCCAATGCCGCTGTCGCCGTCCCAAATACTGCCTGAAAGCCTCTAGTCGCAGTACTCACCACCGAGCCAACCAGCGACCCAACAGTCGTCGAACTAATCCACACCAAAATCGAGAAATATGCCGCCCAAATCGACAGTCCCACCGTCATTCCCATGGTGGCAGTTGGCACCAGGCTCAACTTGACAGCCAGCGAACAAGCGACAAACAACGCGATCGAGACCGTCACTACCGTCCAGATCCCAGCCATCGTGCCAATCCCAGGCAGCGAACTACCACTACCATCATGGCGATCGGACTTATGCTCGTCATTGGGTGCCAAACTAAAAGCCGAAATCCCCGTTGCCACCGACAAATTAGTCAACAGCATCTGAAAGCCGAAGGTCAAAAATAACCCCGAAACTAACGCCGTGAAAAATTGTGGCCCCGAAAAAAATGCCGTCTCCCGCACGACTGCGGTTTGAGCCAGCAACGTGACTCCATAACTATCAAAAAGTGACCTAATAGCCAACATCGCTCGCTCCTATGATTGTGAGATTAGAGTTAAAGGCGTAACTAAGATCGAAAAATCGGCATTCGATCGAGCTTGTTTAAACTATTCAATCTCCGATCGCACCCCTTCGCCAACCTCCTTATGACGGAGCGGGTAATACTTTGGGTATGCCCAAAGAGGTAGATTCGCGTGGATAGGGGGATGAAGATGAGTGAATGATTGGGCTGTAACAGCGTAGGGAAAATAGGAGTAAAAAACCCGATTTGTTAAAGCTCCGATCCTGTTATGTAGATCTACGTGTAGGGGAGAGTTTGGTGCCGAGCGATCGATAGTTATTAAATATTGAACCCTACCCCGTAGCCACTAGTCAGACATCGGACAGATGCCTCACTTAGCAACGGCTACCATGTATACACAAGTCGGCTAGACTTCGTTTCTAGATCTAAATCCCCCTGCTTGGTGCAACACATGCTCCTCCACTCTCCGCGTGATTGCATCCGCTTTTTAAGGAGGATTTAGCGGATGCGCTCCGCGCGGGTTCCCCGCGAAAGGAAGCGCACCAAGCAGGGTGATTTCCAGGGTTTTCGCTTCGAGCCAGAGATGTGTATGCACGGTACCCTCAACGGGGGGTCTGGGGGTCGGCACCCCCAGCTCCAGGTTCTCCTAGCCCCGATAAACTCTACCGAGCACCAGTTAATGAGTTTGCCTATACACTAAACACAAATAATCACTATCTTCAACCATGTCAATCCAGACACCAGAATGGGTCAAACACGCCGTTTTCTATCAAATTTTTCCCGATCGATTCGCGATCGGCAACCACCCCCAACAACCCCTCTTAAAAAATCCTCACTGGGAAGATTGGAACGCACCGCCAACCCTCCAAGGCTATAAAGGCGGCGACCTGTGGGGTGTCATCGAACGACTCGATTATCTTCAGAACTTAGGTATCGACACCCTCTACTTCACGCCAATTTTTCAGTCCACTTGCAACCACCGCTACCACACCCACGACTTCTATCAAGTCGATCCGATCCTCGGCGGCAATCGGGCATTTGAAGCCCTCCTAACCGCCGCTCACCAACGCGACATGAAAGTCGTCCTCGATGGCGTCTTCAACCACGCCAGCCGAGGCTTTTTCTTCTTCAATGACATCTTAGAAAACGGCCCCAATTCCCCCTGGGTAGATTGGTTTACCATCTATGATTGGCCGCTGTCTGCCTACGATGGATCGCTACCACCTAACTACAAAGGTTGGGTCGGCAATCGCGCCTTACCCGTCTTCAATCACGACAATCCCGACGTCCGCGAATACCTGATGCAGATTGCCGAGCACTGGATTCGCCTCGGCATCGACGGCTGGCGGCTAGACGTTCCGTTTGAAATTAAAACAGAGGGTTTCTGGCAAGAATTTCGCGATCGAGTCAAAGCCATCAACCCCGAAGCTTATATCGTCGGCGAAGTTTGGCGCGATGCCCGTCATTGGCTCGATGGTACCCAGTTTGATGGCGTGATGAATTACCTATTTACGGCACCGACAATCGCCTTTGTCGCTGGCGATCGCGTGGCCATGGATTTAGTCGAGTCGCGCAGTTATGACCCCTACCCGGCTCTATCAGCCCCCGATTACGCCCAAAAAATTCAGGCATTGCTCGATCTCTATCCCTGGGAAATTCAACTAACGCAATTAAATCAATTAGCCAGTCATGATACCGCCAGACTGATTTCGATCGCACAAGGCGATCGCGCGAGCATGGCGTTGGGGACTTTATTGTTACTGACTTTTCCTGGTGCGGTGAGTATTTATTATGGCGATGAAGTCGGCTTAGTCGGCGCGCTCGATCCGGATGCGCGGCGCGGATTTCCAGCCGAAACGGAGTGGGATTCAGAGGTATTCAACTACCACCGCGAACTGATTGCTTTACGCAAAGCTCATCGCGCCTTACGGATCGGCACTTATCGAGTGTTATTTGCACATGGCAATGGTTATGCGTTCGCACGTAGCCTAGATGATGAAGAGATCGTCGTCGCGGTCAATATCGGGATGGAGTCGGTCAAAATAAGTTTAGATTTAGCCAGTCTCAGCTCTAAATCTCCGCCGAAACGGTTGGCATTTGGTATGGCGGAGATTGAGTTCGATCCAGATAATGGGGGGACTCTGAGGATCGAGATCCCACCTCGGAGCGGTTGTATTGCCATCTAAGATTACGCTCGGCTTTGTACTCCCGACTTCTTGAAGAAGTCGGGGTTGTCGTTAGATGTATGCTCGTTAGAAGTAGTATAGAGTCAGTCACAATTGAGACTAAATAAACAATTAAAATATTATTCGATCGACCGAAAATATGAGAGTTTTTAGTCTCTATCCAATGGTGTGCGCTAGATCGGTAGATCGAAGGATAAATATCTAGAGCCAGACTTGTAAGCTGATGAGTATCAGGTATTCAAAGACTTTACAAGTAGGACTAAATCAAATGGCTCTCCACAAAATCAAAGACTTTAACCCAGACTATAAAGAACACTTTGGCGATCGGGATATTAAGGGACTAGACGTATATGTAGCTGACGATAAAATCGGTTCGGTTGATGATGTTTTAGTAGATGATGGCGGACAGTTTCGCTATTTGGTAATCAATACGGGAGCTTGGATTATCGGTAAGAAAGTGTTACTCCCGATCGGTCGCGCCAGAGTTGATGACAACGCCAAACGCGTTTATGCGATCGAGCTGACTAAAGCTCAAGTCGAAGCTTTACCAGAATTCACCAACGAGATGGTTGTCGATTACGACCATGAAGAGCAAGTCAGAGGTGTATATCGTGGTGGTACGCCCATGCAGCAAGATGTATCCTCAAGCGTTGGTGCGCCAGCAATGGGCACAGCCATGATGGATCGGGATAGCTATACTTACGATCGCGAGCCAGATTTGTATGGAATGACCGATGAGAATAACTCGACGCTCAAACTATATGAAGAACGTCTGGTTGCTGGAAAAACTCGTCAAAAAACTGGCGAAGCAGTAATTAGCAAGCATGTCGAAACTGAGACGGCAACAGCTTCGGTTTCGGTCGATAAAGAACGCGTAGTTGTCGAGCGGATGCCTGTTAGTGGTACAGGTACCACCATCCCCGTAGGTACCGATGTCTTTAAAGAAGGCGAAGTCGCTCGGATGGATGTCTACGAAGAGGTTCCAGAATTTCGTAAAGAAGCATTCGTCCGCGAAGAAGTCAAAGTTAGCAAAGTTGTAGACACCGAAAATGCTACGGCTCAAGAGCAACTGCGTCGCGAAGAATTAGATGTAGATGTTGATGGCAACCCAGTTGTCGATAACAAGATTTAATTTACTCGATCGAGCTTCCGGATTCGTAAACACAAATCCGGAAGTTCGCACCTAACTACTTGTAGCCGATGCAAAGCGCATTGGCTCTTGTGCTTATAAAGACGATCGGAGCTGAAAGTCGTTTGTCGCTCCAAAAACGCATCACCCTTTAATAAGTGGATTACCGCTCATGAGCATCGATCTAACAACTGAACTTTCCCGCATTGACGAACACGACCCCAACCACGATCGAACTACCAAGACAGAAGAGCATAAGTCTAAAGAAGCTGAAGAATACGACAATGCACATGTTGAAAACTCCACTCTAGAAAACATGGCTCCGATGGTAGATGAGGCAGAGTTTACCGAAGTACCTACCGCAGACTCGATCGAGACTATGGACGATCGCGCCGAAATGGCTATGGCTAATGATGAAAATGTCATGGCTGATGCCGATAGTGAATCGGTAACTATGCCCGATCTCGGTGAAGATATGATGGTTGCCAACGAAGACGTTCCCGACACATCGCCTAGCGAAGCAATTGCTACGCCTACTCTAGATGACACCATGGCCACCAATGACAGCGACGTCAAGATTGCCAATGAATCGCCAGTAACGATCGATCTCGATGACGATGCCATGAAATACGACCAGAAGTCTCTGGAAAAATCTGCTGGCGAAATTGAAGCTAGTTTGCATAGTAGTTCCGACGCCATTGTCGATAATGAGTATGCGCCCACAGTTACTAGTATGGAGCTGGAAGCTACAATCCCCGCTACATCTGACGCCGCCGATGATAAGTCGATCGCCGATTCTGCTAAAGAAATCTGGCAATCACTGCAAAGCAATAAAGACGAGCTGTTAGACAATGCCAAGTCATCCGTTGCTGATTATTACCAAAATAATCGCCAGCTTTTTGATTGGTTGGGCTTGACTATAGTCGCATTTGTCGCGATCAAACTGTTGTTTGCTGGGTTGAATGCAGTCGATAGTATCCCATTAATGTCGCCAATTCTGAAAGTAGTCGGTCTAATCTACACGGTACGCTTTGTATTGCGCTATGTGATTCGCGAGCAAGATCGTAAAGAACTGATGCAAGCGATCGATCGCACCAAAGCGGAAATCTTTGGCAGCCAGAAGTAAGCATCCAGACAACCGATGCTAGGTAACTCTGCCAAAAATCGAGATGTTTTAGAAGAGCTGAGCGATCTGCTTAAATTTGGGACTTCAGTCATAGGGTCAACGCCCAAATATGACTGGAGTCCATGTTTTTGAAACGATAAATTTATGCAACATCGATCGACAAACAACAGATGTTGAAATCCCTTAGTTATCAATTATCAATTATCAATTAATTTAATATGAAAAAAATTAATCCCAACACTCAGTGGTTGAAAGAGCCTGCTAAAGCCACAGTCGTATCAGTCGCACTAATGCTGAGTATGGGAGGCGCGATCGAACCAATGGGCGCGTTATTTGATACGAATACCGTATTGGCGCAATCAACCCCTACCGATTCGTCAGCCACCACGCCGAGCGGCACGCTCAGAATCGACGGTTCGACCAGCATGGAGCCATCGAATGAGATCCGCAAGCAGCAGCTCAAACGGCAGTACCCGAATCTGGAAATTCAAACTAGCTACAATGGTGCAGACAAAGCCTTGCAATCAGTACTCGATGGCACCGCCGACATCGCCGCCATCGGTCGTTCGCTGACGCCCGAAGAGTTCGAGCAAGGACTGGTTTTCGTCCCTCAAAAACGCCAAAAAATCGCGATCGTGGTGGGAGCTACCAATCCATTTGTTGGCAATCTTACCTTCGAGCAATTTGCTCAGATCTTTCGCGGCGAAATTACTAATTGGGCACAAGTGGGTGGCCCCTCCAGAGAGATTAAACTAATCGATCGACCCGCAACCAATGACACGCGGCTATCTTTTCAGCAGTATTCAGTTTTCCAGCAAGCTCCATTTGTCGCCACACCTAATGCTGTGAAGCTAGCGGACGATCGACCAGTGACGATGGTCGGTCAATTGGGCGATAACGGCATTAGCTATGCCAACGCCGATGGCATCGCCGATCTCCAGGGTGTGCGGATCGTGCCGATGCACAAGACTTTACCGCTCGACCCTCGGTATCCATTCTCTCAACCCTTTGCCTACGTTTATAAAGGCAACCCCACTCCAGCCATCATTGCATTCTTGGGTGGCGTACCTGCGGCTACTGCTGCCGCACCTGCCGTTGTCCCCGCTGCACCACAAACAACTCAAACTACTCAAATCACCGAAACAACTGCCACAGATGCCACAGATGCTACTCCTTGGCTGTGGTTGCTATTCCTACCGTTATTAGGTGGATTGTGGTGGTTACTCAAGCGATCGCCGCGTCCGGCACCACCGATTGCCACCGCACCGCGTCCGGTTATCGTACCGCCGCCAGTTGCTCCAGCGATCCCGTTAGTTCCAGTCGCTCCAGTCATCCCGATCGCCAAACCCATTAATCTAGCCGCTCCTGTGCAAGATCGGATCGAGCTATACGAAGAAAAATTGGTTGCTGACAAGACTCGCCAAAAAGTTGGCGATGTCGCCATTAGCAAGCGGGTAGAGACTCAACAAGCACAAGTGTCTGTCCCGATCGAAAAAGAGCGGATTGTCATCCAGCGGCTGGTGCCAAAACACGATCGAGTCGCTGGCAATCTGGTATTTGGAGAGGGTCGTACCCGCATCGAAACTTATGAAGAAATCCCCCAAGTGCGGAAGGAAACTTTCGTCCGCGAGGAAGTCAAGATCGCCAAAAAAATCGAAATAGAAACCGCTACGAGCCAAGCACAGGTTCGCCACGAAGAACTAGATATCGATCTCGATCGGACGAAGAGCTAGTTTGTGGGGTGGGAAGAGAATGCTTCCCGTCCCCCTAACCATTCACCCCTGACTCCTGCAATGCCGCACAAACCTCAGCATCTGTAGTTTGCGAGAAATTATCATACCAACAACCGATTGCCTCAAACGGTTCGGGCATCATCAAACAGACGATCCGATCCACACTAGCACGCAATCGGTCGATCGTCCCCTGAAAGGCTACTGGCACGGCGATCGTCATCTGGGCGGGTTGTTGGCGACGGATTGCTTCAATTGCAGCTCTCATAGTGGCTCCAGTTGCCAATCCGTCATCTACCACGATCGCGATTCGATCGCGCAGATCGACAGCAGGACGATTTCCGCGATAGGTGCGTTCTCGACGTTGCAGTTCGCGCAGCTCATTAGCGGCAATCCGATCGATCGTTGCCATAGAGATGTCCAGTTCTCTAACAATTCGCTCGTTGAGATATTTATTCCCCTGAAGATCGATCGCACCCATGGCTACTTCTGGGTTTCTGGGTATTCCTAATTTGTGTACCAGGCAAATATCTAGCGGCACTTGCAGTGTCTGCGCGATTGGGTGGGCAACGGGTACCCCACCGCGCGGCAATGCCAACACGATCGCTTGCGGACGCTCGGCATAATCTAGTAGTTGTTGGGCCAGCAATTTTCCAGCTTCAGCCCGATCTCGAAACCTTTTATTCATCAAAGATTTTCGCAGGCAAACGATTGATATCATTTTATCAAAAAAATGTGAGGAAATTGTGAAGGAATCAACGTTTTTTTAAAATCTCACAGTTTTTTAATTAATTAAAAATCGATTACTAAGAAATGTAAATATGTCTGCTGTTAGACAGAAACTAGCGTAAAGATTGAAATATAAATCATCTAGTTGCAGAAAAGAGATTATGCAAACAGATTACCTCGTTGTCGGCAGTGGTTTATCAGCATTAGTATTTGGTTCGCTCATGGCTAAAGCTGGAAACAGAGTTAGAGTCTTGGAAGCGCATGAATATCCAGGTGGCTTTGGGCATACTTTTACCATGGCCAAGAAATATAAATTTAACGCGCAATTGCATTATGTCTGGGATTGTGGCGAAGGTAAAACTGTAAATCGAGTTCTTAACAAACTCGAACTCGATCGAGAAGTAACTTTTGAACGTTACGATCCAGACGGATTCGATCGAATGTACATGCCCGGTTATACGCTAGCAATTCCCTCTTCATCAGAGACGTTAAGTCAAAGATTGACTGCACTTTTCCCCAAATCTACCGATAAGATCGAGAGATTTATTAAAGAGATTCAAACGGTTAGTGATAGCTTAAAAGTGCTTTCACCACCGATTAAACCGCAGGATTTCGTTCGTAACCTGGGCGGAGTGTCCAAAACGCTCCTATATTTAAATAGCACCTTACAAGATGTCTTTAATAAGTTCGATCTACCACTCCCAGCCCAAACTTTATTAGCATCGCAATGGCCAGATTTTTTGTTACCACCCGATCGATTATCATTTTATGCGTGGGTAATTTTGTTTACTGGTTATCAAAATGGAGCTTTTTATCCAACTCAACATTTCGAGCATGTAATTAACTCATTAGTCAAGACGATCGTCGATTGTGGTGGCGAAGTTTTGCTAAACCATGAGGTAAATGAATTTATCATTCGCGATCGCACGGTGACGGGGGTACTCGCTGAAAATCTCAAGACAAAACAGCTCGAAGAATTCACCGCAGATACGATTATTTGCAATATCGACCCGCAACAAGCCGCACGCACCATCGGACTCGATCGATTTTCGCCGACAGTACGCCGCAAGCTAAATTACGACTATTCACCATCCAACTTCATGGCTTACTGCGTCGTCAAAGATCTCGATCTGCGCGACTATGGCTTTGGTAAATGGAATACTTTTCATACAGGCGATCCGGATCTCAATCGCGCATTCAATCGCATGTATTACGAGCACGATTTTTCTAATCCCAGTTTTGCAATTACTACTCCGACATTACTCACTTCCGCACATCGAGATTGTCCCGAAGACTGTCAAATCATTGAGTTTTTGACTGTTGCTAATTATGATTATTTTAAAAATCTCAAATCAACAGATCCCAAAGCATATAGACAGAAAAAGACAGAAATATTTGACTCGATCGTCGATGTCGTCGAAGCTAACTATATTCCCAACTTACGCAAACATTTAGTCTTCAATATTACGGGTAGTCCAACTACTAATGAAGATTATTGTTGGTGTCCGGAAGGCAATTCTTACGGTTCTAGTCTCACTCCCAAAAACATGGGCATCGGGAGACTCAATGCTGAAACATCTTTAAATAATTTCTACTTTTGCAACGCATCATCCGGCTATCCCGGCTTCGCACCCACATTTTGGACTGGAGCGAGTCTGTATCAAAAACTATCAGGCGATCCAATTTTAGGCTAATCGGATCTACCTGAAAATATAGAGCGGGTTTGGATTTACGATCTTTCGACCGCGATGGATAATATGGGACTGTAGGGGCGGGTTTATGAGATCGGTGGCGAGTGTAAAGATAATGCTCGCACAAACCCGCCCACCTCACTGTCAATTTTCAGGTCTTATTCAAATTTTCAAACAGCATCTTAAGCAGATATAGACTTGTCGATCGAGTCTATCAATTTGCAGTCGCTAGTTACAGCAACATCTAACTTTAATTCATCACTTATCTTACCACAATAAGGAGCTAATCTTATGAAAATAGCAGTCATCGGCGGCGGAGCCAGCGGCATAGTTACAGCATACTTACTCGACAAAAAAGGGCATCAAGTCACAGTATTTGAAAAACAACCAATCCTAGGCGGACACATTCGATCGCTTAACAAAAATGTCAAAACCGATTCCCAAAATCGCGATCTATTTCTCGAAGCAGGCGTAGTTGAATTTACTCGCAAATTTCATAACTTTATCGCATTGATGCAAGAACTGGACGTAGAACTCGAACCAGTCGAACTCGGCTCCGCATTGTATTTCAAGGATGGCAATCGATTTTTATCCGCTACCACAATTCGCAAAAATATCACAGTTATACAACGTCTGACTGAGTATCTGCGCTTAGACAGTCTCTATATTCGATCGATTGGACTGCAATTGAAGATGCATTTTGCCAACATTCAGAGCCTTTACGATCGACCATTATCTAAATATTTGCCAACAAAGTGCGCGCGCAATTATTGGTTAAAATTACTGACGATGTATAGTTATTCGATCCCCTTCGAGCAAATCGATGATGTCCCCGCCGAATTGGCGATTCCCTCACTGCGCGATTACGTGCTGACTGAATGGGTATGCATCAAAGGTGGGGTGTATTCCTATATCGAAAAAATTCTCGAACGCTTTAGAGGAACGGTGCTGCTGAATGTCGATGTTACCGAGGTATGGCGGACGCCAGAGGGTAAAGTGCGCGTGAAACTAGCAGGCAAACTGCCGCAATTATTCGATAAAGTAGTGTTTGCGACGCCACCCGATCGAGTCTTGGTATTACTTGCCGATCCTACTGATGCCGAACTTCGCCGCTTTGGTGCTTGGCAACCCAATTATGCTACAACGATCGTCCATACCGATACCTCAATGTACGCTCGCTATGGCATCAAACAACTGACTGAATTTGACTTCTTTCAAACCCCCCACGGTTGGGGCTACAACGCTTATCTCAACCAACTTTGTGGGATTACTTCGCCGCGTCAATATAATTTAGCTTTTCATCTAGAAGACTCGATCGATCCGACACAGATCGTCCACATTCAACAGCATCACACCCCCAAATATACGGTCGAGTCGTTTCGCTATCGCGATGAAGTCGTCGCTACCAATGGCGAATATCATACTTATCATGCTGGTGCTTACCTTGCCGATGGCCTGCATGAAGGGGCGATTTGCTCGGCAATGCGAGTAGCTGAACTAATTCAATCATCTTAAGATTGCCAGTAAAGCCTCAACTTTAGACATTTTAGAAAGGGAAACGAGCAGTCGAATCAACTGCTCGCTTTCGTCAGCCGATTTTATAATCGCACTAGTTAGTGCTTGTCGATCGAGCGTAATTAGTCGATCGAGATCGTTGTGGGTGTGGTAGGTGCGGCTCCAGAATTGTTATTGATGTTTGGCAAATGTGGCTTACGGAAATCCGCATAAAGTTTATCGCGCCAAGTGAAAAATAGATCGTATTCAGGATTATCTGCAAAACCGGGGACTCCTTTACCCTTGAGATTGAAAGGAATATCTAGATAAGGGCCTTCAGGAATTTTGAGGACTAGACTCAATCCTGCTACCGTCAAGTCTGCCAGAGTAGGGGTATCACCCGTCAGATACGCACAAGAATTTTGCGACAGCAGCATACAGATCGATTCTAGACTGCGGTGCATTTCGGCTTTGCTAGCTTTAATCGCATCTGGCGTTAAGCCCAATCCCAGTCCCAGTATGTCGATCGCTTCTTTGGGGATCGAGCCGACTAGATTTTTGAGGACATCGGGGGTACCTGTTGGTAATATAGAAGTACGCAGGTTGATATTTTTCAAGCCTTCTAATAAAATCGATCGCGCTTCACTCCCGATCGAGCGATCGGCCCACTGCTCTAAGAGCAAGCAATTTGCTTTTTGTTGGGGATTAGTTGGGATAATCGGACGATCTGGATAAGTTTTGTCTAGATACAGAGCAATAGCGGTAGAGTCAGCAATGACAGTGTTTCCATCTTTGAGCACGGGCACTTGTCGCTGCCCAGAAAGCCGGAATAATTCTAGTTGACCTATTCCTGGTACGACTTCGATTTTGCGGTATGCTAACCCTTTATAGTCAAGAATTAATCTAACTTTTTCCGAAAATTGCGATAATTCAAATTGATATAGTTCCAGCATGTCTTTTTATGTTCGAGCAGAATTGACAACAGCACTACCATTTATCCTAGAACATCAACAGTGAAATACATGTCTATAAATTTACGGTTTTCACTCCGATCCTATCTATAATGTCTAAGCTTACACCACCCGATTCCGCCGATCGATCGCCCACCGAGCAAGTAGCATCTGCCAGATGGCAATACTGGATTGCCAGGGTAGTACCAATGTTGTTCGTAACATCACTGACGATCGTCATTCCCCGAATGTTGACTCAGCCTTGGGGCAAAGCGGAGTATGCAGTCATTCAAGAGCAGAAATTACAGCAGCAATTGCGAGCGATTTCGGTTAAAGTGTTGGCCAATAAAGAAACTATCGGTTCTGGAGTGCTACTCAAGCGACAGCAACAAGTCTATACTGTGGTCACCAATGCCCATGTCATTCAAGCTGCTAGCGCACCGTTCCAAATTCAAACCCCCGACGGGCAAATCTATGCTGCCGCGCTGATTCCGCCCCCTACCGGACAAAATCGCGATCTGATCGTACTCCGGTTTCAAAGTGCCAAAGGCAATTATCCGATCGCGACTTTAGCTGCTGCTAGTCCCAAAGTTGGCGATCGTGTCTGGTCGTCAGGATTCCCACTTACTGGATCGGAATCTACTGAGGTGTCGAGTCCCAAAACCAAGCCTGCTTGGGGACTAGAGATAGTTGATGGTAAAATTACCCAAGTTTTGCCGATTGCCATTACTGGGGGCTATGGGATTGGCTTCGATCGGGCGATTAAAAAAGGCATGAGTGGTGGCCCTACAATCGACGGTTCGGGCGAATTAGTTGGGATCAATGGCCTTCATTCCAATCCCCTCTGGGATATTCCCGAAACGCTCGAAAATGGCTCGACTGTTAACGATGCACTGCAAGAACAGATTAATAATTCTAGCTGGGCGATTCCGATCGAGTTTGTTAAGGATTACGCTAGTTTGTAGGGGATAGTCGATAGTGAATAAATTAAACCCCGATCGAAAATAATCTCGATCGGGGTTTAGATTGAAAGTGGAGCTGGGCAGAGTCGAACTGCCGTCCGCCCTGGGTATTAACTTTCCGCTCGTTCACAGGTATAGTCTATCTAATCCTCTAGACGGGAGTGACCTATTATCCCAGGTCGCAGGATGCTCTGATGAATCTTAGCTATCTAATCTACCAGAGACGATTAAATAGAGCATCCGTTGAGGGTTATTTATAGTATTTAACGGAGTCATACTATAAATGCTCGGACTTAGAAATTAATCTTAAGTGTTTTTAGGCAGCTACAGGAGCGGCTTTACGAGCGAAAGGTACAATGTTGTTTGCATTTGTATTTAGTTGAGCCGATATTAACGAGAGTAGACTCCCTCTCGACCTGTATCACAGTGCAGCTTTCGCCAACACGTCGAAACCTTTACAGCCCCAAGTTCTTTTATTATATAGTAATTTTGGAGATTTGGGGAGGGTAAAGGGAATAGGGGATAGGGGATAGGGGATAGTTTTTTGAGACTATTACTTTTCAGATAGTTAATGAAATCGAACATCCAAAAGCGTTTTAAATATCGGAGTCTAATTTATAGACTAAACTCTACCCCCAAACTTCTATTCCCTATCCCCTATCCCCTATCCCCTAGTTTATGAAACTTCTCTGCATCAGCAACGGACATGGTGAAGATGCGATCGCATTGCCAGTGCTTCAAGAATTGCGAAAATTAAGTCCGGCGATAGAAATAATTGCTTTACCGATCGTGGGTGTGGGTAAGGCTTATAGTAGTAACGGTTTCTCGATCGCCAGTAAAGTCCAGGTAATGCCATCGGGGGGATTTCTCAACCAGGATAATCGGCAATTGGTACGAGATCTTCAGGGGGGATTGGTAGGATTGACGATCGATCAAATTCGGACTGCTCGTGGGTGGGCGCAAGCTGGGGGTAAAATTCTGGCTGTTGGCGATATCGTGCCGCTGTTATTTGCCTGGTTGAGTGGGGCGGAATATGCTTTTATCGGTACGGCCAAATCGGAGTATTATATTCGCGATCGGCACGGCCAAGTTTTACCCTCGCAGCTCAACTCGATCGAAGTTAAAACTGGCTCGTATTATTTGCCATGGGAACGGTGGTTATTGAGTCGCAGTAGATGTAAAGCCGTGTTTGCGCGCGATAAACTCACCGCCGAGATCTTACGACGATGGCAGATTCCCACTTTCGATCTGGGCAATCCGATGACGGATGGAGTTGCGAGTGCGATCGCGCCAGTATTTTATCGACCTCATTCAGCACAATTAGAATTAGCTCGTCCGCTAATAGTTACCTTGCTACCTGGTTCGCGTCCGCCGGAAGCTTATGCCAATTGGCGGTGCATTTTAATAGCTGTAAATAGCCTGATTTTAGCTTTTAAGCAGCGGGAAATTGTTTGTTTGGCTGCAATCGTCCCCACGTTAGATCTGGAGATTTTAGGGGGTATTCTGTGCGATTTGGGATGGGAGCGAGTGGTTCGGATCGATCGAGATTTAACCGATGCGATCGCCGCTCCGGGTACGATTTATTATCGTCGCGACCAGATCGCGATCGCGATTAGTACTCAAGCTTACGCTCAGTTTATGCAGCAAGGTGACTGCGCGATTGCAATGGCGGGGACGGCGACGGAACAATTTATCGGTTTGGGAAAACCAGCTTTTATCATTCCTGGTGCTGGCCCTCAGTTTACGCCTGCTTTTGCCGAAGCGCAAACTCGCTTGTTGGGTGAGTCGGTAATTTTAGTTCCGCAGCCAAAGGATGTGGGATTAGAAATCTGGCAATTATTACAACAGCCCGATCGCTTGCAATCGATCGCAGAAAATGGTTTATTACGCATGGGTACTCCTGGCGCGGCGCGACGCATTGCCAAATGTTTAATCGATGTTATGAGTTAATCGAGCGGTCGATCTAAGCTACGATCTACATACGATCTTGACTTTGCGAACAAACCAAAACATGGGGGCGTCAAGTAGATCGATTATTTAGCGATCGAGTGAGTCATTTGAAACAGCGTTCTAACTATTGGCAACTTCTTCCTTATATTCGTCCACACAGACTGACAATTTTGTTAGCGTTGTTGTGGATCGGAGTTTATACTGCTTTTTGGCCGATTCAGGCGTGGTTAGCCGGACAAATCAGTAAATATGTGGGTACTGATGTCACTATGCTGGCTAAAATTGCGGTAGCTGGAGGACTGGTATATATCTTCCAAGGTATCGCTCAATATTGTATGAATACGTTGATGGCCAAGGCTGCTTTTGGCATTACGCTAGATCTACGCAAACATACTTACGGACACCTGTTGGGCTTGAGCGGCGATCGATTATCGCAGATACAATTGGGCGATTTATCATATCGATTAACTGAAGATATCGATAAAATTGGCGAAATTATTAATAAGATTTTTCATCAATTTATCCCGTGTGTGCTCCAGCTTATTGTCATCCTGGGATATATGGTTTATATCAACTGGCAATTGACATTAGCGGTATTTCTCATTGCGCCAGTAATTGCCGTTTTAGTTGGCTGGTTTGGCGAAAAACTGCAAAAGCAATCATTAAAGAGTCAAAACCAGATTGCTGATTTATCTTCGCTAGTAACCGAAGACCTCGGTGGGATTCGGATGATTCAAGCTTTTGCGGCTGAAGATTACGCTCGCATCAAGTTCGGGCAAGAAGCTGAGTTTAATCGGCAGGCTAAATATTTGACTGAAAAGATTAATGCCTTGCAGCATCCGATCGTTAGTTTCTTACAAGTCGTTAGTATTCTATTTATATTTGTATTAGCTGGTCTTCAGATTTCGGCAGGTAATTTAACATCTGCTGAATTTGTGATTTACCTTACTAATATCGTTTTAATTATCAGCCCGATCGCGCTGACTACCAGTAACTATAACGAGCTAAAACAAGCAGAAGCTTCAGTCGATCGAGTTTTTGAATTGTTGACTATTCCACAAACTATTACCGAGCGTCCAGATGCGATAGCGTTGCCACCAGCAACTAGTAAAATTGAATATCGTAATGTTAACTTCGGCTATACATCCGACAAAACCATTCTCAAAGATTTTAATCTCACTGTCAAAGCTGGAGAAACTATCGCGCTAGTTGGTACTTCAGGAGCGGGGAAAAGTACGATTCTGAGTTTATTAAATCGCTTTCATGACGTATCATCTGGCAGCATCTCGATCGATGGTATCGATATCCGCAATGTGACGCTCAAAAGTCTGCGCCGTCAAATCGGTATCGTCCCGCAAGATACGGTATTACTATCGGGACATATCGCTCAAAACATTGCTTTTGGACAGACCGATTTCGATATTAAAGATGTCGAAGAAGCTGCTAAAATCGCTAATGCACATCAATTCATCTCTCAACTTTCGCAAGGTTATTATACTTATGTCGGCGAGAAAGGGACGACTTTATCGGGAGGACAAAAACAACGGATTGCGATCGCCAGAGCGGTATTCTTTAATCCACGCATTCTAATTCTCGACGAAGCAACTTCCGCGCTAGACTCCGAATCAGAAGCCTTAGTACAAGAAGCATTAGAAAGAATTATGGCCGATCGCACGGTATTTATTATCGCTCACCGTCTAGCAACAGTCCGCAAAGCCGATCGAATTTTGGTCGTCGAAAATGGCGAGATTATCGAAGCAGGTACTCATAGCGAATTACTCGATCGATCTGGACGCTATGCTCAGTTTTATGCTCGACAATTCAGCCAGCAAAACTAGACTGAATTTTTGATGCTGTAATTGAAAGCAAGCTAAAATATAATTAGTAAATAAAACTTTGCTATGAACTCAAACCGCGCCGAACCAATAGCGAACGATCGGATCGAATACTTATTACAGCAAGAACACATCTACCAAGCTAACAAATCAGAACTACTCGCTCGATATCAAGGACAATATATAGCATTTGAGAACGGAGTGGTATTGGATAGCGATCTAGACGATCGACAGCTAATGCACCGCATATATGCTAAATACGGACATCGAGATATCTTTATTGAATATGTCTGCGATCCCGAACCTCAATTATCTGTGTCTGCTGCTGGTCATTTATTTCCCATTCATTAGATGTTCCATTTCAAATATGTCGATTTGGGAGCTGGTTTACCGCCTGCGCCAATCGTAATGCTGACTGTTTATCCCCCTGAATGGGAACGAGCGACGACGGGGGAGCTTTGTTATTCTTGTACCGCATTTTTGGATACTGGCTCCGATTGTACCTTGCTGCCACTGGAGGCAATTTCCGTATTAAATTTGACTACTTTTAAGGCTAATGCGGCGATTGTCGGCGTCGGTGGCGGACAAATGCAAGGGTTAGGATGCTATGTAGATCTGGGTATTGGCACCCGCCACTTTGCCGCGATCCGTGCATACGCTTGTGGATTAGAAAATCTGAATGGACATGCCATTATCGGCAGAGATGTTTTGAATCAATGTTTAGTAGAATTTGATGGTTTAGTTGGCGAGGTCAGATTGTAGGCTAATTCTGGGGAAAGGTCAGTTTTTAATGGACAGGCGGGAAGTCCCGCGCTCTATCCGTTTCGGATGAGCGTCGGGATGAAAGCCGAGCGAAGCGACGATTGCCCGCTCGACAAACCCGACAAGCGACGCTGCTTCGAGAAGGAGAGCGGGTATGAGGAGATGAGCAACTTCCTTGCCTTTTCTTTGTATATTCATTACAATATTATCAGCAACCTTAGTTAATGATAATGTACCAAGCTTACAAATTCCGACTATACCCAACAGCCGAACAGCAGCAATATTTTGCTGGTGCTTTTGGTTGTTCGCGTTGGTTCTGGAATTACAGCCTAAATCTTTGTCAGGAAACATACAAGGCTACTGGTAAGGGGCTAAGTCGAGGTGCGATCCAAGGTCTGTTGCCTCAGCTAAAGATAGAATATCCTTGGCTAAAGAAAGGTGCTTACTCGCAGTCTTTGCAAGTTGTAGCTCTAAACCTATCTGTTGCTTATCAAAACTTCTTTGAGAAAAAAGCTGGTTTTCCTAGCTTCAAATCAAAGCATGGACGGCAATCTGTCAGTTATCCTCAGAATGTCAAAGTCGGCGACAAGTCTATCAAGCTACCTATCATTGGTGAAGTGAATTGTAAAATTCATCGTACTTTTGATGGCACGGTAAAGACTGTCACCGTATCTAAAAACCCAGATGGAAAATATTTTGTTTCTATCTTGGTTGATGACGGCATTCCCAGTGTAGATACTAATACAGACGGCAAGGCAATTGGTGTAGATGTAGGCTTGATTGACTTCTGTGTAACTAGTGATGGCAGTAAGTATAAAAACCCTCGTCACCTCAAGAAACATAGTAAAAATCTCAAGCGCAAACAGCAAAAACTCAGTCGTAAACAGAAGGGGAGTAGCACCAGACATAAAGCCAGAAGA
Source organism: Chamaesiphon minutus PCC 6605 (assembly GCF_000317145.1). Classification (GTDB taxonomy): domain Bacteria; phylum Cyanobacteriota; class Cyanobacteriia; order Cyanobacteriales; family Chamaesiphonaceae; genus Chamaesiphon; species Chamaesiphon minutus. The sequence continues at coordinate 5,041,568 of NC_019697.1, read as the reverse complement.
TTAGTGGCAAAAGTCCACTCTAAAATCAAGCGCGTTCGTGAAGATTTTCTGCACAAACTATCCCGCAAGATAGTAGACGAAAACCAAGTTATTGCAGTAGAAGATCTAAATGTCAAAGGTATGGTACGCAACCACTGTCTAGCCAAAGCAATTAGCGATGCTGGGTGGGGGATGCTCGGAACAATGCTCAAGTACAAAGCCGAGAAAGATGGGAAAACCTATATTGAGGTTGACCGATTTTTCCCTAGCTCTAAGACTTGCAATAATTGTCTGTACAAAGTATCTGAGATGCCATTGGATGTTCGTCATTGGGATTGCCCTAAATGTAAATCTCGAAACGATCGCGACGTAAATGCGGCAAAAAACATCAGAGATGAAGCCTTGCGGTTTTTGGCATTAGGAACTAGTGCTGCTGCCAGTGGAGGGGATGTAAGTCGTGGTGGCAAGATTTCGGTCTTGTCGGACGCTGTTCCCCGCGAAGCTGGAAGCCCGCTCTCTACCCGATAGGGTGAGAGTCGGGTAGTTCACAAATAAATCGGCTGTAACCCGCACTGTTGCTTCACCACCCGTACCAAATCATCGCCCCAATCTATTTTCCTGACATTACGCCAGAACTGAAATTAACTCGATCGAGATGGGTAGTCTAGCAGCCTGTCGGAGAAACACATTTAATCCCCATTAATCGATGCAAACGTCTGAAATTGTAGGCGAGGCAGACAAGATTCCATTCTCCGGCTGCTTTGGTCAAGCCTCTTAAAGAGAACTGGCGAAACCCTATTGTTTCTTTGATAATACCAATAATCGGTTCGACGGTACACTTTCGTAACCGATAAAATGCTCTTCCTTCATCGGTTTGCAGCTTGTATGCCATCTGTGCTTTCAGTGTTGCCGCTGCCACTGGTGGATCTGGTTGTTGTGACAATATAGTTTGCCAATAATCCTGATGAGAATGCCGCCCGGTAGCTATGTATGGCTCAATTTGACGTGTCTCCAAACCCTCAATATTAGTCACGCTGAAGTAGCCAGTATCTAATGCTGCTCGCTTGGGCTTGCCGACTCTACGATCGATCGCATCGACAGTTGGTAGTGCATCAAGTTGGTCATTAGGATGATTGGATAGAGTGTTGGAAATAATTAATAAAGCTTGATGCTCGATCGCAATCTGACCATTATAATGCTGGTCAAAGCCTTTGTTACCACTATTTTTCATGATCCGTGATTGAGGATCGGTGAAATTGTATTGCGCTCGATCGGTGATGGCAAAAAAGGGGGTGATGGAACCCTTCCGCTCGGCTTTTTCCCTGTTTTTTCAATATATGCTGCTCGTTCTGCCATTTTTTCAACGTATTTAGACTGGTCTAATTCGTATTGCTCTTGCGCTCGATTATGTAATTCTTGTTTTGCCTTCTCAAGATGAGCTAATCGCTCCTTCCTCCGCGCAATTTCGGCAACAACATCGACTTCTTTGTCTATCTTAATTCCATCTGCTTTTTGACCCAATTTTATCAATTTTTCCACTTCCGTTCGTAATTGCATCTGAATTTCTTCTAAACGTTTGTGGCTCACTGCCTTACTTTTGGACGCATCTGCGTGAATCTTTGTCCCATCAACACTAATGTCTTCAACTTTCAATACATTAGCTGCAACTGCCATTTCCAATATTTGTACAAATAGTTCTTTAATCTGTTCTAGAAATCTACTCCTAAAGTTGGCAATCGTATCATGGTCTGGATGTAAGTTACCAGCTATAAATCGAACTGGCATTGATTCGTAGCTCGCTTTTTCCAATCCTCGCGAACTAAAGATTCCAGTCGCGTAACCGTATACAAGCATTCCTAACAAAATTTCTGGTGCAATTGGTGTTCCACCCTTGGCTCCATATGCACTATAAATACTACTGAGGTCGAGTTGAGCGATCGTTTGCACTACAAATCGGGCAAGATGGTCTGGTGGCAAGCATTCTTCGATACTCACTGTTTGTTTTAGCATTGCCTCGTAATCTACCGTTTTGAATTTCCGCACCAATCGTTTTACCCTTAGTAGTCTCCCGATCCTAACCGAAAAATCTTATCTCCGACAGGCTGCTAGAGATAGTGCTATTTTGCCGCTATCCAGCATGACTAATTCCAACGATCCATTGCTAGCCTTACGGGAAGCCCTCAAATTTTCCCCCGATAATATCCCGCTGCGCCAACATATCGCCGATACATTGCTCAATCGGGGTGAAGCGGCGGCGGCGGCGATCGAATTTCAGCAAGCATTAGCCCTCGCACCAGCCAATCTCGATCTCAAACTGGGTTTGGCGAGAGCCTTTTATCAGGAGGAGAAAGATTCCGCCGCATTAGTAATTATCGAAGATTTACTCGATCGGGGTGAGACTTCGGCGACGATCTTAACTCTACACGCGCGGTTACTGATGAGATCGGGTGACTCACATACCGCCGCTCAACAATTTCGCAAAGCGATTTCTCAAGATCCCAGCTTACAGGATTCGGAATTAGTCGATCGATTGGGTGTCAAACATGCTGAGAGCTTCGAGCCTGACACACCATCTCCCGAAGGCATCGAGAAATCGACTATTTGCTTTGAAGATGTGGGTGGAATGGAAACGGTGAAAGAAGAAATTCGCCTGAAGATTATTTATCCGCTTACCCATGCCGATATGTATCGTGCCTACGGTAAATCGATCGGGGGTGGCATTCTATTATACGGCCCGCCTGGATGCGGTAAAACCCATTTAGCCAGAGCGACAGCAGGCGAAATTCGGGCTGGGTTTATTCCCGTCGGTTTGAATGACATTCTGGATATGTGGATCGGTAATAGCGAGAAAAATCTGCATCAATTATTCGATCGAGCGCGCCGCAATCAGCCCTCCGTTTTATTCTTCGATGAAGTCGATGCCCTCGCCGCCAGTCGTGCGGATCTGCGCCAAAGTAGCGGCAAACAACTCATCAATCAATTTCTCACCGAATTAGATGGGGTGCAATATTCCAATGAATGCGTATTAATTCTCGCCGCGACTAATGCGCCTTGGCACTTAGATACCGCCTTCCGTCGCCCTGGCAGATTCGATCGCATCCTCTTCGTACCACCCCCAGATGCCGCCGCGCGTGCCAGCATTCTGCGCCTGCTGTGTCAGGGCAAGCCGATCTCCGATCTCGACTATCAATTCCTCGCTCAGAAGACAGATGGCTGTTCTGGATCGGATTTGAAGCTGGTAGTAGATCTAGCGGTGGAGAAGAAGCTCCAAGCAGCGATGAAAACAGGTATTCCTGAGCCGTTAACTACGAAGGATTTAGCGACAGCAGCCAGTGGGGTGAAACCTTCTACGCGCGAGTGGTTTAGGACGGCTCGGAATTATGCCATCCATGCCAATCAGGATGGTAATTATGATGAGATTTTGAAATATCTGAAGATGTAATTTAGACTTCGCAATATCAAATTTAAAACCGTATAAAAAGTTATGGATAAAACACTCGATCGCGCTTGGATTTTGATGGGTAGCAATCGATTCGAGCGATCTGAGCAAGAAATTCGCAAACACCTGAGCGAAAACCCAGATGATGCACGCGCTCATACGATGCTGGCAATGTGTTTATTCGATCTTTCCCGCCATGATGAGGCAATCGAGTCCGCCAAAAAAGCGATCGAGTTAGTACCAGAAAATCCTTATCCATATTGGGTTTTAGGTTTTCTGTATATCCGATTGCAGCAACTAGATCCGGCTGAAGAATATCTATCTGAAGCGATCGAGTTAAATCCAGAGTGCCCAGATTTTTATGCGTCCTTATCCGAGCTTTACTGGCTGCGAGGATGTTCTCACAATCTTACACATGAAAAAAGGAAAAAATTCCTAGAAAAAGGAGTTGAAGCTTCTAGAAAAAGTTTGGCAATTAATCCAGAGCATATCAGCTCTATTTTGTACTTAATAAAAAACTTGTTAGTTTTTGAAGAAAATTTTTGTTTCTATAATATTTGGGGCTTACAGATATATCCAACTGGGATTTCTTTAGGAGCAACAATGGTAGGTTTAGTTATCATGATAGAGGGAACTTACACAGAATTTAGAATCTGGTTTAATCCTCATTATCGTAAATACTTGATTTCCAGTTCAGCTTTAATAATCAAGTTATTTTGGAGTGGATTATTAATTATTTCACTAATTGGCTTGAATTGGAGTATTTTACCAGTATTCATAATTAAATTTTTGACTTTATTGTTGTGGTTTTGCTTACCTGCTCTGATAATAACTTTATTCTTTCTAATGCGTCGTTATATAATAAAAGATTAAAAAACGAACAAGCGTAATTAATAATTAGCAATAACTATAATGTTTAATCCTTTTGACTTTGATAAAATTGCCAAGGATTTTAAAAAAGCTTCAGATATTTTAGATGGAGAGCAACTAAAGACTGAAATTTTCAATGCTTTCCTGCAAGGCTTTCAAGGGAAAGAGATGCCGGAAGTTCCACGGGGGAAGGATTTATATTATAATCTTTCGCTCTGTTTTAATGATGCCATGCTAGGCTCTAAACAAGAAATTAGGATTCGGAGGTTAGAAGTCACGACAAATGGTGAATTAAACACAGTAACTAGAGTACTAAAATTCACAATTCCCAAAGGGCAAGGTCATGAAAGTACATTAAAACTAAAAGAACAGGGTGATGCTAGCAAACATGGTGGTAAGCCAGGAGACTTGTTTATTGTATTAGTTATCCCCGAAGATGACAAAGATCGAAAGTATAACGAGCTAAATAATGATATTTTTACCAACATCAAAGTAGCTTCCGATAACTTTAATCACCTGAGTTCGATGAGGCTGTGCCTCATCATCAAATCAAGTCTCTGACTGTGCTTGAGTCATAAACATCAATTATTAAAATGAGATATTTCCAAGTCATTATCAATAAGCTTTGATTATTGATAATGACTTGGAAGTAAAACGTCGATCGATAATTACAAATAATTAACAATTAATAAGTTATTAAAAGTTCTGAGGAGCGGTCGGCAAATAAAAGTACAAATAGCATTGCAACCCTTATGTATAATCTCTGATTCTGGTTAAATTAATATATATATTAGAAAACCACACTTAGATGATGGACTTAACCGAACTATTTTGTGAAATAGATGATTTCTGCCAAGATTGGCTAGCAACTTTTTCATCAATATCTTTCCCTGCCAACGGTAATAGCTTACCAAAACGCTGCGGCCTATCACTGAGCGAGGTCATGACTATTTCTATTCATTTCCATCAGTCAAGCTATCGAACATTTAAGGATTATTACCTCAAAAATGTTTGTCAAAACTTAACTGATTATTTTCCAAAGTTGGTTAGTTACAATAGAATGGTGGAGTTGATGCCAAATGTTTTAATAGCTTGCCTTTATTATCTCAACTCTCGTCAAGGTAAGGTGACTGGAATTAGTTTCGTGGATAGCACGGCTATTCCAGTTTGTCACCCAAAAAGAATTAAAAGAAATAAGGTTTTCAAAGAAACTGCCAAGCTGAGTAAGAGTTCTATGGGATGGTACTTTGGATTCAAGCTTCATTTAATTATTAATGATTGCGGAGAGATATTAAGCTGCAAAATCACACCTGGCAATGTCGATGACCGCACACATTTGCCATCAATGACACAGGGAATATCAGGAAAAATATTTGGAGACAAAGGATATATTAAGAAAGAACTATTTGAAGAATTATTAAATAAAGGATTGCAGCTAATTACGCCACTAAAATCTAATATGAAAAACAAGCTCATCTTGATGGATGACAAAATATCACTTCGGAAACGCTCGCTGATTGAAACGGTAAATGACCAGTTAAAAAATATTTGTTATTTAGTCCATTCTCGCCATCGGAGCTTGCATAATTTCATGCTAAATCTGATTACAGCATTAATTGCTTATACTCATCAACCTAAAAAGCCGAGTTTGAAGCTAGATGAGCCTGCTCAAAACTTCTTTAGTATTGTTCCTATTTAGCCGATTATTTATTTATTAACTTAACTCAATATTTTCAATCATTAATCATCTTAATGATGGGTTTTATCGTGCCAAAATTTACATAAAATTTGCTATTAAGCTGAACATGTTGTCACATCTGAGTTCGATGAGGCTATGCCTCATCGAACTCAGGTTAATCGAGACTTGTCAAAAATGCTGTTATTAAATACAGAAATTCAGCAAGTAGAACAAGGCGATACTTTTGGTGAAGATTTACGACTCGATCTGACGATCGGATGTGATGATGCGATTCGAGGCTGCGAGCAAAGAATTAGGATTTCTCGACTAGGGATGACAGAGGATGGGAAATTAGAACAAGTTGTTAAGTCGCTCAACGTTAATATTCCTGCGGGCACAAATCATGGTAGTAAATTGAGATTGAAGGGACAAGGTGATGCTTGTAGATATGGGGGTAAACCAGGAGACTTGTATCTTTGTTTGCTCGTTGCATCGCCAGCAAAAGAACAAAAACGCAATGATGTAAAGATCGATCCAGAAACTAAAATTCCTAAATCGCCTTCGCGTGGAGAAGACTTATATGTCGATTTAGGGATCGAATTTAATGATGCTCTGCTAGGCTGCGTGCGAGACGTGGAGATTTCTCGGCTAGAACCGAACGCAAAAGGTGAGTTAGACCGAGTTGTTACATCGCTAAGATTTACCATTCCTGCTGGTACGAATCATGGTGATAAGTTAAGATTGAAAGGACAAGGTGATGCTTGTAGAGATGGTGGCGAACCAGGCAATTTGTATCTTTATTTATTCGTGGCATTGCAAGACAAAGAACGCAAACGCAATGGTGTAAATATTGAAGCCGAAGTTACAATAACTAGCTCTCAAGCTTCAGAGGGTGGCGAAATAGTGGTTAATACAACTACGGGATGAAGAACAATTTTTGTATCGCCCGGTACTCAGACTGGCGATTCTTTAATCTTGAGTGGTTGCGGCGTTTGCCAATCTGGTAATCCTAGCAAAAATGGTGACTATATTATCAAGTTTAAATGTGAATAAGTATCGAATTTAAATAATAATTATATGAACGATCTATCCAACCTTTTCACCTTACTCGATCGCGCGCGCTTGCTATTGTTTCAGATGTACCGATACCAAGAAGCGGAAATATTACTACAACAGTGTTTGTCGATCGATCCAAATCACGCACCCACCCATGCTTTATTAGCAATCAATTATGCCAATATGAAGCAGGGCGAATTAGCGATCGCATCCGCAAAAAAAGCGATCGAATTAGCTCCAGATGATAGCTATAATCACTATTCGCTAGCCTGTGCCTATAGATATCATGGACTAATTACCCGATCGGAACGTGCGATTACAGTAGCAATTGGCATGAACACAGAGATTCCCGAATATTTTGGGCTTCAGGCAGAAAACTATATCATTCAAAGTCAATATACCAAGGCTTTCGATGCCTTAAGAATTGGTTTGAGATTAGATCCACGAAATATCTACTGTCTACAACTAAAGCTCAAGGCTTTTATGAAACTACGTTTATATGTAGATGCCGAACTAGTTACAGATCTCTTATTGCCATTATGCCCTAATAATGCTCATGTATATCGGTTAGTAGGAGACTTATATCAACTGCAAAATAAAAATAAACAATCGATCGCGGCTTATCAAGAGAGTCTACGTTTAAATCCAGTGCAAACCGATCTTCAAGCTTTAGTCCAAGTTTATATCTATCGATAAATTCTGAAGGTTGAGAAAATTTAGCTAAACTCAGATAATTTTGCAGCTCGATCGGTTTTTAAAAATCGATCGAGGATTGTTGGTGTTAGAGATTGAGTTGAACTACCAAATTCTCTGGAGGGACAGACGCCATGAATTTGGTGGCATTGCCACCAAACCGATGACACTACAGATCTCGCCTACATCCATCAGCAGGAAGAGCGTGCCAGCGTTGTCAAGCTGCGAGGTATACAAAAATACTAAAATAGGAGTGCAGCAATTCAAATCAGGATTGGCGCAAACTGCCGACTGGGGAGAGCGTCGTTTAAGTACGAGAGTTAGTCAAACTCAATGTTGAATTGTAAAGAAATGCAAATATAATTAAACTGAATAAAGAATTCAGTACAACGTCGATCGTATAGGGGTATTACCAATAAATGCGTGTAGCCATTGCAGGAGCAGGTTTAGCCGGACTAGCTTGTGCTAAATATTTATCAGATGCCGGACATACTCCCATTCTATTTGAGAGTCGGGATGTCTTGGGCGGTCTAGTTGCGGCTTGGCAGGATGAAGATGGCGACTGGTATGAAACTGGGCTTCATGCCTTTTTTGGGGCTTATCCGAACATGCTCCAGTTGCTTAAAGAGCTAGGCATTGAAGACCGCCTGCAATGGAAGGAACACGCGCTGATTTTCAATCAGCCGGAGAAGCCAGGGACATACTCATACTTCAGCGTGCCGAACATTCCTGCGCCGTTTAACGTGATTGCCTCGATTCTCAAAAATAACGATATGCTCACCTGGGAGCAAAAAATTAAGTTCGCGCTCGGTTTGTGGCCAGCAGTCTTGCGCGGACGGAAATATGTCGAGGACATGGACAAGTATAGTTTGTTGGAATGGCTGCGGTTGCAGGGTATCGACGATCGCGTCAATTCGGATATTTTCATCGCCGCATCCAAGGCTCTGACGTTTATCAATCCAGAAGATGTCTCGGCAACGATTCCGTTAACGGCAATTAATAAGTTCCTCAAGGAACGCTATGGCTCCAAAATCGCCTTTCTAGATGGGTCGCCGACCGAACGCTTATGTCAGCCTATCGTCGAGCATTTTCAAGCCCGTGGTGGCGAAATTCGGATGGAGCGACCGCTCAAACAAATCATGCTGAACGAAGATGGCACGGTGAAGCATTTTGTGATGCGGGGGCTAAATGGCAAGGCGGACGAAGTTGTCGTGGCTGATGCTTATGTATCGGCGATGCCTGTAGATGTTATCAAAACTCTGCTTCCCGAACCTTGGCGGGAAATCGACTTCTTTGAGAAAATGCAGGAGTTGGAGGGCGTGCCCGTAATTAACTTGCATCTGTGGTTCGATCGCAAGTTAACAGACATCGATCATCTGCTATTTTCGCGATCGGATATTCTCAGCGTCTATGCCGATATGAGCGTAGCGTGTAAGGAGTATGAAGATCCGGATAAATCGATGCTCGAACTGATTATTGCCCCAGCCAAAGATTGGATCGACAAATCTGATGACGAAATCGTCGCAGCCACGATGACCGAGCTAGAACGCTTGTTCCCCCAACATTTGACTGGCGATAACCCCGCTAAATTACGTAAATCAAAAGTAGTGAAGACACCCAGATCGGTTTATACTGCATCTCCAGGACGACAAGCTTGCCGACCGAGCCAATCTACGCCGATTGCCAATTTCTTTCTTGCTGGTAGCTATACGATGCAAGAGTATCTTGGCAGTATGGAAGGTGCAGTGCTTTCTGGTAAGCTGGCAGCACAGGAGATTGCGAATTATCAACCCGTAGTAGCAAAACCACTGGCTACTGCAATGTAGGGAATAGGGGATAGGGGATAGCAGTCGTAAGCTGTGTCTTTGTTCCCCGACGGCGATGCGCGTGACAACTAATGTCAGCGGCGCACCTCGGTCGGGAAACCCGACCGTGAGAGTGCGAAAGCAACGCGCTTTTCTTCGAGACAGGGGATAGTAAGTGAGCTTAAAGACGTAAGTATTGACGGTTTTTGACTGTCGGCAGCGTTGGCACCTCATACCAACTTCACAACGATCTCGAAATTCTCTCTGTCACCTATCCCCTAGCCCCTATCCTCTATCCCCTAGTCCTAGTCTTAGTCCCTAGTCTCCTGCAAATGCTGCAACTGGAAAAGTCCCTACCGATCGTGACAATGCTAACATCGACCGAGGAATCGTATGAACTCTGTCGCCAAATAACTGCCCAATACGGCAAAACCTTTTATTTGGCGACACTATTGATGTCAGTCCCCAAGCGGCGGGCGATTTGGGCAATCTATGCCTGGTGTCGCAATACCGACGAGCTGGTGGATGGGGCAGACGCTGATGAGACAACACCCGCCACCCTCGATCGCTGGGAAGCTCAGTTAGAGCGAATGTTTAGGGGTACTCCCACAGATGAGTGTGATGTCGCGTTAGTCGATACGATCGCCAGATTTTCAGATTTGGAAATTCAACCGTTTCGAGATATGATTACTGGACAACGGATGGATTTACGCAAGAATCGCTACAATAGTTTTGAAGAATTATCTCTATATTGTTATCGGGTTGCTGGTACGGTCGGACTGATGTCTAATGCGATCGTGGGTGTCGATGAAAGCCAATTTACGGCACCTTGGAACGGTCTAAATATTCAAATACCCACCGAGCAAGCTGTAGCTTTGGGGATTGGCAAACAATTGACGAATATTCTCCGCGATGTGGGTGAAGATGCCGAGCGGGGACGGATTTATTTGCCATTAGATGAGATGGCTTTATTTAACTATACCGAGCAAGATTTGATGAATCGGGTGGTTAATGATAACTGGCGCGCCCTAATGCAGTTTCAGATCCAACGCGCGCGGAAGTATTATCAACAAGCCGAAAGTGGCATCGGTCGGCTCAGTCCCGACGTGCGCTGGCCAGTATGGGCGGCTTTATTGCTGTATCAACAGATTTTAGACTCGATCGAGCGCAATGATTACGATGTTTTCAATCGGCGGGCTTATGTGAGTACGCCTAAAAAATTATGGTGTTTGCCCGGTTCGTTTATTCGAGCGCAGGTTAAATAATGAACTGTAGCAAAGATCTCGTTGTGATGGCACTTTCGGGCGATTTTTACTGTCATTAATCATATCGTTACTAACTTTTATTTGCAACCGATAATTTATCGGTTGCAGGTCTTCGAGCTGTCTTGGAAATCTGAGGATGAAAGTGCCTCCAAAAATATTTATGAGAGTATCTTACTAAATGGGAACCCCGATTCAAAAGTCTGACTTTGTGCTAACACCCTACATGAAGAGCGACGATCTACAAGCAACTTATCAAATTTTAAATACCGTCGTTCCTTACGTATGTTTATGGTTATTAGCAGTTAAAGTGGCTGCAATTTCTATTTGGTTACTACCACCGATTATCGTGCTAATGACTTTATTTTCATTACGATGTTTTTCGCTGATGCATGATTGCGGACACTATTCGCTGTTCAGTTCCAAACGGGTGAATCGATCGATTGGATTTTTGCTAGGTATTATTAATGCAATTCCTCAGTATCCCTGGTCGCGAGATCATGCCTACCATCACAAAACTAATGGAAATTGGGAACGCTATCGCGGTGTCGCTGATTTTCTCTCAACTGAGGAGTTTTCCCAGCTCAACGATAAAGACCGCCGCACTTATGCCTTCATCCGACAGCCGATTATGGCAATTCCTGGCGGATTTTTCTATCTAGCGATCGCACCACGACTCGCACTAATTTTGGGTATCTACGATTTGCTCCGTCATATAGTTACCTGCTGGCAGCAAGATCGGAAGATGAGTTTAGCCGCAATAATTTCTACTCACAAATCTAAGCATTGGCAATCGACTACTGAATTTTGGGATTTGCTGTTAAATAATGTTTGTGTAATTAGTATTTGGATTGGCTTGAGCTATTTGTGGGGGGCTAGCTTCTTTTTAAGCGTGTATTCGATCGTGTTAACTTGTTCGGCGGTAGTATTTATCTGCGTCTTCTTCGTTCAGCATATCTTTGAAGACTCTACCGCTCATAAGACTGCTAGCTGGGACTATTTGCAAGGTGCGATCGAGGGCAGCAGCTATTTAGATTTGCCACCAATATTAAAATGGTTTACTGCTAGCATCGGCTATCACAATATTCATCATCTATCCGAACGCATTCCTAATTATCATCTCGAAGCTTGCCATCAGCAAAACAGTCACCTACTAACCAATGTCAAAACCCTCCGCATTGGCGATATGCTCGACTGTGCTAAGTTTATTTTGTGGGATGCCGACTCCAATAGCCTTGTCTCGATCGAGTCATTTTTACAAAGCACCCGTTTAAATTCAGCGGTAGAATTGTCACCCCCAGCGATTGCGATGACGATAAAATAAGGTATTTAGAATTTATACTGATGAATTTATTATTATCGCTCTTGGGATTGCTACTAATAGTGTTATCGCTCGCGATCGCACTATATCTGATGACGGCGCGTCCTTATCAATCTGCCAATTCTGTTGCCACTGCTTACGATGAGTGGACGGAAGATGGAATTTTGGAGTTTTATTGGGGCGAACACATTCACTTAGGTTATTACGGTGCGCCACCACAGCGGCGAGATTTTCTCCAAGCTAAAGCTGATTTCGTCCATGAAATGGTGCGATGGGGCGGTTTGGATAAGTTGCCTGCTGGTACTACCGTTCTGGATGTGGGTTGTGGGATTGGTGGTAGCAGCCGGATTTTGGGTCGAGATTATGGTTTTGCTGTGACGGGGATTACGATCAGTCCCGGACAAGTTCAGCGCGCTCAGTCTCTGACGCCGCCAGAACTCAATGTCAAATTTCAAGTCGATGATGCGATGGCTTTATCGTTTCCCGATGCGAGTTTTGATGTGGTATGGTCGATCGAGGCTGGCCCGCACATGCCGGATAAAGCTGTGTTTGCCCAAGAGCTAATGCGGGTACTCAAGCCTGGTGGGGTGCTGGTTGTGGCGGATTGGAACCAACGCGACGTTCGTGCAACGTCCCAGAATGGGAATCGTCAAGTTCCGCTCAATGGTTGGGAAAAACCCGTGATGCAGCAATTGCTCGATCAGTGGTCGCATCCAGCGTTTTCTAGTATTGAGGGCTTTGCCGAGCTATTGGCGGGTACAGGCTTTGTAGCTGGGCAGGTAACCACCGCAGATTGGACGGAACAAACTCTACCTTCTTGGTTGGACTCGATCTGGCAGGGGATCGCTCGTCCGAAGGGATTGGTGAGTTTTGGGGTGGCTGGATTCATCAAATCTTTGCGGGAGGTGCCGACGATTTTATTGATGCGGTTGGCCTTTGGAGCGGGATTATGTCGATTTGGGATGTTTCGGGCGGTACGGGCTGAAGGTGGCAGCGAACCTGCGGCAATCTCGACGGCTCGATCGATCCCGCTGGGTCAAATTTAGTATGCTAATTTAGAGTATTAATATTTGGTTGAGTTTAAAATAAAAAGGTAGGGGTAATTCATGAAGCGGCTCGCGCTCGTCGGCAAAGCCGACGGTTTAGCGAGACAAGACATTACCCCTACCTTTTTATGGTTAAAATCGATTATTCTCCGTGAGTGCGGTACCAATCGATCGTATTTTGCAGGCCACGTTCGATATCGACTTGGGCGGTAAAGCCAAAATATTCTTGAGCTTTTTGAGTGTCCAAACAACGGCGCGGTTGACCGTTGGGTTTATCGGTTTGCCAGACGATTTCGCCTTGGTAGTCCATGAGTTTACAAATTAAAGTAATTAAGTCTTTAATGGTAATTTCATAGTTAGTACCGAGGTTTACTGGGTCGGCACCGTCGTAGCTGGTAGTAGCGATCGCGATGCCTCTGGCTGCATCATCTACGTAGATAAACTCGCGACTGGGACTACCGTCGCCCCAGACAGGAATTTGCTTATCGCCAGCGATTTGAGCTTCGTGAACCTTGCGAATTAAGGCAGGGATTACATGGGAACTTTCGGGTTTGAAATTATCGGCTGGCCCATATAAATTTACGGGCAAAAGATAGATACCATTAAATCCATATTGCTGGCGATAGGATTGTAACTGTACTAATAAAGCTTTTTTAGCTACACCATAAGGGGCGTTTGTTTCTTCTGGATAACCATTCCAGATATCTTCTTCTTTAAATGGTACGGGTGTGAATTTAGGATAGGCACAAATCGTCCCCACGCAGACAAATTTGCCGACTCCGGCTTGATAAGCTGCATGGATTAATTGGGTACCCATCATCAGATTATCGTAAAATAACTCGGCTGGTTTGAGTTGATTTAAGCCAATCCCACCAACGTGTGCGGCAAGGTGAACGATGACGTCTTGGTTTTTGACTGCTTGATGACAGTTTTCGAGTACCCGCAAGTCGCAATCTGCGGATCTGGGGACGGTAATTTTGGCAGGATCGGCTCCTCGATCGCACAGTTGGCTGATGACTTGTTGGCCGAGAAATCCCGCACCGCCAGTAACGAGTATTCGCTGGTTAGATAAATCTAGATTTGCCATAAGCTGTGAGAGATTTAATCTGATTGTGAAGAGAAGGCTTTAGGCAGAAGAATTGTGAAGTCAATATGTTTTGGCACGATGGCAGTGGTGCCACTAATGTATCGGCTCAAATTTGAGCCGATGCAGCTCGTGCGACTCGATAGCTTGCAGCGACATTAATCATGCATAGTGGCTAATGCTTGGCGGACGATCGCTATATCTGGTAACGTTTCTTCACCTTGATAATTGGGCGATTTGATGCCGAGGGCATGGAGATCGGTATCGACCATTAGATGAACTAGTTCTGTAAATGTCACCGTCGGTTTCCAGCCGAGCTTTGTCTGGGCTTTGGTAGGATTGCCGATGAGTAATTCTACTTCTGCTGGACGCAGATAACGGGCATCAAATTCGACGTAGTTTTTCCAATCGAGATTGACGTAATCGAAAGCAATTGTCAGAAATTCATGGATCGCGTGAGTTTCACCCGTGGCAATTACATAATCATCGGGGGTTTCTTGTTGTAGCATCAGCCACATGGCAACTACATAATCTTTGGCGTAGCCCCAATCGCGTTTGGCTTCGAGATTGCCTAGAAAGAGTTTATCTTGCTGTTTGGCCATAATCCTGGCGATCGCGCGCGTAATTTTGCGAGTAACGAAGGTTTCGCCGCGCCGTGGGGATTCGTGATTGAATAAAATGCCGTTACAGCCGAAGATATTATAAGATTCGCGATAGTTGACGGTTTGCCAATGGGCGAACAGTTTGCCGCAAGCGTAGGGACTGCGAGGGTAGAAGGGTGTAGTTTCGGACTGGGGTACTTCTTGCACCAAGCCATACATTTCGGACGAACCAGCTTGATAGTAGCGGACTTGCAGCTTGGTGCGTTGCTCGTAATCACGAATAGCTTCGAGTAAGCGCAGTGCTCCCATCGCAACTGTATCGACGGTATATTCAGGTGCGTCGAAGCTGACTCGGACGTGAGATTGCGCGCCGAGATTGTATACTTCGTGAGGACAAGTGAGTTCTAAGAGGCGTCGCAGGGTTACACCATCGGCTAAGTCACCGTAGTGGAGAAAAAGTTTGGCTCCAGGGGTGTGCGGATCTTGATACAAGTGTTCGATGCGATCGGTATTAAAAGTCGATGTCCGCCGAATAATGCCATGAACTTCGTAGCCCTTGGCAAGCAGCAGTTCGGCTAAATACGATCCATCCTGTCCGGTAATCCCAGTTATTAATGCACGTTTTGTTTCTGTCATGTTTGGAAGCTATCAGTATCAGTTACATCGCTAGACTCTGAGTTTCCCCATCATAGATCCGAATTGCGATCTCTCACTACCAGTTTCTGAGTAGGTAATGTTCGTTATCTTAATATGCCCCATTATTTTTAGGTATTACCGTTAAGCGCACAGTTTTCAATACGATCCGCAGATCCAGCCAAAAATTACGCCGTTTGACATAGCTGACATCAATGCGAATCCGCTGGGCGTAGGGGATATCATTGCGCCCAGAAACCTGCCACAGTCCGGTTATTCCTGGCCTAATCGTTAAGATTCGATCGATATGCGTACCGTACCGTTCGATTTCTTCGGGTACCAATGGACGCGGCCCGACGATACTCATTTCGCCCTTAAGGACATTAATAAATTGCGGAAATTCATCTAAATTGGTCGTGCGGAGAAATTTACCAATTTTTGTAATGCGTGGGTCTTCTTTGAGCTTAAAATTTTCAGAAAATTCCTGACGCAGATCTTCGGATTGTGCCATCATTTCGTGGAGTAATCGATCGGCATTGGGGATCATCGTGCGGAATTTAATACATCCAAATCGGCGGTGATTTCTACCGACTCGTTCTTGGACGTAAAAGATCGAGCCTGATGAAGTACAAGCGATCGCGATCGCTAACACTAGATAAATTGGGGCGCATAATAACAGTACTAGTAGAGAGAAGATAATATCAAATAGCCGTTTGGTCAGATCGCTGTAATGATGAAATACTTGCTTTTGGGCTAAAGACTGAGCTGTTATATTCGATACAGACTTGCTAGTTGCGGTCATTTTATTCCTCAATTTCACGCGATCGCCAATACTCCCCAGATTGTACAGAACGAGATTACTCTGGTTCTATTTGTCACTCATATGTCTAAAGTTAGTTTAGATTTCACCATGTTTGAGTTTAGCCCTCGATTGCCACTGCTGAGTGGCTCGATCGACTAAGCGCAGATATCGCGAGCGAAATACCGAAGTAGCGAAGCCTTCAGCATGAGTCCGAATTCGCTCGGCTTGAAACTGTTGGCGATAAGTTTCAAATGTGGAGATCGCGGTGATCAGGGCTGTGGTAGTTTGAGCGGAAAAGAGAATGCCAGTACCCCGCTCTGGATAAGAGCGGATGTCCAAGACAGTTTCAGCCGCTCCACCAACTCCATACGCGATCGTTGGCGTACCACAAGCCTGTGCTTCTACCAATACGATACCAAAATCTTCGCAAGCTGCATAGACAAATGCTTTGGCGCGAGATAAATAGTCTTGGACGACAACGTCGGGCAGGGTGAACGCATCAAAATCGGGTGTAATTCGATCGATCAAAACTAGAATAGCTAACTCAATCGTACTTACTAACTAATTGCACTTATTACAATGCCAATTGAAACTAAAATCAAACATGAGATCCGATTAATTTAATTTAGTGTAGCAGAAAGCTCGACCAACTCATTAGTCAAGCCGAGATTAATTAGTGCAAATAAATTACAAAATAGCTTCTAAAAGTTCAGTTGAATATTCTTCGTCAAGTGTCGCCAAGAATCTCTTACTTCTAACACTTAACTTTCGACTTTTATTTTCACTAATTATGTTAACTGCTATATGTCGTAAAATCGCAAAATTAGCTGGAGCATTATCTTTCCTAATTCGACTATCATCTTCTTTAAAAGCAACATCAAGCACCCAGTGAAGAGAATTTTCTATCGACCAATGACTTCTAATTCCCTCTGCTAATTTTTGAGCATCGCTCTCTAGACTACTGATAAAATAACGAGTTTCTACACTCGTCTTTCCGCCGACAACTCGAACTGATTCTACCATGCCAATACTAGTTAACTTTTTCCATTTTTGCAGTGGATCTATTTGCTCCGCAACATCTGTTATCATTAAATAATTACGAATTTCTTCTCTACCTCTATTCATCTCTCTACTGTTGAAGCTACTCAGGTTGAGGTCTTTTCCCTGAGTTTCAATTGCTTGTTTAAATAGCTGCTTTACTTGTTTGTACAAGGTCGGTTGATTCTTTTTTACAGCAATTACATAATCTGCATCTTTTTCGACGATTTTTTTGACTATTTCTCTTTGACATCCCATTGCGTCGATGGTAACGATACATCCTGCTAAATCCAAGATTTGAATCAGTTCGGGAAGTGCTGTGATTTCATTAGATTTTCCTTCTACTTTCTTTTGACCTAATACTAATCTATTACTTGCAGCCCAGGCACTGACTGTATTAATTACACCTTGACCATTCTTTTCATCTCCTGAGTTTCGAGATTGTTTTCCATCAAAGGCAATTATTTCTCCTGCGGTTATTTTACTTATTCCTTTAATCCAACTCAGGAATGATTTATTAAATTCATCAGGATTAATTTGTGAAAATACTCTAGCAAATGTATCATGAGATGGGATTCCATTCGGTAGTTCTAGGAACTTTTCTAACCATTTTTTTCTGGCTATACCATACATTTCTATATCTATCCATCCGTCCGCCCCACATACTACAGCACAAATGGAGATCGTGATGATGTCGATTAGTTTATGTTTTTTTCCACGTTCAATCCTAATGTCTTCTATGTCGTCAAAGTGTTCTGCGATACTATGCTTAGGCTTCAGCTTCATTTTACATGATATTAGTTCCAAATCAACTTAACACAATTAATTAGCTAAAGCTATCGACGGGTATAGATTTCACATCTTTGATGAATCAAATTTACATCTAGTTTCTAAGTGTTTTTAATAATATAAGATTTAAGTGCGTTCACCCTGCAACGTCGGGTTGAGATCCTAAAATTGTGACGTTCGATCTGGCAATTTGTTGCAACTTTTGTAATTCATTTCCCGTACCGATGATGACTAAATTGCGCCCATTTTGATTGAAGGCTTCGACAATGAGGGCAACTTGTTTGTAACCAACTAGGCGGCACACCGTCAGATAAAAGTCGTCTTTGTCGGTAGTGCAGGTAAATCTGTCAATGTTGACTGGGGGGTAAATTACCTCGGCTTTGCGGCGATAACATCGCCAAATCCGGCTGGCGGTAAAGTATGAATTGGCAATAAAATGGTCTACACGATTGGCACTCAAGACGTCCCATTGGCGCAAGCGATGCAACAGATAGCGCGTTAATATGCCTGGAAGGCCGCGTCCGAGTCGGCTTTGATGTAAATAGTCAAAAGTCAGATCCCAGGCGTAGCGCATCGGCGTATGGCAGTAGCACAGGTGCAATTGCTGGGGAGTCGTAAGAATCCCTTTGGCGACGGCGTGGGACGAGGATAAAATTACATCATAGTGCCGTAAGTCTAATTGTTCGATCGCGATCGGCATCAATGGCAAATATTTCTGGACGCCACTTTTGACTCCAGGCAGATTTTGAAGGAAGGTTGTACCGATTTGCCGCTCGTAGAGATAACTAGCGGGATTTGTCGATTCAAAATCAATTAATGCGTACAGCTCGGCATCGAGACATTGCAAGATTTCGCGGACTACTAATTCAGAGCCGCCTGTTGCTTGGGGTGTTAACCATTCGTGTACGAGGGCATAGTTGAGATCTGCGCTGGGTTGGATGGGAAAGTCGGGCATGGGGATTGACTATGCACAGCCTGTCAGCTTAATTTTCTCCAATTTTAGGGCGTTGTGACACCAATTTAGCAGTTATTTAGTCGATCGCGTAGCGTCGGTTCTGCCGGATTAAGGCCGAAAAAAGTGGCTTTTTGGCATTTATGACAAATTGCAAGACAGGGTAATCGGCAGATAGGTAGATAGGTAGATAGGTACCGATAACCTCACCCTGTCAATCCTTTAATCCTTTAATCCCGATCGGTTATGATTGTAAGCCGACGATCTCGATCCATTGTTTGATGACGTAGGCACGATCGAAATCGACTTGATTGAGATAGTTTGCCTGGAGGTTATTTAAGATTCGCAGTAAGATTTGGCGATTGGTAACAGGTTGCAATAGTTCGGGCGGTAAAAAGGGAATATCTTGTTGGTAGATGTGGATTAGCTTTTGCCTACAGTCTTCAGCAAATAAGACTTCTCCAGCACTAAAAGCATCGACAAATATACCCGCATCTTTGAAATTAGGCCGAATCAGAAAATGCCCCGGCATTCCAATTCCTACCATTGGAAAATCAATTCTTTTAGCAATTTCTAAGTAAACAACAGCCAAAGTAATTGGAATTCCCGTCCGGCGATCGATTACGTCACTGAGCAAACTATTAGCTGGGTTGTAATAGTCAATTTCGTTACCATGAAAGTTAAGTTCTGTATATAAATAGTGGTTGATGGTCTGAATTACTTTGAGCGGATAATGAGTTGCTGGCAATTTTTTAGCTACTTCCGCAGCCATTTCGTCGAGAATATTTAGATATCGATCGATATCTAAGTCGGGATATTCGATTTGAGAAATATATAATGCAGCCTTGGTGAGGTTGATGTCTCGATCGGATCGATCTATTTCAACTGAGAACTGCTCTAGTGGATTATTCATGTCAGCAAGATTGAAAGTGTGAGGTGTGATGTTGAAAGTGAAATTAGACGCAGTAAAGTGACGGTATATTTTAATTTATAATTCGTCGCACCAAAACTACACATAAAACTCATCACTACTTATCGATCGCGCTGCTGATGACTATTGCCGCTTGGCACGCTATACGAACGCATATTTACCACCCAACGATCTAAATATCTAAGTCTTTGCCGGAGCCATATCGGTAAGCCTGTAATAGTTGCTGATAGTAATACTGTTGCGATGGTGAAAGTTTAGTTAATAATGGTGCGATGATTTTACTCAATGGATAAAGTCCAGTATACATACCTAAGTTGATATAATTAATCAGCCAATCGAGGAGTGTGGCAACTCCAACATGAGGCACGATCGGTAATACTGCTGGTAAACTAGAAATCGAAGTTTGCCCTAATGTTTTAGATAAAGCGGTAAACTGGACGACATCCTGAAGAAATGGGCGCAGCACATCGTCGCCGAGATCGTTCATCGATCGAAAGACAGCAGCTAAGAGGTTGTTAATTTGCTCCGGGTTAATTTGACTGTAGATCGGTACGCTCATCGCTCTTTGAAACATCCAAGTTACAGCAATATTTGGTTGATATGGTTGTAGTAATTGGAGATCTTTATTAGTTAATGCATCCGCCCGCACTGCCATTTCAATTCCATCAGTCAGTCGCGACAAATGACGAATCAGTGCGCCAAAGCCGCCAAAACTAACAGGAGATTGACTGCCACTACTATCACCAATTAATAATACCCGCGACCAAGGTGTTTGGAGCGGACTATCGCGATAGGATGGAAAGCAGCCAAATAGACACCGCAGAAAATTCAAATCGGCTAATTCGACCTGTTGATACGTGGGTAATAATTTTAGATATTCACTAAATAAAAATTCTATACTAAACCGATCGGGATGCGCATCCATATAAGTGAATAGATAGGTGGTGCGTCCATCGCGGGCGGGAAATGCCTCCCAAAAATATTGACACTGATTTTGAATGGGCGTAATTGTCGCAAACAGATCGCCTGTTTCATTACGCGTGAAGCCAGTCGCGCAACTACCCACTACCAGACAAATTCCCTCTGGTTTTGCCCCCGCTCTAGCTTGTGCGGCTAATGGGGAAAAATGTCCCATGGCATCGATAAACAACTTACTTGTCAATCTCGCCGTTGGGGTATTAATTTCTACCCCATTTGGGTGAATTGTAACCCGATCGCAAGCGGTAAATTCTAATAGTCTCCCACCACCTTCTAAAAATTTGGCCTTGAGAGTTGCGAGTAAATATACCGGATCTACACCGATATTTAAAACATCTCGCACCCAAATATCGGGCGTATTCGGAAAAGCGATCCGTCCTGGATTATACTCTGTGGCGATCGCGAGTGCTAATTCAGCCTCAGATAGCAGTTCCATCTCTAGCAGCACCGCCAATTCGGCGCGCGAGATATTCCACTCCTGCACTCTCCCTTTCAACTCTCCGCGCTCGATGACGACTACCTGAATTCCTCGCTGTTGGAGAGCAGCCGCCAAGATAATTCCCAGCGTACCACCCGCGATCGCGATCTCCACATCGATGGTTTTTAAAAATTCATCGCTGGAAACGACCATTTCTCGTGGCGAAATCTGTCCCTGACGCAAATTTTGCCACAGTTTATCGACGCGCTCTAAATTTGCAAAAGTATCGGTAGGAAATTTGGCAGCCATGTCAGCAGCGATCGGCATAGAATTAGGGAAAGAGAATTACTTACTATGGTAAATCCTATGCACGCAGAATCTCAGGGACGACTGTTGATGAAGATCCTCATCGGTGTGGCTTGGCTCGATGGGAAAATCCAACCGGAAGAACGTCAATATCTCTCGAAAGTCGCCCACGATCGTCATTTAGATCTAGAGCCTGAGATCGAATCATTATTGACGGGAGCAAGCAAAGTTACCCCCGCAGAATGCGAGCAGTGGATTGGCGAGTATCTGGGAGATCGATCGATTTATGATGATGATGCTCTAATTGAGGCAATTAGCGGTTTAATTTATAGCGACGGCGATGTGGCTGTAGCCGAAGCCAATCTATTAACCAACATTCAATCGACACCATCTTCAGCACCAGACACAACACAACCATTAACTGCCAAAATTCAGCAGCTCTATCACAACTGGGTGCAGAAACTTCGTTAGGCTTTAGGCTTTAGGCTTTAAGCTTTAGGCGGGGAGCGGGGATAGGGAAGAGAAGGAGAGAGAATTGTTATATTGCCCATTACCCATTACCTATTACCCATTACCCATTACCCATTACCCATCCACCCCTCTTCCCCTCTTCCTCCAGAATGAACAGCGCATTATCCAGCCGCAATATCTTATCGCAAGTGCGAGATATTTTCTTTAGCGAAACTTGTCAATATATTCTCAAACGCTCGCTTCAAGCAATCCTAACTCTGTTTCTGGCTTCAATTTTATGCTTTGCCATCATTCAGTTATCGCCTGGTAATTTCCTCGATACCCTCAAACAAAACCCAAAAATCACACCCCAACGGATTGAAGAGCTGACACAACAGTTTGGATTGAGCGATAAAAAAGATTTTCCAACTTTAGTCGGTCAATATGTGAGATGGTTGACCCGATCGATGCGGGGAGATTTAGGATTGAGTATGCTGTACTTTCAACCTGTGACGGTATTGATCGGACAGCGGATTAGAGCGACGCTCGAACTGGCGATAGCGTCGATTATTTTAACGTGGGCGATTGCCATTCCGCTGGGGATTATTGGCGCGGTAAATCAAAATAAATTTATCGATAAATTCTTACGCGTCCTTAGTTATACCGCTCAAGGATTTCCGAGTTTTGTAACTGCTTTATCGTTATTAATTGTCGCCCAAATTTGTTCGCCTCTGTTGCCTGTCGGTGGTAGAACCAGTATCAATCATCAAGAATTATCCGCGATCGGGCAATTGTTCGATATATTATGGCACATGATTTTACCGACGATCGCGCTAACGATTACTGGTTTTGCAGGTTTACAACGGATTACGCGCGGAGAATTACTCGATGTCTTGCGTCAAGACTATATTCAAACCGCTAGAGCTAAAGGATTGTCCGAAAATCGGGTGATTTACGTCCACGCACTGCGTAATGCAATCAATCCGTTAGTGACGCTGCTAGGGTTTGAATTTGCCAGTCTGTTGAGCGGTGCTTTTATTGCGGAGTTTTTCTTTAATTGGCCGGGACTTGGTAAACTAATTTTGGCAGCGGTAACGGCTAAAGATCTGTATTTGGTAATGGGTAGTCTGATGATTGGGGCGATTATGTTAATTATCGGTAACCTATTTGCAGATTTGCTGCTTAAATTTGTCGATCCGCGCATTAGATTGGCCGATCTTAAATGATTTCGGGCGTGGCTGTTGGCAAAGAAGCACTATTGCAAGCGTAAGGGATCAGTCAATTGAACTCGATCTAGCAACATGAGGTTACAAATTGAGTCGATCGATCGATGATAACACCTGTAATAATGACTCAGCTATCAGATGTGGATGATAATTGGCTCCTGGTGGTTCGAGAGTTCCATATTCAGCCATAGCTCGTTTGAACCAAATTGTCTGCATTCCGAGTTGACGCGCGCCCAAAAAATCTTTGCGGGGATTGTCGCCGATATAGACGCTAAATTCGGGTAATATATTAAGCTGCTCCAAGACTAATTTAAAGGGAGCCGTGCTCGGTTTCCAATTTTCTCGCCCCAGACTATCGGAGAATACCACCGCATCAAAAAAAGCATCCAACCCCAACGCCGTCCATTTGCGTTGTTGTACGGCTAAATAACCATCGCTGACTAAGCCAATTTGATAAGAACCAGCCAACGTTTTCAATATTTCGACGATCTCTGGAAACGGTTCGATCTTGGGGATGTGTTGGCGATAGACATCGAGTAAAGTGGGAACGAGATCCGATCGATCTATTGCGTGCAGCGTCAGCCAACGATCGAAAGTATTATTCCTAACTCCTTCAAAATATAAATTGGCTAGCGTCGCATATCCCTTGACTGCTTCAATTCCTAAATTTATCGCCGCCCAATCAGCTACTGCCTGAAAACCACTCAAGACATAATCTCGTTCTGAATATAGCGTGTCATCGAGATCGAAGATGATGGCTTGGAGCTTAGTCATAAATTATTACGAGGCAATCTGACTACCTTTGACAAAGATCGCGTCATCATAGCGTAACATCGCTAAGCCGTCTTCCCACTCATCGATACCGACTTTGGGATTATCGCCCACGCATAGCTGCATCAACCAACTGGGAAAGTCTGCACCAGCTCGATAAGACAAGGGATAACCGCCGCCAAACCGAGGGTTGATTTCGATAAATACGATCTCGCCATCTGGCTGCAAAAAGCACTGGACTGTAATACAACCGATCGCACCTGGTAAAGCTTCAACCACTTTTTTGGCGGCGGCAATCAAACGCGGATTTTTGATAGTGATGCCCTTACTAATTTCTCCCGCTCTAGTTTCGATTCTCAGGCGCGGGACGATCGAAATGACATTGCCGTTGAAGTCAAGTAATACATCAATTGTATATTCTTCACCGACAATTGCTTCTTGAATTATCGCATCCTGGACATAGTTAGTGAAAAAGTTTAGCTCCGAGCGATTCTTTACATAATACACTCCGACGCTAGAACTGCCAGTATCTGGCTTGACTATCAAAGGAAAATCTCGATCGGTTACTTCGCCGAGTTCGTAGATTTTAGGTGTTTTCACCCCTGCTTGTTTGAAAAAGCTCCCTGTTTGCTTCTTGCTATAACAAATCTCGTTGGCCTTTGCCGATGAAATCAACAATCGGGTTCCCCGTTCGTTAAATTTTTGCTTGTGAAGCGATAGCAAATGTAATTCGGTGTCAATTAATGGGATCAACAGATCGATCTGATGTAAATTACATATTTCGAGCACCCGTTCGATATAATCCGGCGCATCTATACGCGGTACTAGCTCTGCTACATCTGCCAAAAATGAGGCTGGAGCTGTCTTTTTGAGATCGGCAGTGACGATTTTGCCTGGAATGTTCGATCTGTACATCGACTGGCGAAATGCTTTTAGTAGCTCAACTCTGCGGCCTACACTTGTCAGTAAAATATTCATGAATATTGCTGGTTTCAATAAATTTTAGCTTGGATGTATATGCTTCATTGAAATTTCAGTTGACGATATTCTCAATTGATGATTTGAATTGACCTTGGCCAAGCGATTTCTGTTCCCAGTTTACACGCTCGGTAACATTTACGCATGTATAAATTGCAATATTTTCCGCTTTCAAACTACTAATAGTAGCTAATAGGTACTTTATTTTCTAACACAATTATCCAATCGCTGGAAATAGTAGCGATTCCAGTATTTAACAACATGTTAACTAATATTATCATTATCTAAATCTATCGATCGACCGATCCGGTAGTTGTACGCACTATCCACGATTGCACTGATAATGATGCGCAATTAGCGTTGATATCTCATTCCTGGTAATTGTGTAACTAAACCGAGTAACTCTAGCTGAATAAGCATACTCGAAACACTCGCAACAGGCAGTTGTGACTTCAAGACAATCTCATCAAAATTAGTCGGGTCGCTACTAACATGCGACCAAACTGGCTGGAGATCTCCTGGTACATTCGGTGCGGCGGAAGTTGCAGTAGTATCGTGCGAACCTGTCGCGCTCGGACGATCGAAAGATAATTGGAGTTGTTCGGTGGTGCCGAGCTGAGGGATGGTCGCAAGTAATTCTAGCAACGGATCGAGGCCGAGAATGGGCTGTGCGCCGCGACTGAGTAGCTCCAGGCACCCAATGGCCTTTGGGTTGTCGATCGAGCCAGGAAGGACGTAGACATCGCGTCCGAAATCATTGGCTTGGTGGGCGGTAATTAAGGCCCCAGATCGCGTTGGAGCCTCAATCACGATCGTCACGCGACTCAATCCGGCAATAATCCGATTGCGGGCGGGAAAATGACCGCGATCGGGTGGTGTATTGGCGGTATACTCGCTGACAATTAAACCCTCGCGTTCGATTTGGGCGGCGAGAGCTTGGTTGCGCGACGGGTAGACGATATCGAGTCCAGTGCCGACGACGGCAATCGTCCGTCCGCCAGCTTCCAAACAGGCAGTATGTGCTTCGGTATCGATGCCCTGTGCCAATCCAGAGACGATCGTAAATCCTTTACTCGCTAGCAGCGCGCTAATTTTTCGCGCCCAGCGTTTGCCATAATCGGACGGATCGCGAGTACCAACGATGCCGACAGTCGGTACTTCACCGCGATTTTCTGCTAGCGATACTTGCCCCCGATAGTATAAAACACTCGGTGCGGATGGAATTTCGCCCAGTAAACGCGGATAATCGGGATCGATTCGCGTCCACCAATGGGGATTGGCGATCGCATGTTTGGTGAATAACTGGTCGGGATCGATGCGATCGCGTGCTGCAACGATCTTATTCACTGATTGTTCGCCCACGCCATCGAGTGCGAGCAAGGCATCGGCATCAACACGCCAAGCAGTTTCTAGATTGCCAAACTGCTGGCGAATTCGCTCTAATAAAATTGGCCCGACTCCAGCAACTAGCGACCAAGCCAACCAATAAATACGTTCTCGTGACATGTCATCTCATCCCCGCGCGTTCGGTTTATTATGCCCATAATTCGGTGGCGATTTTTGGCCCGAAAAAATATCGATAAAACTGCTAATAATTCTCAATAAGTGATTTCGAGTGAGCGTAAATTCGGCATTTATAGATCTACACAAATCGACTGACCGATCGATATGATAAGGAACGATCGGGTCGCTTGACAGTTATACTAATCTCGATCGCTAAAGAGTCCGAATCTTTCATTCCTACGAGCCATCCCAACTCTGCCCTTTCGCGATCGGCTGGAGAAGTACACCATGGGAGATTGGCAACATTAGGAACGATCGCCAACCTGCGCGGAAATTGCCGCCTCAATTGCTAGATGTTGTTTAGGTGAAATCTTGACCGAACCTACTTACCTCGAACCAGATCGCTACGATCTATCATCACCATTAATTGGCTTCGATTCGCCGCTTGAGAGCAGTCAAACACAGCCATTCGAGATCTCTCCACCAGACTCAACCGCGACAAATCAGCTCATTTTTCGATCGCTGACGCAGATTCTCAGTCCGCTGGGTGTCAAATTTAAGTTTTCGATCCAAAGTCTGGTGCCGATGTCAGCAGCGGCATCTAGCGATAGTCAAGAGCACACCATTTTACAGTCGCCA
This sequence comes from Chamaesiphon minutus PCC 6605, assembly GCF_000317145.1. Taxonomy (GTDB): domain Bacteria; phylum Cyanobacteriota; class Cyanobacteriia; order Cyanobacteriales; family Chamaesiphonaceae; genus Chamaesiphon; species Chamaesiphon minutus. The sequence continues at coordinate 5,014,319 of NC_019697.1, read as the reverse complement.
GATCTGTGCTTCCAAGCTCTAGAATATCGACTATTAATAGTATGTTTCTCCCCAACTAGTTTGGACTCCCAACTCATTGCCGAGCCACTAGCGAGGGCACTGCGCGGCATCGAGCTTCAAGGTTTCCAAGAGGCAATCATTCAATATTCGCGATTTTCGGCTCTCCAGTCCGCACCTACGAGTACTCAACTTGCCGACTGGCGACTGAGAGTCGATCTGACACCACCTGCCACTAAACTCAGCCGTTGGGCGCGCTGGGGCGACGTACAAGCAATAACCCAGTTACTTAATGTCGCGCTCGCATCAGCAGACATCCAAATTAGTACCGTCCTCAAAAATCTCACCTTACAGATTTTTTGTACCCTCAAACACGAGCGCGATGGCAAATTTCCTGCTAAAAAAATCGTGCTGGATGCAATCGCGCCGTTACTCATTTCACTGACTCCGCAAGGGATTCAAGGTGCGACAATTTATGGTGTCCAATTGCAGCCGGAACTTGGCGGGCAAATTGAATCGCCACCAGTCTGGATCCATTGGCTCGATTTACCTGCTTTAGGCGATCCGAAATTTTCGCTGACACCGATAATATTAGCCAGTCGCGGCGACGAAGATGCCCTAACTTTTATTTTGGAACGATTGCTCAATCCCGATTTAGAAAGGTTTTTGGATATCGGTGGTGTTAGTTTATCCCTGCTGCATCGCCATCATCTGCTCCACGTTATGAGCGAAGCTCCCATCTGCCCGATTCAGAGTCAAGTAGCAACCACTGTCGTTAAAGTATTGCAGCAATTGGCATTGCCGGGAATTAAAGGGGTCCGCGTTCACGGACGGATTTCAGGATACTCAATTTCGCAATGGACTTATGGGGTAGATTTCAATCTATTACCATTAGAATTGCCGCCAGTAGTACTCGAACGTCAATTCATCCCCACGCCATTACTGCCGAAAGTCGGTTTATCAGAAAGAATTAGTAAATATTTGGTAAAAACGGGGATCTGGAAACCACAGCTTACCATCGACAGCACCAGTCAACTAGCTTATCAACCACGCTTCCAGTGGCAACCATCGCTATTGTTATTTATAGCTGGCTTAGGATGCACGATTGCCAGTAATATGGCGATCGAATCTGTCATGAAAAGCCGCCAGATTGTGGCAGATGCGGTAGTGGCTAGCCCTCAACTATCATTTAATAACCCGCTACTCGAACAAAAACTCGCTCAATATCAATTACGCTGCTTGCAACATGGCGTACCCGATGTCTTGATCGTCGGTAGTTCGCGGGCAATGCGCGGCATCGATCCGCAAGTATTGCGTCGTAGCTTCTTTACCAATCGTCCCAATCTCCAGATTTATAACTTTGGTATTAATGGCGCAACCGCACAAGTCGTCGATACAATTTTGCGTCAATTATTGACACCCCAACAGTTACCAAAATTAGTAATCTGGGCAGATGGAGCCAGAGCATTTAATAGCGGGCGCACCGATCGCACTTATGAAACGATCGCCACATCCGATCGCTATCGCCAATTGGCGCGGATGTTAGGTTTTAAAAATAATACTTCCACACTTTTTCAAGCACAATCGGCTTTTCAAACTACTTATCAAGCGATCGATACGGCCATCGATCGCCGCTTGGCATCTGTTTCTTTGGCATACAATCGGCGCGATACTCTCAAAAATTGGCTGCGTGCTACAGTCCCAGAGATCGAACAGCTTACCGATCGAGACGCTCTCAATGATGTCGATCTGGCGACGATGATTAACGAGCGAGATATCGATTTTGACGGCTTTTTACCGCTCGATTTGCAATTCGACCCAGATACCTATTATCAGAAATATACCAAAGTAACTGGCGACAACGATGGTGATTATCTCAACTTTCAATTGCACGGAAATCAGGATCGAGCCTTGCACCAAACGATTGAGTTATTAGCAGCATCCAAAGTGCCCTTAGTATTTGTAAATATGCCATTATCAGATCTCTATCTAGATAAAGTTCGCCGTCAGTACGAAACTAGTTTTCAACAATATATGCAACAATTGATGGCCGATGGCAAACTTACGTTTATCGATATGGCCGATTTCTCGAGCAAAAAATACGCTCGCTTTTCCGACCCCAGCCATCTCAATAAATTTGGCGCGATCGAAGTCAGTAAGCATTTAGCCACAGCTAAAGGAATTAAATGGTAGAGGGTAGAGCACAGAAGATAGAGGGCAGAAGGTAGAGCAAAAAAGAAAGTAGGATGGGCAATACCTAACATCGATGTTTCCGTAAGTACGAAAGTAGGGCGATCTGTGCTCCCCATCTAGATTTCATGAATAATCTATTTACAAATAATTGTATCTATCTACTTAATAAGAGAGCGACGTGAGTATTTCAACTTTTAAGTATTACCGCACATGAAATTTATATCCTCTAACTATGCTATCTTCTTATCGATAACTTTGTTTTGTTATTGGGGGATAGCGAGGACCCAAAATCAGAAATTGTGGGTAATCGTAATTTCTAGTATCTTCTTTTATATTTCTTTCTTGCAAATTCAATATTTTCCAGTCATTTTAACGATGATATTGGTAAATTACTGGATCGGGAAAATTTTGTTAGACAGTCAAATTATTGAGTACAAAGACATTCAAAGCTGGCTCGATGAAGACTACTTTCAGCGGTGGCTGCCGAGAGGAAAAAAGCAGCGACGACAATTATTGATAGTTGGTATATCATTCAATATTCTATTACTAATTGCCGCAAAATATATCCCATTTTTATTGACGCTCGCGGCTCCAATAAATCCATTAGAGCTTCAACCGCTAGCAATGTGGATGAAAATAAATTTTTTACCACCACTAGGAATTTCCTTTCTGAGTTTTGAATCTGCGGCATATCTGATCGATGTGTATAAAGGTAGTCCAGCGACAGGAAATTTACTAAAATATGCTGCCTACAAATCATTTTTTCCTAAATTAGTATCGGGGCCGATTACTCACTACCATCAATTTGCACCCCAACTCAATAATTTACAATTTCCGTCAATCGAACGGTTAGCTGAAGCAGGATGGCTGATTGCGAGCGGTGCGCTTAAAAAGACCTTAATTGCGGATAATTTAGCAGTAATCGTCAGATTAATTTTCGATCCCAATACAATCGATCGAGCGGGTAGTATCGATTTGTGGCTGGCAATTTTTGCTTACGGTTTACAGATCTATCTAGATTTTAGCGGCTATGTAGATATCGTCATGGGGACGTCTATTTTATTTGGAATTAATCTCCCCACTAACTTTAACTTTCCCTATATGAGCGTCAGTATTGCTGATTTCTGGCGACGGTGGCATATCAGTTTGGGAAATTGGTTGCGCGACTATATTTATATTCCCTTGGGTGGTTCGTACTTAGGGCTATTCCGCACTTGCCTAAATCTGTTTACACTGATGTTAATTTCGGGGATTTGGCATGGTGCTGACTGGGGATATATCGTGTGGGGAGTCATCCACGGTATCGCGTTAGTCGTCCATCGCCTGACGCACGCCCTTTCACAAAGAATCGATGCACTTACCAAATTTTGGAGCAGTTGGTTGGGACATTTATCCGGTTGGTTGTTGACTCAATTATTAGTGTTTGTAACTTGGATTTGGTTTAGATTGCCAAATACCCAACAGTCCAATCTCGTATTTGCTCGTTTATGGGGTCATCCGCGCGACGCTCAGTTTGTTAATAAAATTTATGTCGAAAATCTACATTTGGCAGATAGTCAGGTTTTGTTAATTTTAGTAGGAATTACGACTGCTATACTCGTCACTTATGGATTCGATCGATCGTTAAAAGTAAGTCTAAATTGGCCTGTAAAGTTATTTTTAATTCCGCTATGTTTATATGTTGTATGGTTATTATCGCCAACCGAGAGCTTAGGATTTATTTATTTTGATTTTTAAGCTTTTATCGATCGTGAACTCACACCCAGCGCAGCAAGTCTTGATAAATCGGATTCGAGCGGCGGCTTATGTCTCTCATCCTCAAAATACAATTATCAATTATTATTAAGAGAACCTCGATCGCTTGCCGAAGTCAGCGGATCTAAAATTTGATTCAATACCCGCAATTGATCTGCCGTACCCATACAAATCAACATATCGTCACCCATAATTATTGTCTCTCCGGTAGGGCCGACAATCAGCGTACCATTCTGCCGTCTGACTGCCAATACCAACGAACCAGATTGAGAGCGCAATCTCGCCTCACGGAGCGATAAACCAGCTACCGGACAAGTTTGGGCATCGATTAAAAATTCTTCCATATAAAACGAGCGATCGCTATCCACAATCCCATCCATAAAATCCATCACCTGGGGGCGTAGAGCCGCAGCAGCCATTCGTCTGGCACCAGTAATATATGGAGAGATTACTTTATCTGCACCTGCTCGCTGGAGCTTCAGCACGGCTTCTTCGTTGCTCGCTCTGGCAATGGCACGAATGTTGGGATTAAGAGTTTTGGCAGATAGGATGATATAGAGATTTTCGGCATCAGAAGGCAGAGCCGCCACCAGACAAGTCGCTTGTCGAACTCGCATCTTCAGTAGTGTTTCATCTAGAGTCGCATCTGCTTGAATCGCATTGTACCCCTCTGACTGCGCTATTCTGACTTGTTCGCTGTTAGCATCAACAATAACAAATTTTGTCCCTTCTGCGGCAAATTCGGTGGCAATTTGCCGCCCGATTCTGCCAAAACCACAGATGATAAAATGTTCTACTAAAGAATCCACGAATTTTCGTTGTTGCTTGAGTATTCTACCTTCGATAAAATAGCCTTCGACGATCGCTTCGGTAAACCGATTGACGATATAACCGATAGTCAACACTCCTGCCAAAATTAGGACAATGGTGAAGATCCGCCCCCGAGATCCCAGTGGATTAGTCTCGCCATATCCTACTGTCGTGAGGGTAATGGTGGTCATATAGACTGCATCTAGCCAGTGCCAGCCTTCAATGAGACTATACCAAAGCGTACCAGCAATAAATACTAATGCTAGGGCGAAAACACCTATTTGTAGCTCGGTTCTGATGCGACGATACTTTTGTTCGGCAGAATCCATTCAGGAGGGGACGGGGGATGGGGGGACGCTTGCTTCCTATATCAACTATCAACTATTAACTATCAACTATCAACTAAAGATGGGTATTACTGACTTCATCTAGCCCAGCAATACCCATATTATCTATCCCCTCTCATCCATCACTCACTGGCGATCGAGGTTACAATCCAGGAATATTTAATCCGCTGGTGAGTTGTTCCATCCGTTCGCGCATGGTAGCGGTGGATTTGTCATAAGCATCCATCATGGCATCTAGAACTAGTTGCGAGAGTTCTTCTGGGCTTTTGGCAGCAGCATCGGCACCGATATTCACTCTGCGTGGTTCTTGGTTCCCGCTCAAAGTCACAGTCACATCGCCTGCTTGTCCTTCAATTTCCATTTGCTCCAATTCCTCTTGGAGCTTTTTCGCGTCTTCTTGTACTTGTTGGGCTTTTTTAAATGCATCGGCAAGCTCTTTCATCTTACCAAGACCGAAGCCACCAAATCCTTGTCCTTTAGTCATAATCTTTAATCTTTAGTCCATCTAAACAATATCCCATCTTACTGGAGTCAGGGAGTTCGGGGGTGAGGGTATCCGTCAGTTTCTAAATTAGGGGTTAGGCTTTAGGCTTTAGGTAAAGAAATTTCTCATACAGCCTAGCCTACTTTACTCATTTTACCCAAATCCAGGTTAGCGATCGCGATAATTAGGTGGGTGCAAATGTTTATTAAATAAATAATGGCTAAAACCTAGCTGGTGGGCAATGCCCACCCTAATAAAACCTAAAGCCTAAAGCCTAAAATTCTCCCAACATTTTAACTTCTGGTTCCAGTTCGATCCCGTGTCGGGCGTTGACTTGGCGTTGAACGTAATAAATTAGTGCGCGGATATCGCTGGCTGTGGCATCTTTGCGATTGATAATAAAGTTAGCGTGCAGCCTGGATACTTCGGCATCGCCGATACGGTATCCTTTTAATCCTAAGTCTTCAATTAAAGCTGCGGCATACAGGGGGCTGGGATTGCGGAAAACACTACCACAGCTCGGACGATCGTATGGTTGCTTGCTATGACGTTTTTCGAGATCGCGGAAAGTGCGCGCTTTGACTTCTTCGGGATCTCCGGCTGCTTGGAGTTGGAATTTTGCACTTAAGACGATTCTAGAGTCACATTGAAGACTGGAAGTGCGATAGCTGTAATTTAAGTCGGCTGCGCTCAATGTAGAGATCGTGCCATCGAGGTTGAGTACTTCAGCACTGACTAAAATCTCTTGGGTACTGTGCCCATGTGCGCCAGCATTCATTACCACGGCACCGCCGACAGTGCCTGGAATCCCGGCTGCCCACTCCATGCCACCCCACCCCCTGCGTGCAGCTTGCCAAGAGAGGCTAGCGACCATTTTACCCGCATCTGCGACGATCGTTTGCGTCTCGCTGTCGAGCTGAGTATTCACATGCCGCAGATGGCGAGTGCAAATGACTAAACCCTGCAAACCGCGATCGCTAATTAGTAAATTAGATCCGGCTCCAATAATTGTAATCGCCAACTCCTTTTGTTTAGCCCAAGCCAACCCCTGCTGTGTCTCCTCTACCGTGCGAGGTTCGAGATACCATTGAGCTAATCCACCGACTTTCCAAGTTGTTAAACCCTTGAGAGATACATCCGCTCGAATTATCGAGCAACTAGTTGGAATTTCTAAATCATCATCAGTATTGGTAGCGATTTCCACTGACTGCTGAGCTTGCGTATTGACAATGGGCAATTTTTTGGCACTGATGCTGCTCGAAAGATCTTTGGAAAGTGTCATGGTGGAAAAGTAAGGTAGGTGGTTGAAATCGGGGGTTAGTCTCAAGCGCAGCAGTCTCAAACGTTAGAATTCAGAGCGAGCGAGTTGTTAGAACCATAAGCTACATTTACAATTGCATAATTGCTAAGTTTGCAGATAAATTAACACTGATAATACACTAAATCTCTAAGATAGAGCGATAGTGGTAAGATGTGCGTCCCGCGCCTTAGCCTGGTAAAAATCTACGATCCCAGGGATAATTTGGTTGAGATTCCCCGCACCTAGGAACAAGCAAATGTCACCCTGCTGGAGATTCTGCGTGAGAAATTGCGATACAGCTTCGAGATTTGGTTGATAGCAAACCCGATCGTGATAACGACCGATTTCGGTAACTACTTTCTCGCCACTAATGGCTCCAGTATTTTCCTCTCCCGCACTATAAATATCGGTAATCACAACTACATCTGCATCTTTAAAAGATTGGGCAAACTCTGCTAAAAATTCTAAGGTACGGCTGTAGCGATGCGGTTGGAAGATTGCTACCACTCGACGCTCGGCACCAACGCGCAGTCGCGCGGCATTGAGTGTGACGAGGATCTCACTGGGATGGTGAGCGTAGTCATCGATAAAGGTAATATCATTCTGGTATCCTTTAAGTTCAAAACGTCGTTTGGCCCCATTAAAAGTAGCCAACCCAGACGCGATCGATTCAAAATCTAAACCAATCTTCCGACCGACGGCGATCGTCGCTAGTGCATTACTCAAGTTATGGTTGCCTAAAACCCCTAACTTTAGAGTGCCCAATAATTTGTCATATTCATATATTTGGGCAGAAGTTCCGGCAGAATGATACTGAATATTGTCGGCAGTATAATCCGCTACCCGCCCTGGTTCGCTGCTATAAGAAATCATCGGCTTGATTCGATCGCGCACAATTTGGCAATCTACCGAGCCGATGACGATCTGGCATTGGTTACTGAATTTGGTGAAGGTCTCGATCGTCTGCTCTAAACTCTTATAATGGTCGGTATGATCCAGCTCGATATTGGTAATTACACCAATCTTGGGATGATGTTTGACCAAAGAGCCGTCAGACTCATCGACCTCAGCGACAAAATATTCACTCTTTCCGATTCTGGCATTGCCATCCCAAGCCGTAACCTCACCACCGACGACGATTGTCGGATCGACACCAGCCGCGACGAGGAGATAGCCAATCATGCTGCTGGTAGTTGTTTTGCCATGAGTACCCGCGACTCCAATACTCGAATATTCACCGATCAATGCTGCTAATACATCCGATCGATGAAAGATCGGACATCCGCGTTCGAGTGCGGCATTAAGTTCGCCATTTGACTTGCCAATCGCCGTCGAACAAACGATCTGCGGCGTTTGTCCCGATGGATGGCGATCGAAAAATTCTAAATTACTAGCTTCCTGAGTTAAAAAAATGTGCGCCCCTTCTGCTGCCAACTTCTGAGTGATGTTAGTCGATCGCAGATCCGAACCCGAAACAGGCAGTCCACGTCTGGCTAGAACGTATGCCAGTCCTGACATGCCAATCCCCCCAATCCCGATAAAATGAACCGGACGACCGCTAAGATCGATAGAATTACCCATAATATTTCCTCACCAGCCCGATCGAGCGGGTCGTAGCAACAGGCGTTATCATATACCAATACATTGTTTATTTCCGATCTAAATTCCTTAGCGCAACCGCTCGAACCTAGAACCTGTATAATCTCGTCCGCCGAGAAAGACCGAAACCGATCCCGACCGAACACCTTCGATCTCCAAAGACTTCCACCAGTTAAGTTCTGCCGATCTCCGTTGTTTTAACAGATTGTGGAATGAGTTGAGCCTACCAATGTACTGGTATAAATTAATGCTCGTATCCAGTATTTAGCAGGAGAAGATCGATTTCGATCGAATGGAACTAACTATACCAAATTTCACAAAATAGTCCATATCTTTAGATAAAGTTATATTTTTTTGGTACTAAAAATCTAGGTGTAACTAGAAATATTCAGATTAGGGTACTCGATCCACTCGCGCTGGTCGATGTAAAATATAAGTATGAGCGAGAAAGAAAAATCAGACAGTATCAAAATTGTTGCCGACAATCGGCAAGCCCGGTTTCTGTACGAAATCCTCGAAACCTACGAAGCGGGGATCGAATTACTAGGGACAGAGGTAAAATCTATTCGTGCGGGTAAAGCAAACCTGCGGGATGGCTATGGCTTGTTGCGCCAGGGACAAATCTGGCTGTTAAATGCCCACGTTTCGCCCCACAATACAACGGGCGCATATTTCAATCACGAACCCACACGCACCCGCAGACTGCTGATGCACAAAGCCGAAATCCGCAAGCTAATCGGCAAAGTCGAGCAACAGGGTTTAACTCTAGTCCCGTTGAAGATGTATTTCAAGCGGGGCAAGGTGAAGGTAACGATGGCATTAGTTCGCGGTAAGAAGCTCCACGACAAGCGCGACGATCTCAAGAAGAGAGACGATAAACGCGATATGGATCGAGCAATGAAACGGGGTTAACGGGATATCGATCGCGCCATACAATGCGGTCGCTCTAAAATTTGAGGTAGGGGTAATTCATGAATTACCCCTACCTCAAATTTTCGGGCGACCTTAAGATTACAACTACTGGCTCACAAATTCCACATAGGTATGATTTTCGCCTGCTAATTCTGATTCGACGATCGCAGCAATTATCTCCCAATCGCCTTTAGCCAAACCCGCACCAATTTTTGGGTACCCAATTCGTTTACCTGCAAATTTTTGTTTGACCGATCGAAACACCGATCTAATCGCATCATAATCGGCTAAAACTCCCTCTCCTTGCCAATGAAATTGGGTATAACCATTGACGATCGTAAAATTAAACCCATCTCTATCGATATCTACAGAAGTAAAAGTGCCTAACTTATTGCGATCGCCAATTTCTGTCTGACAATCTGCGGCGTAGGCTTCAGGAAACTGCTGTTTGATGGTTAAAGCAATTCCCCTCCCCATTCGACATTGACAATTGCAGCCATGAATGATGACATCAAAGATGCCTGCTTTGGCTAATTCAATCAGATCGCCGCGTATGATGTTCATAAGTTTTTAGAGATCGATCTCATTGACATAATGACGTTCAGATCGTCATGAGGATCTTTTGGTAGCAACAGGATTCTAAGTTCGCGTTCGTATTCTAAGCTCTTTTGCTGAAGACTCAAAACTTCAATATTTGCCAGGTCGTAAAGTTCGCGATCGATTTCCGAGTCTCGAAAAACTTGTTCTATTTCGATCGAATCTAATTGAATTTTCTGCCAATTCCTAAACTTATTTACAGTTTCTTCAAGATTGGTAATAGATTGATGTGTTCGTAGCAGATCTTCATAACTGAGATCGATCGGCGACTGGAGTCTGGCTATAAGTTCGTCATAATTTTGCTCGATCGATCTCAATTTTTGTAGTGAATGTGGATCTAGCATATTTAATAATGCGATCGATATACCATTGTTAGCTTCGTTTGAGAACCGCCCTCAAATGAATTTGCGGATGCAATCACGCGGAGGTTCCCTCCGCATGTGTTGCACCAAGCAGGGGCTAATAGCTCAAGTCCACTGAAGTGGACTGAAAGATTTCCGTCAGTCCACTTCAGTGGACTTTTGCTATTAGCCCGAACTTATAGTTCAGGGCGGTGCCTGAACGGAGCAAATATCCTTCATTAGCCACCTGTCGAGGCTGCTAACTCGGCTAAACGCTCCTGTTGATCCTGCGAAATACAACTTTGGATGACATTTTCCAGATCGCCAGATAACACCTGCTCCAGACCGAAATTTTGGCCTAAGCGATGATCCGTGGCGCGGTTGTCCTTATAGTTGTAAGTACGGATTTTTTCCGATCGAGAACCCGTTCCAACTTGAGAGCGACGAAGGGATGTTACTTCTTCTTGCTGCTCGCGCAGTTTGATATCGTACAACTTCGCCCGTAAGATTTGCATCGCGCGTTCTTTATTCTGCCGTTGGGAACGTTCTTCGGTACAGAAGATCCGAATTCCCGTCGGTTTGTGGAATAAATCCGCCGCCGTTTCCACCTTGTTGACGTTTTGTCCGCCAGCACCACCCGATCGAGCGGTACTCATTTCGATATCTTTAGGATCGATGTAGATCTCGACTTCATCGACTTCGGGCATAATTGCCACCGTTGCGGTGGATGTGTGTACGCGTCCGCCAGATTCGGTTAGCGGTACCCGCTGGACGCGATGGACACCAGCTTCAAACTTGAGTTGACTGTATACCTGTTCGCCTTGGATTTCGAGGACGGCTTCTTTAAAACCGCCCATTTCTGCCAATGTTTCGCTGACTAGCTTAACTTTCCAGTGTTGGGTTTCCGCATAGCGGGAATACATCCGCACCAAGTCTCCCGCCCAAATTCCCGCTTCGTCGCCACCAGTACCAGCGCGAATTTCTAACATGATATTTTTATCATCGTTAGGATCTTTTGGTAATAGTAAAACTTTGAGTTTGCGTTCGAGTTCGTCGCTTTTAGCTTCGAGTTCTCCTGCTTCTATAGATGCCATTTCTTGAAGTTCGAGATCGTTGCCCGACTCTTTGACAATTTGTCTGGCTCCGATTAAATCTTCTTGAGTTTGTTTCCATAAATCGAAGGTTTCGACCACTTCTTCGAGTGCGGCGCGAGCTTTACCGATCCGTTGCATTTCACTGGCATCTCTGGCAATATCTGGATCGCCGAGTTTGCGGGTGAGTTCGTGAAATGTTTGTTCGACGGATTTGAGTTTATCGAGTAAATATGATTCTGCCATGAGTCTAGGGGGTAGAAAATAGAGGGTAGGGTGTGTTATCACGCAAACGTAACGCACCAAAGAGAATTTAAAGGATGTAGGTTGAGTTGAGCCTTGCGAAACCCAACATTATGGTTAGCATCGATAGTTAAGTCGCTAGAAGTGATAGAAATGATAAAGAATAAATAATCGCATATGAGTTAATAATAGTAGTTAAATAATTTACAGTATTGAAGCTAGAGTGGACATTATGTCTGGATGGTAAATCGATCGGGATGAATGCCATGATTGACCCAAACGATCGCCTCTTCCGCACTAGTCATATCTGGCGGCACCCTCAGCATATGAACGTGTCCGGTTGACGGACAAGTCATCTTCAATAATGCGATCGGTTCTTTACCCACGGGTTTCGGAGGCCATGTTAATCCTATTCGTTCAAAAACTGGCTGAGAATTTTCTATCTTCAATAAGATATATTCTCGCCAAGTATCAATTTTTGTTGCGTTGAGTACTTCGCAGATTTTTTCATAGCCGAATAGATCGATGATCCTGCGTCTGATTTCAGCATTGTTTTCATCTAACAACCATTCTGGCTGCCATTCACTCAACTTAGTCCAATAGCGACGTGGTAGATCTGTTTCAAGGAAGTTAACACGACTTAAATTTGGTAATTGATTCAAAATAGATAAATCCGTCAGAGAATTTAATCCAAATCGTATAGACTTTAGGCATTTCAAGCCACATAAACTATCTGGCAAGTATTGTAGGTGTTGAGCAGATATAGATAAGTCACCAGAGCTTAACCAAGAAGAAAAATATATTCTTGCTTCACCATACCTCAAATTCCATTTATCTTTCGGATCTACAATTGGGTGTACGGATGGTGGGTAGATACCTGCACCCCAAGAGAAATGTTTTAATTTCGGCAATTTACTTAAATAGGATAAAAAGCCATCTATTGTCTCTTGCACGAATACATGAGCAGCATCCTTATCTATATAAATACAACGCGAACCATAACTGCTATGAATTACATTTGTGAAACTATCTAAATCTGACAAGATAAAGTCTAAATATTGATTTCCAGCATCAATTCGAGTAGTGTCTATTTTTCTATATATCTTAAATTCTGATTGTAAACCGCAATTGAAAATACTTAGCTTGGGAATATGTTTTAGATTAGATATATCATTTAAAGGGTTATCACGTAAATATATTTTCTTGAGTCTGGGTAGACAAAAAAGGATATCTGGTATGCGATCGAACTGATTATTACCGAGTTTTAATTTTGTTAAGTTGATAAGATTGGCGAAGCTGTCTGGTAGAGAATGTAGAAAACCACCATTCAAAGCCAACTTTGTCAAATTAGTCAGATTGCCGATGCTTTCTGGTAAGGTTTTTAGTTTATGACCGTCTAGATATAGTGCGGTTAAATTAGTAAGATTGCCAACGCTCTCTGGCAAGCCATTAAGACGATCGCCATTCAAATCCAGTCTAGTTAAATTGACAAGATTGCCGATACTTTCGGGTAGATTTGTTAGCTTATGACCGTTGAGGTAGAGTTCGGTTAAATTAGTCAGATTGCCGATGCTCTCTGGCAAGCTGGTGAGACGATTACCATTGAGATTGAGCTTGGTTAAATGGGTGAGATTGCCAATATTTTCTGGCAGAGTTTCGAGTTTATAGCCGCGCAGATCTAGCACCGTAGAATTCGGTGTCATCCTCTCGATTAGTCGTGCTAATTCTGCTGTTGTCGCGCTCATCTGACTACATCTCTATTTTGAGTCTGTCGTTTAGCCCACCAAGTAACACTAAATCCGGTTGGTAAAAATCTCGCCCTCGCCCCCAACCCCTCTCCCAAACTTGGGAGAGGGGAGCCAGAGCCGCAGGATCTGGCGGGGTGAGGGCCAAAGGATTCCACTAGCACGAGAAGTCTTTGCAAACCATCGGATTTGGTATTACTCCATCCACTTTTTAAAAATCGAAAAACCTAGAGGCGCGAAATCAGATCGATCGCACCCCTAGGTTTCTAAGATTATTCGAGCTATTTTTTTTCTTCGGTAGCTTCAGGAGCGGGAGCAGTAGTATCCAACATCCCGTATTTTTTAAGGAAGCGATCGACGCGACCTTCGGTATCGATAATCTTCTGAGTGCCAGTATAAAAGGGATGATTGCCAGACCAAACGTCAACGCGAAGTTCTGGTTGGGTAGAACCAACAGTCATTACAACTTCACCGTTGCAATAAACTTTGGCTTCTGGGTACCAAGTAGGATGAATATCAGCTTTTGCCATCTGAATTAGGGGGTAGGTATTAGGTGTTAGGTGTTAGGGAAGTTTTTAGAACTACCACTAAATACAAGTAAATTTAAGCTCTAAATAACTGTTCGTTTAGAAACCGACGATCTTTCGATCTTTTGCTGATTGTTGTTTATTTAATTGCGTGAGACTAACTAGCAATAAACAACAAGCAACAAGAGATTTAACGTTTCGAGTATTGAGGAGCTTTGCGGGCTTTGTGCAGACCGTATTTTTTCCGCTCGACACAACGGGGGTCGCGAGTTAGATAACCTTCAACTTTCAGGGGTTTGCGGTTGTTAGGATCGAGTTCGCACAACGCGCGCGCTACACCCAGTTTAACAGCATCAGATTGTCCGGTTAGACCGCCACCATGAGCGTTAACCAGGATATCGTACTCGCTTTCTAAACCAAGAGTTTCTAGGGGCGATCTCGCTGCGGAGATGTAGCCACTTTGAAAGTTGAAATAGTCTTCGCCAGTTCTGCCGTTGACTACTAGTTTACCAGTGCCAGGGACGAGACGGACGCGGGCGATCGAGGATTTCCGGCGACCCGTACCCCAATATACCGCTCGTTGTTGAGTTGCTTCCATAATTATGCTCCAGGAGTAGTATTGATGACTAGAACTTCAGGTTGTTGTGCCGCATGAGGATGGGCGGTACCTGCATAGACATTCAATTTGGTGAATAGGTGTTTGCCCATTGAATTTTTAGGCAACATCCCTTTAACTGCTTGCTCGATAATCCGCTCTGGGATGCGCACTTGCAATTTCGAGAAAACTTCTGTTTTCATCCCGCCGGGACGACCAGAGTGTCTTCTGTAGATCTTCTGAGTGCTTTTTTTACCAGTGACAACAACTTTTTCAGCGTTGATGACAATTACGAAGTCTCCAGTGTCGATGTGGGGAGTAAAGGTGGGCTTATTTTTCCCCCGCAGTACCATGGCGATTTGGCTAGCTAGACGACCGAGGCGTTGGTCGGCAGCATCGATGATGTACCACTTGGCATCAGCAGTATTATTAGTTGGTGGTAAGTAGGTTTTTTCCACGATCTTAGTATCAGTTGTAGGTTGGGAGCATAGCGACACCCAACAGCGATGAGTGAGTAGCTATGACTAGTGAGAATTGCAGTTGGGTAGCGATCGCCAAACCCAACACTTATAAATATCCTCACGTCTTGCACCAGTTTAAACATACCAGTGCTTAGTTTAGACCCAGGGTACCCACAAGGGTCACCCCTACACAATTAATCTGTAGGGGTGCCCCTTGTGGGTACCCTCAGATCTATGTTTGTACTAGTCTGTATGCATTGTTACAAGATGTGAGTATCCCTAAGTTGTCGGCAATAAAAATTGCGGTTGGGTATCGTACCAGACTGACTTAGGGAAGGGAAAATCTGGATACCCGACTCGCAGCAAACATAAACCCTTCGCAGGGGCGGAATGTCTGACTTGCGAGCGTTGTTCGGTTTGCCAGATTTTAGTGAATTCAGCGATCGATAAATCGCCATTTCCGACTTGAATCAGCAGTCCGACCAACAGGCGTACCATTCCATACAAAAATCCATTGGCTTGAATTTCGATCTGAACGAAGTCTCCCGACTGGTGACAACTGACATCCTGAATATCCACCCAAGAATGCGATCGACCCGAATCCGTCCGATGGAATGCCGCTAGATGATGGGTTCCCAGCATTGGGGCTACAGCCGCTTGCATTCGCTCGATAACCAGCGGTTGTTGATAATAATGCCAACTATAGGGTCGCACGAACAAGTTGGGTTGTGCTGCCGTATAGATGGTATATCGATACCGTCGGTAACTAGCGGAGAAGCGCGCGTGCCAACGATCGTCAACTGGAGCAGAAGCACGGATGACAATATCATCGGGCAACCGCGAGTTGAGGACTGCGGCCCAACTATTGGCGGGAATCACGCTCGGATTGTCGAAGTGAGCGACTTGAGCTGCCGCATGAACGCCGCTATCGGTACGTCCGGCACCATAGATGCTGACGGGTCGCCTAATGGCATTATCGATCGCCCGTTCGATTTCCGACTGAACGGTACGTCCTTGAGGTTGCTTTTGCCAGCCATACAGGTGGGTACCTGAGTATTGAATGACTAGAGCAATGCGCTGGGGTTTACTGTTAGTTATGAGTTTGTGGTTTTTTGCAGCCATTGAATCACAAATAACAGGTAGCGATTTACTCAAGCTCGACTCTACATCATTTCGATGATGGCCATTTCTGCATTGTCACCGCGACGCGGTACCGTGCGGACGACGCGAGTGTAACCACCTTGGCGGTTACCATAACGTTCGGGGGCTTCTTCAAATAAAGCGTGGACCAGGTTTTGGTCGTAGATATAACCTAGAGCTTGACGACGAGCGGCAAGAGTGCCAGATTTGGCGAGGGTAACCATTTTCTCAACTTCTGGACGCATGGCTTTGGCCTTGACCAGAGTGGTTGTGATGCGACCGTGGCGGATTAGTTCGGTCGTCAAAGACCGTAACAGGGCTTTCCGTTGGTCGGCTGGCTTGCCCAGTTTGGGCACGCGGCAGCGATGACGCATTGTATTTTTCCTTAATTTTAATTTGGTGTGAACTTGTGGTTGAGATCGCACTACCTTGGGACAAGAGTGGGAAGAGCAATCTAGGTAAAATGGTCTCGATCGAGATGCAATGCAGTTTGGTTAAGCGACTATTTGCTTGAGTTTTAGTCCGCGTAGGCGGACTTTGCAACCTTAACAGCGGTTGAAACTGCTGTCTAATTGTCTAACCGAACAGTATTGGATCGAGACGAACATTCTGCCGAGTTGCTAGTCCTGTGCCCCCGATGCCTCAGACTTTTACTGATTTATCGTGGGGTAGTTTGATCCCCAATCGCTTTTCCAGTGCTTCTATCACCTCCTCTGCCGACTTGAGGCCGAAGTTCTTAATTTCTAAGAGGTCTTCTTGGGTGTAACCCATTAAATCGGAGACTGAGTTAATTTGCGCGCGTTTTAAGCAGTTGTAGGCTCTAACAGAGAGATTTAACTCTTCGATCGGAATTTGGTTGGAGGGATCTTCTTCGTCTGGATATTCTGGTTGGAAAGATTCCAAGCTGATGTCCTTGAGCGGATTGAGTAGATCGACCAAAATTTTGGCAGATTCGCTCAATGCTTCTTGAGGTGTCAGGCTACCATTAGTCCAGATTTCGAGGATCAGTCGATCCTTTTCGACTGCGCCATCGATCCGCACATCTTCGGTACTGTAGTTAACCTGAGTTACAGGCATAAAGACAGCATCGATTTGGAGTAAATCCATTGCTAGACCTTGTTCGCGGAACTTGTCTACGGAGCGATAGCCTTTGCCGCGCTCGATCCGAAATTCCATTTCCAATTTGCCACCCTCAGCGACGGTAGCTACATATTGGTTGGGATCGACAACTTCTACTTCAGAAGGCAACTCAAAATCGGCAGTTGTCACTTCAGCAGGCCCAGTTACATTCAAGCGACCAATTTGCGGCTGCGAGGTGTAACTTTTGAGCTTGACCTCTTTCATGTTCAGCAGGAGTTCTAACACATCCTGCCGGACGCCGACTAAGGTAGCAAACTCGTGATTGACCGTACCGGGTTTGACGCCAGTTTTTTCGTCTCTAATTAATCCAGCTACTCTAACCGCTGTAATGCATGTCCCTTCTAAGTTGGACAGCAATACCCGCCGGAGCGAGTTACCGATCGTGGTACCTTGCCCGCGATCGAGCGGTTCTAGAATAAACTTACTATATTGACTTTGATTTGACTCGGTCTTAGACTCGACACACTCGATCTGAAACTGCGCCACAGAGTGACCTCCCTACCCAGTTTGTACTTACATTTAAACTTTTTACAGACGATCGCCTTGCAGCGATACTATCTCTTTCTAACCTAACAATTTCCAATTCGTAAGTACGATTAGTAGCAATGGCTACAGTCGCGCCTACAAATCCCAAATTGTATCTAAACTCTGCGCCGTTTTGGAGGACGGCAGCCATTGTGAGGAATTGGAGTGACATCGCGGATTAGGGTAATTTCTAACCCTGCACCTTGGAGCGCACGAATCGCAGTCTCACGACCCGCTCCAGGCCCGCTGACCATCACTTCAAGCTGCCGCATTCCTTGATCCATCGCCCGTTTGCCAGCACTTTCTGCGGCTGTCTGAGCGGCAAAGGGAGTACCTTTTTTCGCGCCTTTGAATCCGCTAGAGCCACTAGAAGCCCAGGAGATACAATCGCCATTGGCGTCAGAAATAGTGACGATCGTGTTGTTGAATGTGGACTGGATGTAAGCTACTCCGTTCGGAACGTTGCGCTTCTGCTTTTTGGGGCCAGTCTTTTTACTAGGTTGTCGAGCCATGTCGGTCTATGTTTAGAAAATATCAATGAGGTGATCGATGTTAATCCACTGCGGTCTGTTGGGATCGCCATCGGCGTTCCATCGTATTTAGAAAATATCAATGGATCGATCGATGTTTATATCCACTGCGGTCGAATTCGATGTGTCAACGAGCGATTGGCTGGATCGAAGCTGCGTCCGGTAGTATAATCGTCCGCTGATTCTTTCAGTTGCCAGATGCGCCAATATTCAGTTATGGCAAGAGTTATAGACACGCTAATTGGCGAGGAGCAACCAGCCGACTAGCTATCATTAAATCTGATAGAGAAGATCGGGAGTTACTAATCGCCAATTGGCTATTGCTAGGTTGCCACAACCATCGAACCATGTTATTTCTTACCGGGAGCTTTTTTCTTCCCAGCGACGGTAGCGCGACGACCGCGACGAGTCCGCGCATTGGTACGCGTGCGTTGACCGCGAACGGGCAAGCCCATGCGGTGTCTGCGTCCCCGATAGGAGCCGATATCGATCAATCGCTTGATGTTCATCGATTCCCAGCGGCGTAAGTCGCCTTCGATCTGATAGTCGCCTTCGACGCGCTCCCGCAGGAGAGCGACATCAGCTTCTGAGAGATCTTTTACGCGCGTATCCGGATTTACACCCGTCTTTGCTAATACTTCTTTAGCTCGGGTTAAACCGATCCCAAAGATGTATGTCAGACCTATCTCCACGCGTTTGTCGCGGGGGAGGTCTACACCTGCTATCCGTGCCACACTTGTTTCTCCAATTTACTTTGCTCTAGGGACGATCGAGGGACTGAAAAGGTTTGGCCTGGGACTAATGCAACTCGCCCATGCCATTGTTTCCATTCGATCGCCATTTAATCTACGAATCTACGCTTGGTATCAATGACTAACTAGCAACTTGGACTAGCCATCTAACCTTGACGTTGTTTATGTTTCGGGTTGGCACAAATGACCATGACCCGACCGCGCCGACGAATGACGCGGCACTTTTCACAAATTTTTTTGACAGACGCTCGGACTTTCATGCCAATTTGGTCAACACTGCAAGCTTAATATTATAACATTTTTCACATAATTGTCAGTAGCGATCGCACGACAATTTTGCTGGAGACGATCCACCAGATGGCGAAAGGACTAAAACTGAGGGGATGGGGCGGAAAATATAACTATTTTTTATTACGCAGTCGGTAGGTAATCCGCCCTTTACTCAGATCGTAAGGGGTCAGTTCTACCTTGACTCGATCGCCAGGAAGAATTTTAATATAGTTGCGACGAATTTTACCAGAGATGTGGGCTAAAACATTAAACCCATTATCTAGATCGACTCGAAACATGGCATTAGGCAAGGACTCTGTGACCGTGCCCTCCATTTCAATCAAATCTTGTTTAGACAATTAATATTTACCTCAAATTAGGACAAGTTTTAGTAGCAAGTTAATTTTTTAACTTCTAGTTTTATTTTAACAGGGAGACGGGGAGACGAGGAGACGGGGGGACGAGGAGCATTTTCTTCTCAATCCAAAATCCGTCTTGACTGAAACACATGCACCAGCAAAATCCAAAATCCATTACCCTTCCACGATCGCACTACTTCACCAATGCCTCTAGCTCGCTAGTAACTGCGGCCAAATCACGATCGCCATCAATGCTACGTAAAACGCCTTTACGCTGGTAGAAATCGATCAGTGGTGCCGTTTGCTCGTCATAGACTACCAATCGCCTGCGAATGACGTCCTCGGTGTCATCGGGACGATTTTGAATCTTAGCTCGATCGAGTAATCGGGTTACTAATACCGATTGCGGTACGCTCAGATCGATCGCCAGTTCGTAACTTTGACCAATGTCAGCGAGCAATCGATCGAGAAATTCTGCTTGAGCCACATTGCGCGGAAAACCATCTAAGATCCAACCCGTACTGGCATCATCTTGATTCAATCGTCCGCGAATCATATCCAATAACAGCGAATCGGGTACGAGTTCGCCCTTATCCATAAAAGATTTAGCTTTAACACCTAAATCCGTCTGTGCTTTAACTTCAGCGCGCAAGATATCGCCTGTCGAAATATGGGCAATTCCGCACGATCGAGCGAGGATCTGGGCTTGGGTGCCTTTACCCGCACCGGGGGCACCCAGAAAAATTAGTCTAGTCATGGAAGTGAATAGTGGATAGTGATTAGTGAATAGTATTTTTGTAAATAGTGGGGTGTGAATAGTGAAAGAAATGCGTATGTAGGTCGCTATCCACTATCCACTATCCACTATCCACTGTTTGCTATTCTTTGCCGATCATACCTTCATACCGTTGAGAGATGACGAGGGTTTGGACTTGTTTGGCAGTATCGATCGCGACGCTGACTAAAATCAACAGGGATGTGGCCCCGAAACCTCGGAAGGTACTGACGCCGAGCGCACTTTCGATCGCAGTCGGTACGGTAGCAACAATTCCCAAAAAGATTGCGCCGAGTAGTGTCAGGCGAGCGAGAATCCCTTCAATATATTTGCTCGTAGCTACCCCAGGACGAATACCAGGAATACTGGCACCCATTTTCTTCAGGTTTTGGGCCATATCGACAGGGTTCACGACTAGCGAACTGTAGAAATAGCTAAAAAAGACAATCAAGACCACATAAAATGCCACATGTGCTGGCGTTCCTGGTGCAAGGAAATTAGCCGCATTAATTACGGCTTGGCTGATGGCATCGAGATTACCATCTGCACCGACATTTTTACCGGCAAAGGATGCTAGCGCACTAGGCAAGACTAGAACTGAGGATGCAAAAATAATTGGCATTACCCCACCCTGATTGAGTCGCAGTGGTAGATAGCTGGTACGTTCGCGTTGGATTCTACGTCCGACTTGACGACGAGCAGAGATAATTGGAATCCGGCGAGTACCCTCTTGGACGAATACGATGCCTACTGTCATCAAAATAAAGACTGCCAAAAGTGCAACCGTCCGCGTCAAAATTGAGCTATCGCCACTCTGAGCTAGATCGATCGTATCGCCCAAGGATTTGGGTAATACAGCCACAATATTGAGGAAAATCAGTAGTGAAGCACCATTACCGATCCCACGTTCGGTAATTAGTTCTGAAATCCACATGACAAACATCGAACCAGCCGTCAGAGCCATCACCGTACTGACTACGAAGAAGGTAGTTTGATGTCCTGGTAGAGCATACTTTTGCAGCCACAGAGCAATTCCGATACTATAGGCAATTCCCCAACCGACGGCGACATAACGAGTGATTTGGGAAATCTTGCGTCTTCCGGCTTCACCTTCTTCTTTCTGAAGTTTTTCTAGCGCGGGTAAAGCAGTTGTTAGTAACTGGATAATAATCGAGGCATTAATATAGGGAATGATGCCTAATGCAAAAACTCCAACTGTGGAAAATGCGCCCCCTGAGAAAATATCTAAAAAGCCGATTGTCGGGCTATTTTTAATACTTTCGGCAAAGGCTACTCGATCGATCCCCGGGATCGGAACGAATGTGCCGAACCGCGCCAAAATCAGCAATCCAAGGGTCACTAAAATTCGACCTCTCAAACCTGCTGCTTGCGCCATCTGCACGAATGTCTCTTGGGCAGATGGTGCCTTTTCTCTACTTGCGTCCATTTAACATACCTCAGCAAATTTATGTAATTTCAAAGCTCAAATATAAAGAACTGTTACCATTATGAACTTCAGTATACATTTTTCCAGTTAATTCTGGGGATAAAAAAAGAACCCAGCATCGCCAATGGTCGAACGGCAATGCTGGAGTCCATCTAATTTTTTGGTTCAGATGAAAACCTTAGACAATTTCGCAACTGCCACCAGCGGCTTCAATTTTAGTCCGCGCTCCAGTTGTAAAAGCTGCGGCTTTACAATTGAGCGCGACGGTTAGTTCGCCATCGCCCAATAGTTTCAAGGGGCCATCATTGGTAGTGACAATTCCTGCTGCCATTAATGATTCTAAAGTCACCTCACTATTAGCAGGCAATTCTGATAGTCGGCGCACGTTAATTACGGTATATTCCTTCTGATTAATCAGCGGGAAATGTTTTAATTTAGGCAACCGACGATACAAAGGCATTTGACCGCCTTCAAATCCAGGACGGGTGGGACTACCGGAACGGGATTTTTGACCCCGCATCCCGAAACCGCCGCTGGCACCTTGTCCGGCAGCGATACCGCGTCCGACACGGCGTTTGCGATGTTTGGAACCCGATTTGGGTTTTAGATCGATTAATCTCATGTTAGTAATTAGGCTTTAGGCTTTAGGTTTTAGGCTTTAGGCTTTAGGAGATAAATTTTAGTTGCGTCATCGATTGGGTTGTTACAGATATTGGGTTTCACAGTTGTTAAATTCACCCGACAGTCTGCAACTAATCAAATCGCCCGACCCTAAAACCTAAAGCCTAAAGCCTAACACCTATTATGCGAATAAGTCGGCAACGGTGACACCGCGATCTTCAGCGACTTGGTTGAAGCTGCGAAGAGTTTTGAGAGCGTTGACTGCCGCGCGGGCATTGTTTAAGGGGTTGCCAGAACCGAGTTGTTTGGCGAGGATGTTTTTGACACCTGCGAGTTCTAGGACAGTGCGGACGGCTCCACCTGCAATTACCCCAGTACCAGGAGCGGCTGGGCGCATCATCACATTAGCACCGCCGCCACCACCGACGATCGGGTGAGGAATGGTATTAGATTTAGTTAAAGGAATGGTAATTAGGTGTTTTTTACCATCGGCTACGCCTTTACGGACTGCACCGATCACGTCGCTGGCTTTACCGACGCCAACACCAACTTCGCCTTTCTCATTGCCGATGACGACAATGGCGCGGAAGCTAAGTTTTTTACCGCCTTTGACTACTTTACTAACCCGACGGATTTGAATTACCCGTTCTTGGTATGTAATTTCCTTTTCTTCCTTTTTACCTTTACCACCGCCTTTACCGCCGCCGCCCTTGCCGCCGCTGCCGCGACGCTGTTCGCCGCTACCGCCACCACGTCGTTCTTGTTGTTCTTGTGCCATAATCTGATATTTGGAATTTATAGGTTAGAAATTCAAGCCAGCTTCACGAGCGGCATCGGCTAGAGCTTGGACGCGGCCATGATAGAGATTACCACCTCGATCGAATACTACTAGCTCGATTCCTTTAGCTTTGGCACGTTCGGCGATAAGTTTACCAACTTCTGTGGCTGCTTCGATATTACCACCAGTGCTGAGTTTAGATTTAAGTTCTGGTTCGAGGCTAGATGCGGCAACTAACGTGTGCTGCTCGGTGTCATCGATAACTTGAGCGTAGATATGTTGCAAGGATCTAAAGATTGCCAAGCGAGGACGCTCGGTCGAACCTTGGACGCCCTTACGAACGCGGCGATGACGGCGTTGGACTGCTTCTTTACGAGTTAATTTCATGTTATGTTCTATTTCTTCCCAGATTTACCAGCTTTCCGGCGGACAACTTCACCTTCGTAGCGAATTCCCTTACCTTTGTAAACTTCTGGTGGGCGAACATCGCGGATTTTGGCAGCAGTATTGCCGACTAATTCTTTGTCAATGCCACTGATGGTGACACTAGTATTTTTTTCTTTAGGAACTTCGATCGTAATTCCAGCGGGTGGGTCGATTTTAACGGGTAGACTGTAACCAACGTTGAGAGTCAGAATTCTACCATCGACCGCTGCCCGATAACCGACCCCTTGAATTTCGAGTTTCTTCTGGAATCCAGTGGAGACACCTTCGACCATGTTGGCGACTAAAGTTCGACACAAGCCATGTTGTTGGCGCGCGGGACGGGATTCATTTGCCCGATTGACCACGACGGTGTCACCTTCCATCATGACGACTACGCCGGATGGGAGTACGCGAGAAAGTTCGCCTTTGGGGCCTTTAACCACAACCGATTGACCGTCGAGAGTGACAGTCACTTTGGCTGGTAAAGGAATTGGACGTTTACCAATTCTAGACATATTAATTATTTACTCCTTGTCAATGAAATTGCGATACGGGACGCGTATGCAAAGATGAATATTTGAGCCAGGGGAGCAAGATTTAGCACATATATAGTTACTAATTTCTGAAAAATCGACCTGCGATTTTTACTTACTGCTGGTTACGCTTCTATTACCAGACGTAACAGAGAACTTCGCCACCCAAGCCTTGTTTGCGAGCCTCGCGATCGGTCATAATTCCACTCGAAGTAGAAATTACGGCAATCCCGATGCCCCCGAGCACTTTAGGTAAGTCTTTGTGGTTGGAGTAGACGCGCAGACCGGGCTTACTCACGCGTTGGAGTGCGGTGATAATCGGTTGGCGATTTTTGCCTTTGTATCTCAATGTGAGAACTAATTTTTTGTCAATGCCTTCGCCTGTTTCTTCAAACTCACCGACATAGCCTTCTTGTCTGAGGACAGTGGCAATGCTGCGAGTGAGTTTGGTTGCTGGCAGGTTGGTGGTTTGATGTTTGACGATGCTCGCATTCCGAATGCGAGTCAACATGTCTGAGATGGTATCGTGTGCCGCCATTTGTTGTTTAGGGTGAAAATTAGTGAATAGTGAATAGTGGATAGCGGATGCGCGTTCCTCGGGTTTCCCAAGGGTTTAGCGCACCAAGCAGTGGATAGTGAAAATAGTGAATAGCTATTGCTCTCCATCGATCCATACCACGATTGCTGCTGGTGCCTAGAGAGGTTAACTGGCGCGGAAGGGCATTCCCATTTCTTTTAAGAGAGCACGTCCGGCTTCGTCGTTATCGGCTGTGGTGATAATCGAGATATCCATCCCGCGAATTTGGTCGATTTGGTCGTACTCGATTTCGGGGAAGATCAGTTGTTCGCGAATCCCGATACTGTAGTTGCCACGACCGTCAAAGCTTTTGGGACTGATGCCTCGGAAGTCCCGAATTCGGGGTAGGGTCAGGTTGATAAATCTGTCGAGGAAGGCGTACATCCGATCGCCGCGTAGGGTTACCATTACGCCGACGGGCATCCCAGCACGAATTTTAAAACCCGCGATCGCTTTTTTAGCACGAGTAACGACGGGTTTTTGTCCAGTAATTTTGGCAATTTCGGCGATCGAAGATTCGAGAGCTTTAGCATTAGTCGCTGCTTCGCCTAAACCCCGATTGACGGTAACTTTAATCACCTTGGGCACTTGGAGCAGATTGGTGTAGCCAAATTGCTCCATCAGCTTGGGTGTAATTTCCTGTTGATACTTAGTTTTAAGTTGTTGCGCCATGATATTGGTTTATTTAGGTTCCTGGGCTTGGTCAGGAGAATAATCTGCGACGATCGATCGTCGATAAAATAAGAAGTGACAATTAACTAGTCGATAATTTCGCCAGTTTTCTTTAAGATCCGGACCTTTTTGCCTTCAGCATTTACGGTATAACCGATCCGACTCGCTACGTTTTGCTTGGTCGAGTAGAGCATAACTTTGGAGCTGTGAATGGGCGATTCAGCGGTCTCGATTCGACCAGATTCACCTTCTTGAGCGGGTTTGATGTGCTTGGTGCGAATGCTTACACCTTTAACGATCACCTTGCTCAGTTCGGGGATGGATTTGAGGATTTCGCCAATTTTACCTTTGTCACTGCCAGAGATAACTTGAACGGTATCGCCCTTTTTGACGTGCATCCGATGCTTAACTTTGGGTTTCTGTTTTGCCATTTTTAGAGTACCTCTGGAGCCAGGGAAACGATTTTGGTGAAGCTCTTGTCGCGGAGTTCGCGAGCGACAGGGCCGAAAACGCGAGTGCCTCTGGGATTGCCTTCAGCGTTAACTAAGACGGCAGCATTATCGTCAAACCGGATACTCATACCGCTTTCACGGCGCATGGTATGTTTGGTACGCACGATCACGGCGCGAACTACTTCAGATTTTTTGACTGCCATGTTAGGAGTGGCATCTTTAACGACGGCGATAATTGTGTCGCCGACACCGCCGTAGGTACGATTACCCGCGCCTAGGACGCGAATGCACATAATTTTACGGGCACCGCTATTATCCGCAACGGTTAAATAACTTTCTTGTTGGATCATGATGATTTTAGAGGGTATGAAGTTAGGAATCGGGAGTTGCGTCTCTCGCTCGTCGGGTTTCCCGACGGTTTAGAGAGACAAGACAGGGCGTTGGGAGTTATTGATGAGATCGATAACTATTCCCTATTCCCTATCCCCTATCCCTACTAAATTAGGCTTTGGTACTGAGGATTTCCGCTAGTGTCCAGCGTTTTGTGCGGCTTAAGGGACGGGTTTCGGTAATCCGCACTCTGTCTCCGTCTTTACACTGGTTTTCTTCGTCATGAACTTTGTATTTTTTAGTTCTGACGACTACTTTTCCGTACTTGCCATGAGCGGAACGGTTTTCGACCGATACCACTGCGGTTTTTTGCATTTTGGTGCTGACAACGATGCCAACTCTTTCTTTGACTGCCATTATGTGTTGATTACCTGTGGCTGTTATATGTTGACTGGACTAAACCTTGGCGGTTTTACGTTGGTGTTCCACGGTCAATAACTGCGCTAGTTTGTGGCGGTTATGTTTGAATTCGTGGGTTTTTTCTAAGCGACGGGTAGCTTGGCGGAGGCGCAGGTCGAACAGAGTGCGTTTGACAGCGATAATCTCGGCGGCTAGTTCTTCATCGGTTAGAGCGATTGCATCGGCAATTTTGGGCAGAGCCATACTAATCCGTCTCGTCTTCTAAATGTGATTTAACAATGAATTTGACCTTAATCGGTAGCTTGTGCATCGCCAGACGCATCGATTCCCGTGCGGTTTCTTCGGGGACGCCACCAATCTCGAATAAAATTCGACCGGGCTTGACAACTGCTACCCAAAATTCGGGAGAACCTTTACCAGAACCCATCCGGGTTTCTGCTGGGCGCATGGTTACAGGCTTATCGGGGAAAATCCGAATCCAGATTTTACCACCACGTTTGAGATAGCGGTTCATGGCTCGCCGACAGGCTTCGATCTGGCGGGAGGTGATCCAGGATGGTTCGATCGCTTGTAATCCAAATTGACCGAAAGCGATTTCATTTCCTCTGGTTGCTAAACCAGTCATGCGTCCGCGTTGTTGTTTGCGGAATTTCGTTCTTCTAGGACTTAACATTTTTCAATTCCTATCCTTCATCTGAGCGGTCTTCAAACTGCTGGCGACGGCGTTGTTGCTGTTGCCGACGCTTGGGTTGAGCAGCACTAGGTACTTCTAGATTTTCCTGTCCGGGGATAATTTCGCCCTTAAAGACCCAAACTTTTACGCCGATGATGCCATAGGTGGTATCTGCGGTTTTGGAAGCATAGTCGATATCGGCACGTAAGGTGTGCAAAGGTACGCTACCTTCACGAGCTTGTTCGGTCCGTGCGATTTCAGCTCCATTGAGGCGTCCGCCGACCTGAATTTTGATCCCTTTAACTTCGGCGCGTTGTGCTCGTTGAATCGCCTGACGGACGACGCGACGGAAGGAAACGCGGCGCGAGAGTTGTTGCGCGATAAATTCGGCAATTAGAGCGGCATCAGCGTCAACTTTGGCAATCTCAATTACGTTAATCCGAATCTGACGATCGGTACCGAGTTTTTTGAGTAATGCTTGACGGATGACTTCGATGCCACTGCCTTGACGACCGACGACGACACCAGGGCGAGCTGTGTGGATTTCGAGTTCGATTTGGTCGGCTTTACGCTCGATCCGCACCTTAGAAATCCCAGCAGTGGCTAGGGTGGCATCTTTTTCGATGTGCTGGCGAATGATGTAGTCTTCTTGCAGAACTTCAGAGTATTTACGGGTATCTGCATACCACCGCGAGCGGTGTTCTTGCGTGATGCCGAGTCTAAAGCCAACTGGATGAATCTTCTGTCCCATGTTATTTCTATTATGCTCCCTAGTTCATTTCCGCCACTGCCACGGTGATGTGACATGTCGGTTTGCGGATTTTGTAAGCGCGACCTTGCGCTCTGGGGCGGAAGCGTTTGAGTGCGGGGCCACCGTCGGCAAAGGCAGTAGAAACTACTAACTTGGCTGGATTCATCCCATTGTTATGCTCGGCATTAGCTACAGCCGATCTCAAGACTTTGATAATCTCTTCACATGCTTTATAAGGCATGAATTCGAGAATAATCAAGGCTTCGCGGTAAGAACGTCCCCGAATTTGGTCTAGTACGCGGCGCACTTTAAAGGGAGACATGCGAATGTATTTCGCAACTGCTTTAATTTCTGTTTTGTTATCGATCGCCATAATTTTTCCTCTTGAATCCAGAGTTTAAAATTCAAATCAGCTTTGAATTATCTGCCGGATTTTTTGTCTCCCTTCGAGTGGGAACGGTAGTTCCGCGTGGGTGCAAATTCACCTAATTTGTGACCGACCATTTGATCGGAAACAAAGACAGGTACGTGTTGACGACCGTTGTGTACCGCGATCGTGTGGCCGACCATTTGGGGCAAGATCGTGGAAGCCCGCGACCAAGTTTTGATGACATCTTTACGACCAGATGCATTCATTTTTTCTACCTTTGTCATCAGATGATCTGCGACAAAAGGACCTTTTTTGAGAGAACGACCCATAGTGAGTAGGGGATAGGGGGTAGGGGATAGGGGATAGGGTTAATACTTATCCCTGGGGAGGTAGGCACTGTGTGCCATCCAAATTAGTGTCTAGGGGTGGGAATAGAGAATAAAAAATAGTTTAAGGATGGAGTATTTTTCTAATGACTCTTAACTGCGAACTATTCCCTATCCCCTAATTCTGACGACCGCCTTTACCACGTTTCGAGGATTTACGGCGACGGCGGATAATGAGTTCGCTGCTAGCCTTCTTCTTCTTACGAGTTTTGTAGCCCAGAGTGGGTTTACCCCAAGGCGTAACTGGGCCGGAACGACCGATGGGCGCGCGACCCTCACCACCACCATGTGGGTGATCGACAGGGTTCATGACGCTACCTCTGACCTTCGGACGGCGACCTTTCCAACGGTTGCGTCCGGCTTTACCCGCACTCATGTTCCGTGCTTCAGTGTTACCAACTTGACCGATGGTGGCGTAGCATTCTTTGCGTACCATCCGAACTTCTCCAGAAGGCATTTTCAGAGTTACATAGTCGCCTTCTTTAGCTACTAGTTGCGCTGCTGCACCAGCAGAACGAGCGATTTGAGCACCTTTACCAGCAGTAAGCTCGACACTATGTACTGTCGTACCTAGCGGGATGTTAATTAGAGGTAGAGCATTACCAATTTCAAATGGCGACTCTGGCCCTGTGATGATTTCGGTACCGACTTCTAAACCAATCGGATGCAGGATGTACCGTTTTTCGCCGTCTTTGTAAAACAGGAGGGCAATCCGCGCGTTGCGGTTAGGATCGTATTCGATCGTCGCGACCCGTGCGGGGATATTGATTTTGTCTTGACGACGGAAGTCGATCTGACGATAGAGACGTTTGTGACCGCCACCGCGACGGCGACTAGTAATGACACCGCGATTGTTGCGCCCTTTAGCGCGGTGCTTATTGTAGACAAGTGATTTTTCCGGCGAACTCGCAGTAATTTCAGCAAAGTCTGAAATTACGGTTTCGCGAGTACTGGGCGTATATGGCCGATAAGAACGGGTTCCCATAATTAGGTGTTAGGTGTTAGGGATTAGGCTGGAGGCAGGGAGCGGGTAAAGAAACCCAACGCGATAGGAATGTTGGGTTTCGCTTCGCTCTACGCAACTTACAAATTACGGTTTAATGTCTGTTCCTTCGTTAAACTTCAGGGAAGAGAACGATCTCTTGACCTTCGACGATCGTGACAATTGCCCGTTTGTATTTGGGTTTGGCACCGAGAAATTTACCGACGCGGCGAGTTTTGCGAGGTAAATTTTGGGTATCTACGCGTTTGACTTTGACCTCAAATAAGGACTCGATCGCGGCTTTGATTTGGGGCTTAGTGGCCTGAGGAACTACGTCAAAAACGTATTTGTTTTGTTCCATCATAATTGTGGCTTTCTCAGTCACAATTACATTCCGAATTAAATCTGGTAAATCGCGGTCAGCAACTCTAATCGTCATTGTAAACCTCCTGGATTTTAGCGATCGCTTCAGCAGTAGCGACAATCTGGTCTGCATTCAGGAGATCGAAAACGTTGAGTCCCGAAGCCGAAATCATTTTAACATTGGCAATATTCCGTACTGACAACAAGGTATTGTCATCAACTTCAGCAACGATCACCAATACTTTACCGTCAGGTTCTACACCCCACCGAGTCATCGCTTGGACGAACTCTTTGGTTTTGGGTTGAGCTAAATTAGCCGCAAAATCCTGGACGACGATAATATCTTCAATCCGACCCATCAGCGCAGTCCGCAAGGCCAACCGTCGCTCTTTGCGGTTCATTTTCATGTTGTAATCTTTGGGCTTTGGTCCAAAAATTACCCCACCACCCCGCCAGAGTGGCGAACGGATCGAACCCGCACGCGCGCGTCCGGTGCCTTTTTGTTTCCAGGGTTTGCGACCGCCGCCTCGGACTTCGGCGCGAGTCTTGGCACTAGCAGTACCTTGACGAGCGTTGTTTGTCTGCCGAATTAGTGCGCGGTGAACGATGTGAGAAGCATTTTCTTCTTTAGCAACAGCCAATTCGAGGGTGGCGGAGCCAGCTTCCTCGCCTTGCCAGTTGCGGATGACGCAATTAGCCATAACTATTTTTTATCTCCCGATTCTACTTACTTAGATTATTTACCTACTTTGACTTCAGGCACAATCCGCAGTAGCGCGCCGGGTTTGCCAGGAACGGAACCTTCGATCAGTAAGACGTTCCGCTCGACATCGATTTGGACTACTACCAATTTCTTGATCGTAATCCGTTTGCCACCTAGTCGTCCTGCCATCTTTTTACCAGGGTAGACGCGACCGGGAGTGGTACCAGCACCAGTCGAACCAGGTTCGCGGTGATTTTTGGAACCGTGAGACATCGGCCCACGGGCGAAGTTCCAACGTTTTTGCCAACCTGCAAAACCTTTACCGATACTGTTACCTGTGACGTCGATAATTTGACCGACAGTAAAGATATCTGGCTTGATTTCTTGACCGAGCGTCCAATTGTCGGGGTTATCGACCCGAAATTCTTGCAAGTGACGCAGTGGTGGAGCCTCAGATTTTTTGAGGTGACCTAGTTCTGGTCTGTTTAATGCTTTTTCTTTGACTTCATCAAAACCAATCTGGACGGAGCCATATCCATCAGTGGCTTTAGTTTTGATCTGTGTAACGGTGCATGGGCCTGCTTGAACGACGGTGACAGGAATTGCTCTCCCTGTCTCTTTGTCGAAAATTTGGGTCATGCCGAGTTTGGTGCCGAGAATACCGATAGACACGGTTAATTAGTCTTCCTTATATTTGAGACATCAGGATTTTGATGGACTTCCACCGGCAGGCGCGTCCATCTGTGGGTTTGACTTATATTATCAATCCAGCCAACGTTGGCATCAATCGAGCGGGCGATCGCGCGCATCTATCGATCGCTACGTTAGATGCGATAAGTTTGCACTCATTTGGAAGGACAAGGTATCGATCGGAAATCGTGTTATTTGCTGGTGAAGACTCGGGCAGCAAGCCACCTAGTATCTATCTCAGCCGATTTACCGCAATCTTAGCTCTAAAGAGCTAGAAGTTTTAGACCACAATCTCCTATTCTACAGGAGGAGACCGTTATTGTCTATAATTTTTTACTTGCCAGATGGGCTAATGCGTCGGTAGCGATCGAATCTGACGCTGGCTATTAATTGAAGAGTAGCGATCGAGCCGATCGATGCAAAGATATTACAGTTGACCAGCGTCGTCTAGCCTATAATTGCGATGTCAGCATCAACCTTCAGGAGTGACAGTCGAACCGTTTATTTGCACCCCTTAGAGTCTGCTGGGCAGCTCGCTTCGCAGCGAGCAGATCTAATGTAACTGGTTAGTCTAATATAAAGAGTCAAGAATTTTTGTACGCCCGATCGAAACTATGACATCACAACTGGTATTCAACTTAGCTAGTGGTTCTGCATCCTGTGGGTTTACGCTTACGGCGGCTCAGGAATTACAAGCAAAGCTTAATGAGATCGTCCGCATTCTCAAAGCCAAAACAGCAGAAACACCCAGCGGCGAAAGAGCCAAGCCCAAACCCCATCAACCGATCGAATATCAGTATGCGGGAGATGTTTTCCTCGAAATATTCTGCAATCCCAATATTTGGGCAAATGTCTTTGTTGCCAAAGTATCCATTACCTTACGCGACGATCGTATCCGCCTCAGTAGTGAAGCCGAACTTACCCGGATTATTGAAGATGTCGAGCGATTTGTCGAACAAATCGATACTGCGCGCTCCTAATAAAATATTAAAGTAAATGTCTGGTAGCTATCGAGCGAGATTGGAGCTAAAAAATCGCTCGAATGTAACGATTATATGCTATTTTTAGTCAGAATATAAAACGATCGTAGTGCTGTCAATACGGTCACAGACAAGCGCGATCTAATTGCGGTAAAAATTATTGTGTATCTATTGCTACTAGTATGATTGCAAAATGGCTCGTCAGAATTAGTTGGTGTGGCTTATCGATCCTCTGGTGTTATCCACATCAATTGCTCGCTCAAGTACCGACAGGATCTAGCATAAACAACCCTGCTATCTATGAAGACGATCGAGTTAAAATAGTCATTCAAAATTGCAGCCGCACACTTGAGAATCTAGTTTGTAAGGCGATCTTAACCAGTAAAAATAGCGATCGCACGGTCAATCTCAGCGGAGACAACATTAGGCTAGTCGATTTTGAAGGTAATGAATACTACCCAAGCAGTATCAGACTAGCAAACCGTATTGGTGAAAATAATGAGATCAAAACCGAGCTAATTGAAAATATTCCCTTCAAGGCGAGTTTCGTCTTTACTAAAATCCCCACTAATTTGAATCAAGTAGCTCTACTCCAAATTCCATTGAGTGGAGATGTAGATACAACTGCAAAATTTCGGAATTTTAGTGTCGTCGGTGCGGCTCCCGTGGCAACAAAAGTAAAGAAACCCGCAATCGATCGAACTGCTGCTGTCAAGATTCCGGTAGAATCTAGTGGCGATGATAATTTAGTTTGTCCCGAGCGAACTAAAATTCTTTATCGAGCCACATCAAAAAGTTTTTTAATGTACATTTGTGGCCCGAAAAATCCCACTCACTATGTCGGTCTCTCTCGAGATGGATCTCAGGGTATTACGCTCAGACTGCGCTACTACGATCGCACGCAGTTCTCCGCAGATAATGGCGACACTAATTACACGATCGCGGCAAATCGCTTAGTGGTGCGTAAAGATAATAAAATTATCTATCAGGAAAAAATCCAAGTTTTGCAAGCACTCCCTGGCACTATCTCCGTGCAGGAAAACACTCCTAATCCCAAAGTTAAAAAGAATCCGACTTTATTACCTGTCGATATTAACCGAAAACGTAGTTCGACAAGTCAATCCAGCCCTAAAAGAATTACACCATGACTGAAGATCGAAATAGGTTATATATTTCTTTTTGTATTGTGAAAATATATATCAATTCATGTCAACTAATTCAGACGAAGCTACCGATCTCATTGTTAAATTTAAACATCGATATCCTCTAATCTCAGTATAATCTTCCAGAGATTGGCATCGATCCGAAAATTTGCTCAGTATTTTTACTTGTAGTGACTAGACGATCGAATTTCGATCGAATATAGTGAGATTGAGGTCAAAAATCTAAGTGTTTGTATGAACGAGGCTCAAAATTCTACTACTCAGTTACCATCGTTGCCAGCCGATCGGACTACCAGCAATCCCAGTCAACTCGCAACATTGTATGAGTCGATCGGTCAACATACAGAAGTAGAAGCCCTTTATACTCACTCACTTAGTATTTCAGAACAGCACTTTGGTACCGACCATCTCTATACTGCTCAAAATCTGAATAATTTAGCAGTTTTATACGAGTCAATGGGTAAATATACTGAGGCCGAATCTCTCTATACTCGAACTTTGTCGATTAGAGAAGAACAATTAGGCACGAGTCATCCCTTTACCGTCCAAAGCTTAAATAATCTCGGACTCTTGTATGAGTCGATGGGTCGTTATACGGATGCAGAGCCATTTTACAGTCGCTCTTTGACGATTCGCGAAGATCGCCTGGGAGGCAATCATCTTCACACCGCTCAAAGTTTGTACAGCTTAGCTCAGTTATATGCGGCCATGGGACGATATACCGAAGCCGAACCCTTATATTTGCGTTCTCACCAGATTTGCGATCGTCAATTAGGTGCAGACCATATCGACACGGCTCAAAGCTTGAACCACTTAGCAGGCTTGTATCTGGTCATGGGCAGATATGCTGAAGCCGAGCCGCTGTTTTTGCGCGCTCATGAAATCTACGAGCGACAATTAGGCGCAAACCACCTCGATACCGCCCAAAGTTGGCACGAACTGGCAAATGTGTATCTAGAGATGGGTCGTTACGAACAAGCCGAATCTATTTATATTCGCGCGCTCAAGATTTACGAGCAAAAATTTGGCATCAACCACATTGAAATAGTAGATAGTCTCAATTACTTAGCTAGTTTTTACTCCGTAATAGCTCGGTACGAAGATGCTGAATCTCTTTATTTGCGCGCGCTCAAAATTCGCGAACAACAACTGAATCCCACCCACTTAGATCTTGTTGCCAGCTTGCATAATTTAGCAGGACTCTATAAGTCGCTCCAACAATATGAAGATGCACAACCTCTGTACGAGCGCGCTCTGGCAATCTGCGAACAGCAATTAGGTGGGGAACATACTTATACAGCTCAAAGTCTGGAGCGGTTGGCAAATCTCAATTACGAGAGGGGTCAATTTCCCGATGCACAATCGCAACTGATTCGCGCGCTCAAAATTTACGAGCGACAGTTGGGTGGGGATCATCCTTATACCGCTCAGGGACTGAACAGTTTAGCTAGTTTGTACTATCGAATCAAAAGGTACGCCGAAGCCGAACCATTATACGCCCGCGCGTTGGGAATCTACGAACGACAATTAGGTCGTAATCATCCCAACACGGCTCAGAGCCTAAATAATTTAGCCGTTTTATACGATAAGACTGGCAATTACGCTGCTGCCGAACCGTTGTATGTCCGCGCCTTAGAAATCAGACAACGTCAGTTAGGCGAGAATCATCCCCACACCGCACAGAGTCTCAATAATTTAGGAAGCTTGTACTATAAAACAGGCCGATATAGCGAGGCAGAATCATGTTATACCCAATCGTTAGCAATCAGAGAGCAGCAGATAGGTGCCGATAGTCTTCAAATTGCCACTAGTCTCAACAACCTAGCTTTTGTATATCAATCAATGCAACAAGACGGCAATGCCGAAGAATTCTATACTCGATCGCTAGCAATTAGAGAGCAAAATCTAGGTGCAGATCATCCCAAGACTCAAAAAGTGCGCTTAGATTTTCTTGACTTTTTACAGCAAGTCGTGAATACTGGACGAGTCGATCGACTTTCAAACCGCCCTCTAACTCAAGCTTTAGTGAAGAAGCTACAACAACAGTCAGAACTCAAATAGCCACCAAAAGTTAGATACGTACTCATGGCGAAGATATACTTATAGTATAATCTTGCTATGATTTTCCAAGACACAGCCTAGATATGCGATCGAGGAGAGAGTACCACGTATGATATGATTTTGGGCAAAGCAGTTCAAACTTTACATCACTTATAAATACTCAGTCTCGGTAATTTTCATCGATATGGGCATCCATTTGCGTATTTACTATCAGGTAATTATGCGAGTATTACCAGAGTCCCGATCTGTGGACTCGATCGACCACTTTAAATTTTAACCATAACTACCATCCCAGCGACCGAACTGGTCTTGTATGTGTAGTTTACAGGAGTGGGCTTCGACGATCGATTTAGATCTCAGTCTCTCCTCCGCAACCTTCAGTTCACTGCAACCGATTACAGTAAAGGAGGCCGAAGTGCAGGATAAGTGTATCAAAAATCGCAGCAGATCGAAACGGCGAAGTATCTACTGCCCAGTTCATGGCTGTTATCTCGACAGTATGAGCAAAAAGTATTATTTATTTGCAGATCGACCAGAACAGCTTGAGGCGCGTGGGATCGCTCATTTAACCGCGCAGACGCTGATCGGATTTCATACCACCATTTCTATTACTGGTGAATGGCTTGAAGCTTTTTGGTGCGATCGCTGCCAGAGCACTCAGTGGTACTATGTATGCAAAACTGGCGACCGCACCTATGAGATATCTCTAGCTCCAGATGAATTGTGGCAACGGGTAACTGGGGTCGTTCACCCTAACGGTAACCCCTCTGTCAGCGAGTTTACCAGGCGAGAAGCGCGGGTAAAGCAGTATCAAGGAGTGAGAGCATTCAATACGATTCGCTAGCTTGAAATAGCATTCGCTTTAACTATGTATATAAATATACTAAAAATTTAGTGAAATTAATACCGTCTTTTGGCGGATCTGACTCACCCGATTGCATCAAAGCCACCACACAACTGTTGGATCAAAGGAGACTGATGTAATGTCGCGTTGTAAGTAGACAATGACGAGAATTGGCAATTGTCCCCAGGTGTTCTAAAGTTCGATCGAACGCTACAACTCCGCTATCTGGCGGGATAAAGTTGTCAGCGATCGCAATCGATTTACTAATTCAGGGCACTATAAAATGAGATCTTAGACCAACTCAAATATTTAGATAATTTACCGATCTTACATTATGGATTCATCCGATCGAACGATACTCGTAACAGGAGGGGCTGGGTATATAGGTGCTCATGCAGTTAAAGCTCTAGAAGAGCGTGGATTTCAAGTTATTATTTTAGATAACTTGGTGTACGGCCACCGCGAGCCGATCGAGGCTCACTTAAAGGCTAAATTGGTGGTAGGCGATCTGAGCGATCGTCGCCTACTGGACCAGATTTTCACCAGTACTAAAATAGATGCAGTGATGCACTTTGCTGCATTTGCTTATGTCGGCGAATCGGTAACAGATCCGGCCAAATATTATCAAAATAATGTAGTTGGTACCCTCGCATTACTCGATGCGATGCGCCAACATGATGTTACTAATTTTGTCTTCTCATCGACTTGTGCTACTTATGGCAATCCGCAGCAGATTCCGATCGATGAAAATCACCCCCAAAACCCAATCAATCCCTATGGTGCAGGGAAATTAGTCATCGAGCGAGTTTTGAAGGACTACGATCCCGCATATGGCCTCAAGTCGGTCATCTTTCGCTACTTTAATGCGGCTGGAGCCGATCCTGGTGGGTTATTTGGCGAAGACCACAATCCCGAAACCCATCTAATTCCGTTAATCTTACAAGCGGCTGCGGGTAAACGCGCGGCAATATCCGTCTTCGGTACCGATTACGATACTCCTGACGGCACTTGTATTCGCGATTATATTCACGTTACAGATTTAGCTCAAGCTCACGTTTTGGGTCTAGAATATCTACTCAAACATCAAGATAGCCAAATTTTTAATCTGGGCAACGGTAACGGCTTTTCGGTTAAAGAAGTTATCGATACCGCAAAACAAGTAACTGGCAAAGAAATCTCGATCGAAGAATGTCCCCGCCGCAGCGGCGATCCCGCTGTTTTGATCGGTAGTAGCGATCGAGCGCGTCAAATCTTAGGTTGGAACCCCCAATACGCTGACATCAACACGATCGTCAAACATGCGTGGGCTTGGCACCAAGAGCGACATTTTAAGTAAGTTGCCCAAGACCGCATATCGCTAATTCCCCCAGAGAAAAGCAAAACCATGAATGCTAAACCAGAATTGATTATCGAAGCAGGCAGGAGCGAGAAGCAATATTGGCAAGATATTTGGCGTTATCGGGATCTTTTTTATTTTCTAGCTTGGCGCGATATCTTAGTCCGCTACAAGCAGACAGAGATTGGGATCGCTTGGGCCTTGATTCGCCCATTTCTGACGATGATCGTGTTTACGGTCGTGTTTGGGAATTTAGCAAAACTTCCGTCAGCAGGTGTGCCTTATCCAATTTTGGTCTTTTCGGCAATGTTGCCATGGCAATTTTTTGCCAATTCACTCTCGGAGTGCAGCAATAGCTTGATTGCCAACTCTAATCTGATTTCTAAAGTTTACTTTCCCAGACTGATCGTACCGATTAGTGCTGTGGTGGTGAGTTTCGTCGATTTTATGATTTCGGGCATTATCTTGCTGGGACTGATGGCTTGGTATAGCTATATTCCTACTTGGCGGATCTTACTATTGCCATTATTTATCGCCCTCGCCGCCGCCGCTTCGATCGGCGCTGGCTTGTGGTTAGCATCGCTCACGGTTAAGTATCGAGATTTTCGTTACATCGTGCCATTTATCGTCCAATTTGGTTTATATATTTCGCCAGTAGGATTTAGCAGTAGTATCGTCCCTGCTGAGTGGCGATTTGTCTATGGATTGAATCCGATGGTGGGTGTAATCGATGGGTTTCGGTGGTCGATTTTGGGTAATGAGTCGAAGCTAGATTGGCAAAGTTTTGGGCTATCGGTATTATTAGTAATCTTCATCTTGGTCACTGGAATTGCTCATTTTCGTAAAATGGAGCGGACATTTGCCGATGTGATTTAAGTCCGATCGCGCTTTCGATCGATAAAAATTGACTAGTTAGGGTGACAGATATGAAACAAGCATTAATTTGTGGAGTC
This sequence comes from Chamaesiphon minutus PCC 6605, assembly GCF_000317145.1. Lineage (GTDB taxonomy): Bacteria > Cyanobacteriota > Cyanobacteriia > Cyanobacteriales > Chamaesiphonaceae > Chamaesiphon > Chamaesiphon minutus. Next base: position 4,975,320 of record NC_019697.1, on the reverse strand, counting down.
TCAGGACAAGATGGGGCTTACTTGGCACAACTGCTTTTAGCTAAAGGCTATAAAGTTTGTGGGACATCGCGCGATGCGCAGATCTCCTCATTCCATAATTTAGCCAGGTTAGGAATTCGCGATCGAGTGCAGTTTACATCGATGTCGCTCACAGACTTTCGGAGTGTTTTACAGGTGTTGACAAAAGTTAAGCCTGATGAGATCTATAATCTTGCTGGACAAAGTTCGGTCGCATTGTCATTCGATCAGCCTGTCGAGACGTTGGAAAGCATTGCCACTGGCACCCTTAATTTATTAGAAGCGATTCGGTTCATGTCGTCACCGATTAAGTTCTATAATGCGAGTTCGGGTGAATGTTTTGGGGATACAGGTGATACCCCAGCAGATGAAACTTCCCCTTTTCGTCCGCGCAGTCCCTATGCAGTTGCCAAGGCGGCAGCATTCTGGGAAGTAGCCAACTATCGCGAAGCGTATGGGTTGTTTGCCTGTTCGGGAATTTTATTCAATCACGAGTCGCCCTTACGTCCGACGCGGTTTGTAACCCAAAAAATTATTGCCGCCGCACGGCGGATTGCTGGTGGCGACATGGAGCCGCTGAAGTTAGGAAATCTAGCAGTGAAGAGAGATTGGGGCTGGGCACCAGAATATGTTGAAGCGATGTATTTGATGTTGCAGCAGGATCAGCCAGATGATTTTGTGATTTCGACTGGACAAAGTCATACGTTAGAAGACTTTGTAGCAAAAGCGTTTGCCGCTGTGGGGTTAGACTGGAGATCGCATGTTGAGATCGATCGGACCCTATTTCGCCCAACAGATTTGGCAGGAGGATTGGGCGATCCAAGTAAGGCAAAAAATAAATTAGGATGGCAAGCCCGTCACCAGATGCCAGATGTAGTCAAAATGATGGTTTAAAGTATTTTTTATTACTAGTTATAATTACTTGGCAACAATTAAATAAAAACTTATGACTGACACTGTGGTTCGAGTCGAAAATTTAAGTAAAAAATATAGCATAGGTCATCAAAAACAGGAAAAATACACAACATTACGTGACTCGATCGCTGAGCGATCGGACAGTTTTTTCACGCTTTAGAAAATTTTAAATAATGTAGTATAGCTAAGTCCAACAACTGATATTTTATTTCCAGTACCAAAATTTGATAGCGCGATCGATTCGATCGCAATTTCGGGCATATTAGATTTAGTCGATCTTCAGATCGAGGTGTTCGCTAAATATCTAATTGGGGAATTTGCCTAGCTCTGGTGCTTGAAAATATGGTTGTAATCTCGAATTATTCGAGCGGAGCCATCTGGTGCAACTGTAGTATCGATCGCCAAGTCTTCTTGACTTTGATTAAATAGTGCTTTCAGGTCTAATAGTCGGTGAAGTTGTAGTAAACTCACTTGACAATATTGTCACCTTCTAGTATCCTGTGTGTGTGCGAATGCTCTAATTAGCCCGATTATCCTTCATCATTAAAAGTGACATGAAATTACGTTCTGTGCTTGTTTCAACTTTGGGCGTAGCTGCCCTAGCTCAATTCGCATCCCCTGTTGGTGCGGTTAGCTTAATTAATGAGAATTTTGATACTGTTTCTACAGGGTTTAAGTCTGCCTCAAGTTCTGTAGGCAGTTTTTTTACTGTCGATAGTGGTAACGTTGAGGTAATTGGCCCCGGTTTTGCCGACTTCTATCCAGGCAACGGTAACTATGTAGACTTGAATGGTATTGCTAGTGGTACACTCACTTCCAGCATCTTTAATTTAAATGCTGGTAGCACTTTATCTTTTGATTTCGCAAAGAATCTAGATGGTGGTACTTTTGTTCCCATTGCTAATATCTTTTTCGGTGGAACACAGATTGGTAGTGTGAATGGTGGAGATAGTTTTAGTACTTTCAACTATGTATTTAACACTGCTGCTAGTGGTGAGCTAGTTATTAGTTCTGGAAATACTGGGCCTTATGGTGTCGTTATCGACAATGTTAATTTGGCCACTGCGGTTCCCGAACCTAGTGAAATTCCTGGAATGTTGTTATTTGCTGGTGGCGCGTTTATGCTCCGTCGCAAATATTTAGCAAAAAAAGCTAAATAAAATCTCAATCAAAATTCAGTAGATTTTTAACCTCATTTAGTAGCAATACGCATTCAATAAAGACAGCAGCAGAACAATCTTTCTGCTGCTGTTTCTGTTATGGTAAAGGCATTTGCCTCTGTCGGGCTGGACTGGCAATCTCACGTTAAGATCGACCAGAGCATATTTCACCTAATAGGGTTAGCTGGATGGTTGAGAGATCCTAGTAAGACAAAAAATAAGTTTGGATGGCAAGTACGTTATTAGATGCTAGATGTAGTGAAAATGATGATTTAAAATATTTTTCAACAATAATTATAATTACTTGGTAATAATTAGATAAAAAACTTATGACTGATACTGTGGTTCGAGTCGAAAATCTAAGTAAAAAATATATAATAGGCCATCAAAGACAGGAAAAATACACGACGTTACGTGACTCGATCGCTAATGGCTCTAGAAATTTCCTAAAGGGCTTTGGAAGAAAAAAGTCACCCGAAAACTCAGAAGAATTTGAAGAATTTTGGGCATTGAAGGATGTATCATTTGAAATTAAGCAAGGAGATCGGGTTGGCATTATCGGACGCAATGGCGCAGGTAAATCGACGCTATTGAAAGTGCTCAGTCGCATTGTGGAGCCGACGGCGGGTAGAATTGGCATTAAGGGGCGGGTGGCAAGTTTACTAGAAGTGGGGACTGGCTTTCATCCAGAGTTGACTGGTAGGGAAAATATTTACCTCAACGGTGCTATTCTGGGCATGGGCAAGACAGAGATTCAACAGAAGTTTGATGAGATAGTAGCTTTTGCTGAAGTAGAGAAATTTTTGGATACCCCAGTGAAGCGATATTCATCAGGAATGTATGTTCGTCTTGCCTTTGCTGTTGCTGCTCACCTAGAACCTGAAATCCTGATTGTGGATGAGGTATTAGCAGTGGGAGATACCCAGTTTCAGAAAAAATGTTTGGGGAAGATGGAGGATGTAGGCAAGGAGGGGCGAACGATCGTATTCGTAAGTCATAATATGGCAGCAATGCGAGCATTATGTAGCAGAGCATTGTTGATGCATCATGGACAACTTTTGTTAGAAGCAGACATAGAAACAGCCGCAGCTCAGTACTTGGCTGATGATACTGGTGCGGATGCACGTATTGTGTGGCACAAAGATGATGCACCTCAATCTCCAGAAATTCGTTTTATAGAAGCATACATTTCGAATGAGCAAGGTAACTATGCCTCGACAATTGACTGTCGTAAAGGCTTTTCAATATCTGTTAAGTATGAAGTATTAAAACCGATAAATGGATTAAGAATTGGCTTTTTCATGCAGAATTTAGATGGAACTCCAATTTGTGGGTCTAATGACCCAATGGCTTGGCCAAAAGAAACTAGAGATCCAGATGAATATATTAGTCAATGTAATTTCCCTGGATACATATTAAATGCTGGCAAATACTCAATCTATTTTGGAGCCGATCTTCCGCCATATAATAAATCTCTTGTTACAACGCCATACTGTTTGAGTGTGATCGTTGAGGATATCGAAGGGTACGGCCCAATGCATGAAAAATTGCCAGGAGTTGTAAGACCTAAGTTAGAATGGAACGTTAATCAGCTTATTAAAAAAACATAGTTATGCAAGAACTTTACTCGCTTGAAAATGCAAAAAAATTTAATTGGTCTTCTGTTAGTGGCGATTTACATGTAGAAAGAGTTGGCCATCTTGAGAATTACATTGTAGGCAATAAGATTTTAGATGCAGGTTGTGGCGGAGGGGCATTTGTAGAATTTCTATCCCAAAAGGGATTAGAAGTAACAGGTGTTGACAAGTATGATGAATTTCTCCAAGTAGCCAGACAACAAGGACGATCGGGAACTTATCTTCAATGTGATTTGACCAACCTTCCTTTTTTAGATAAGGCATTTGATTGCACATATTGTTTTGATGTTTTGGAACACGTAGATGACATTCAGGCGATTAAAGAATTAGCCAGAGTTACATCCAAACGTTTAATTATTGCTGTTCCACAAAAAGATGAAATAATCAGTCAGTTTGGTTTGATATTTGCTCAGTATCAAGATGCTTCGCATTTAAGATATTATACAGAAAGTTCTTTGAGAACATTATGTCAAACGATTGAGCCTATAAATATTGAGATTCAGCAGGAACTTTTAGTTCCACTAACTTCTTTATTTAAAGCAACTATTGAACCTAACATTACTCAGCCTGCATCGAGAATAATGAGAAATACATACAAATTAAATACTCGGCTGTTTTTTTTAAATAGAATACTAATAAAGTTAACTTCTATCTTAGTCGATCTAATAATTGATGCAAGAAAGTTAGATCGCTTATTCGACAGCCAAGATTACTTGTTCAAACGAATAAACACTGGTTTAATAGCCATTATAGAATTGAGTAACTAAGCTAATTTTGAAGGAAAATGAAAATTTTGTATGACATCTCAGTATTAGGAATAGGTCAGTCTAATGCTCGTTATAAAACTGGAATTTTTAGAGTTGTCGAAAATCTGGCAAATGGCCTTGAAAAGGCACAAGAAGTCGAACTTAGCCTATGCTCGACTTTTTCTCTAGAATATGCAAATGCAACTGTAGATTATTTGAATGAGCGGCCTTGTTTAGCTAGCAAACCATTTTTAACCCCTCGCTGGCAACAAGATTCAATGAATAAAGTAAATTCATTAATGCACCGAATAAATCAAAAGCAAAAAATCAGCTTTAGTGCGAGAGTGATTCGTAGATCTTTATTTTTCTTCAGTAATTCAATCAATCGTAGCTCTAAGATATTGATAGACGAAAAAAAATTAGTACATGAAAAAAAATTAGCTGATATTGATGTGTTTCATAGCCCATTTCATGCTATCCCAGAACAAATTCGGTCATTTAATAATCTTAAGACAATATTAACTGTTTACGATTTAATTCCACTTTTATATCCACAGTTTTTTCAATATAATGAAGCTGAATTAGTAAAAAGCGCGCTGGACAGCTTAAGAGCGGATAGCTGGGTGACGTGTATATCTCAAGCAACTAAAAATGATTTATGTAATTATCTCGATAAACTCGATCCAGAGCGAGTGGTTGTGACACATCTGGCAGCATCAGAGTTATTTTATCCATGTCACGATCGTCGGCAAATATTGTCAGTAAAGCAAAAATACAAGATACCTGATGCACCGTATATACTCAGTCTCAGCACTCTAGAACCGAGGAAAAATATCGATCAAACAATTCGTTGTTTCGCTAAATTAGTAGAACAAGAAAATATTCAAGATCTTTGTCTCGTTCTAGTTGGAAATAAAGGTTGGAAGCACGATGCTCTTTTCAAAGAATTATCTAAATTTTCAAACTTGAAGGATCGGATTATTGTTACAGGTTATGTTGACGACTTAGATTTAGCAGGTTTATATAGTGGTGCAATGGCATTTGTTTATCCGTCTTTCTATGAAGGATTTGGGCTACCACCCTTAGAAGCAATGCAATGCGGGGTTCCGGTAATTACTTCAAACACGTCTTCATTACCAGAAGTTGTTGAGAAGGCAGGAATTATGGTTTCACCAACTGATACAGATGGTTTGTGCCAGAGTATGTTGAATATATACCTTAGTAGCGTTTTAAGAGAGGAAATGTCATTTAAGTCGATCGAACAAGCTAAGAAATTTAGTTGGCAAAATTGTACCAATCGAACAATTAGTACTTATAAGAATGCGATGCATAGTTAAATATTGATGGCTGATTCACTTCGATCTATTGATTACTGATTTATTTTGCTCTCCAGTAACTATCTTCTAACCGAACGACTGCAAATTAAACTTCCAAAATACATTTAGAAGTATGAGTTAACAGCTCAATTCAATAGCAATCTGTTAAGTTAATAATATTAAGTTTGCTTAAAACTACTCATATTATAACCTTAACTATTCATGAGAATTGCAGTTTGGCATAATCTACCAAGTGGTGGAGGCAAAAGATCTCTTTTTTATCATGTTAAAGGACTAGTCAAAAGAGGTCATACTGTAGAATCATGGTGTCCATCTACTACCGATCGATCTTATTTACCCCTAAATGAATTAATCACTGAACATATCATCCCATTTAACTGGAAACCTAGAGAGGCAAAAACTTTTGTAGGTAAAGCAATCAATAATTACGCTGATATTACTAGTAAAATTGCTGCAATGGATGCTCATTGCCAGCAATGCGCCGATGAAATTAATGCTAGTGATTTTGATTTACTATTTGTAAATCCTCAATAATTATCTAATAATTTAAAGTATGAAAGTTTTATATGATATATCTTACTTGAGTGTAGGTCATCGAAACTTGGTGGCTAGAGCTGGTATTTTTAGAGTTGCCGAAACTTTAGCTATAGGTTTAAAGAAATCAAACGAATGCGAACTATTCTGCGTTGCTAGTGAATCGTACGATCGACTTTTTGATGCCTTTGATTACTTAAAATCTAACTCAGAATTAGCAGAAGTTCCCCTGATAGGTACGACCGATCGATCGTGGCAGAGAAGGCTCAACTTACATCAGGCAATTTTGGAAATTAACCGACAAGTAGAAGAATCATCGGGAGCAAAAAAAAATTCGTATAAAGTCAAGCGAAAGTTTCTGATCTGGGCGAATCGTTACCTTAAAAAATCTTTCAAACCAATCGACCCCGATCTTATTCAAAAGCTGGATATCTTTCACTCACCTTTTGACCCGATACCAGAGGAGATTAATCAAAGTGGTCACATCAAGAAATTTGTAACTATTTACGATCTCATTCCAGTACTTTATCCTAATTTTTTTCCTGCTCAAGGTGGAAATCAAACTGTACTTAAAGTCTTGTCAAAATTAAATTATGACTCTTGGGTATTTTGTATCTCAGAATCGACAAAAAACGATCTCTGTAACTATTCAAAGGTTATCGATCCTCAAAAAGTATTTGTAACACATTTAGCAGCTTCTAATTTATTCTATTCATGCAACAATAGGCAAAAAAACATTGATGTCAGAGCCAAATATGGAATCCCTGATGCTCCTTATATTCTCAGCTTGAGCACTTTTGAACCTAGAAAAAATATTGATAGTGTAATTAAATGTTTCTTTAATCTGATCGAACAAGAAAAAAAATCAAATCTAAACCTTGTACTAGTAGGCACTAAAGGCTGGAAGTACGATAAAATCTTCACAGAAATTTCAAGTAATCCTCAGCTTAAAAATCGGGTCATTATAACTGGATATGTAGACAATATGGATCTGGCAACATTATATAGTAATGCTACCGCTTTCGTATATTTATCATTTTATGAAGGTTTTGGGCTTCCACCTCTTGAAGCTATGCAATGCGGTACGCCAGTAATTACTTCAAATAGTTCTTCATTACCTGAAGTTGTAGGCGATGCAGGTATTTTACTAGATCCTACAGATACTGATGGATTGTGCCATGCACTCTTAAATATTGAAAATCATTCTTCTATTAGAGATTCCATGTCTCAAAAGTCTTTAGAACAGGCTAAAAAGTTTAGTTGGGATAAGACAGTAAGAGAAACAATTAATGGATATAAGATTGCGTTAAATAGCTAATTTAAATTTATTTAGATTGAAGTAATTCTTCTGAAAATCAAATTTTGAATTTAATTTAATAGTGTAACAATAAATTTAATAAATGTTGGGAAATCAGTCGCAAAAAATAGAAATAAAAATTCTTGTTATAGCTCCTTCAATTCCTAAACCTGACTGTAATTCTGGAGATCGTCGCTTTTTTGCGCTCTTAGAGTTACTTGCAAAACACTGCTCTGTCGATCTGTGGCTAGCGTCCGCACCTTCATCCAGTCCTGAAAATGTGCGTTATGTCGAAGATGTTTCTAGACTCCAAGTAAAAGTTTTAAGTGACATTGCTGTTATTAACACAGTATTCAGCCAAGCATATTATGACGCTATCTTCTTTGAATTTTACATTATAGCAGAGGCATTTATCGATCTATGTAGATTGTACCAGCCTCATGCCAAAGTTATTATCGATTCAGTCGATGTAAGCTTTGCTCGCGAACAAATTGAGGCAAAGCTGGGATTGATTGAGAGCGAGCAAGCTGAAAAAACTAAGCAAAGAGAATTAAAAATATATAAAAAATCTGATGTAGTTATCGCCGTTTCTCACCAAGATCGGAGAATACTATATGCTGAAAATAAAAATTTTAAAATTATCGTCATTCCAAATATTATAAAACTTAAACAACAATCTATAAATCCTTCATCAAAAGAAGTGATTTTCATTGGTGGTTATAATTGGAGTCCTAATGTTGATGGTATTCAATGGTTTGTCAAAGAGATCTGGTCTTTAATTATAGATATGGTACCAGATGCAGTACTCAGCATAATCGGTAGCAATCCAACTGAAGAAGTGCTCAAACTTGGAGAAGTCTCTGGAGTGGATGTTATTGGCTTCGTTCCCGATACAAATCCTTACTTAAAAAGAGCTGCTGTATCGATCGCTCCATTAAGATATGGTGGCGGAATGAAAGGTAAAGTAAATGAAGCAATGTCAATTGGCTTGCCTGTTGTGACTACTAATGTAGGTGCTCAAGGCTTAAATGCTATCTCTGGTAAGCATCTGTTAATAGCCGACGAACCAAAGGATTTTGCTGAAGCAGTAATCGGCTTGCTGAAAAATCCAGATTATCGAACAGAGATAGGCTTAGCTGGGCAGCAACTAACTGCGGATTTATGTTCTCCTGAAGTTGTTGAAAAAGTTATCGTAGAATTGATAGATTCTCAAATTCCGCCAAAAAAATCATTGCTACCGTTATTCACTCGCGTGAGACGTACTTTAACTCTTTTTTTGTTTGAGAAGTTAGGTTTTATATATTTATGGAATTTTGGAAAAAGAGTTAATAGAAAAGTAATGAGTTTGGTAGCAAGATAACAATGGTATATTTTAAATTACATAATTTATAGACTATAGCAATGATTCAATCTCCGAAAACTCTAGAATTTCTCATTCCCTCTTACAAACGACCGCAATCATTCGTGCGAGCGATCGAATCCGTTGCCTCACAAATCGATCGCCTAGATTTAGCCTATCGAGTTAAAATCACCGCCGTAGACGATCGCAGTCCCAATATCGATATTGCTGAGACGATCGAAGCTATTGCTCCTTTTTCTCAATTTGTCAGCGTCAGGCAAAACGATAAAAATAAAGGAATGAGTCTGAATATCAGAGATATGGTAGCAGAATCGGTTGCTGATTTTTGTACGGTGCTGACTGATGATGATATGCTCCAGCAAGACAGCCTTAAAGAAATAATTGAAACCATAGATAGTTTAGACGAAGAGCAGCGTACAGTCGGCTCTTTTTTTGTACCGAGATATTCGTACTTAGAAGATGGAACTCTTCACTGTATTGTCTGCAATCCATTTTCCGAAGATACAAGGATCTCCGCTGGAACTTTAAATTCACTTCGATATTTAGAAAATGGATTTATTCTAACTGGGCTTTTTTTTAATCCCAAACTTGTAAACTTTAAGATATGGGATAAGCATATTGAAAATAGCTTTTTCCCTGTCATCTATTTTGCAGACTTACTGCTGAACTATGAATCTCTATTTATAAATAAGAATTGGTTCGTACATGTTGTAAATAATGAGTGCCACTGGGATAGCTGGGGGAAAACAGAGCAGCAGAGAACTTTAAGGCTTTATAACGACTATCTGAAGGCAGTGGCATTGTCATCCGAACAAGCTCTTTCAAGAGAATCGAGGATAGGGCTTAATCTCGCTCTACTGAAGCAAGAATTTATATGCTATAAGCGTCAAATGAATACTTCACTCCCTTGGCTTGCAAATGGCAATAGAAATGTTGAAAAATCTATGTTATTGAGGGTCTCCTACCTATTAGCAGTAATTTATTACAGTCTTTCTAGATTTAAGTTATTGATTAGATATGGGTGAACCCAGTCTAACCGATTTTAAAGATTAGAAATACAACTCTAGCACTTACTCGATCTTTATTACAATTAAATATGTTTAAATATACAAATAAAATCTTGACTTTAAAAAGATGTATAGTTAGTCTGGTGAGTAACCTTGGTTTAATTCATGCATGTGTTTATGCAGTACAAATGCTGCGTCATTCATTGTTGAATAGCGATAGCAATTACACTTTAATTTCTAAAAATAGTAATTTCCCATTGATTTGTCGCCCTAATACTAGTGACTTATCTGTTTTTGGACAGATTTTTCTCGAACGAGAGTATTCTTGCCTGGATGATTTGTCTGATGTGGAGTTGATAATCGATTGTGGAGCTAACGTTGGTTACTCGTCTGCATATCTTCTAACTCGTTTTCCTAAGTCTAGAGTTATTTGTATCGAGCCAGATTCCTCTAACTTTAAGATCTTAGAAAAAAATCTTGCCCCATATAAAGAACGTGTTAAATTAATCAACTCTGGGGTCTGGTCTCACCAAACTGGTTTGAAGATTTTGGAAACTCCAGGTCTAGAGTGGAATGCCTGGGCAGTCCAAGTCAGAGAATGTAATGCAGGTGAAGTCCCGGAAATGCAGGCAACAGATGTTGGAACTTTATTAAAAGAATCGGGTTCAGATAAAATTTCAATTCTCAAAATGGATATTGAGGGTGCTGAGGCTGTTGTCTTTGCCAAGAATTATGAATCCTGGCTGCCTTTTGTTGATAACATTGCGATCGAGATTCATGGTAGTAAAGCTTCCGATATTGTCTTAAATACGGTTGCTACTTGCAAACCATTTAATATTTCTAATTGTGGAGAATTAACTGTCTTTAAATCCAATGTTTGATTGAGTACAAAGTTCATCTTTCTGCTCTCAATCGTTCCAATTATGGCTTCGTTGAGCAGATATTAAAGGTACTCGCGATCGTATTTTACTGCTTCCTGACCACTATTTCCCAAACTATCTCCCGATCGTTTATGTCTCTGTCAACCCCAGTTGCTTTCATCATCTTTAATCGTCCCGATCCAACTAAAAAGGTTTTTGAGGCAATCCGGCAAGCCAAGCCACAAAAGTTACTTGTAATTGCCGATGGGCCGAGGAGCGATCGATCTGGTGAAGCCGAAAAGTGTACGGAAACTCGCGCAATAATCGACTTAGTAGATTGGGATTGTGAGGTTTTAACTAACTATTCTAGTATTAATCTAGGTTGTAAACGCCGAGTCTCTAGTGGCATCAACTGGGTATTTTCACAAGTCGAAGAAGCCATCATTCTTGAAGATGACTGTCTGCCAGCTCCATCATTTTTTCAGTTTTGCCAAACTTTACTAGAAAAATATCGCCACGACGATCGGATCTCAATGATTAGTGGTACTACTTGTCAACAAGAGCAGACGAAAACATCATACAGCTATTATTTCTCTAAATACGCTCATATTTGGGGCTGGGCGAGCTGGCGACGAGCATGGCAAGAATATGATGTCGATATGAAAACTTGGCCTGAATGCAAACAAAGTAATTTGCTGCAATCAGCATTTCATGATATTTATGAACAGAAGAGTTGGATTGAAATATTCGATAATGTTTATGCAGGTAAAATCGATACATGGGATTATCAGTGGCTCTATACCTGCCTTTCTCAAAGTAGACTGTCGATCGAACCAGCTCGAAATCTGATCTCTAATCTAGGCTTTGGTGTAGACGCAACGCATACATTTGGCGAAAGTCCCTGGTCTAATATGCCTACTTATGATATTTGGGATATCGAACATCCCAAATTAACTATTCGTAACTGTGAAGCCGACATTCATACCTTTAATAACTTCTTTGGAGGCCATCACATGCGTCAACAAGATCGCCTGATCTCTAAAATCAAAAATCGAATTAAAGCTCGACTGCGACCATTCAAACACTTAATCCCAGTATCTTCTTAGCGATCGATCGTAACTTTAATTGAAATGAGCAGAAATCTATTCAATATATTCTTTAGTTCGAGTACTTACTTGAAGATAGTTGTACTGTTTAACTGTTTGTACTGAAACTAAGTTTGAATTATGCGTGTTAAGCTTGCCGAAGATTGTTTATGGTTCTTATATCAATCTGCGAAATATAAAAATTCTGCGATTTCTTTTTCTTTTGGATCGAGATTAAAAAAATCTCATCTCGATCGAGATCTAAAAATAGGAAAATCTTCGATCTATAATTCTAAAATAGAAAATAATGTCTCAATCGGAGACAGATGTAATATTTTTAATTCTTGCTTAGAATCTTATACTTCGGTATATTCAGAATCTAATATCATAGATTGTACGATCGGTAGATTTACGTATATTGCCGGACAATCTAATTTGAATCTCGTTAAAGTAGGAAAATTTTGCTCGATTGGATCTCACTTACTTTGTGGCAATGGAGAGCATCCTACTGATTTTGTCAGTACGCATCCTGTGTTTTTTTCTAGCCTTCAACAATGTGGTGTTTCATTTACAGACAACAACTTATTTGAAGAGCGCAAAGAAATAATAATAGGTAACGATGTTTGGATCGGTTCGAGAGTTTTTATTAGGGATGGCGTAAAAATTGGCAACGGAGCAATTGTCGGCGCAGGATCGGTAGTTGTAAAGGATGTGCCCGATTACGCAATAGTAGGTGGAGTGCCAGCAAAGGCGATCAGATATAGATTTACAGAAGATCTAATTAAAAAATTACAGTCGATCGAGTGGTGGAATTTATCCGAGGAAAACTTGAGAGCAGCACAGCCATTAATCGCTCAACCAGATATTCAATTATTCATAAGCTGGTACGAACATAATATAGCCAATCCGTAGCCTAGCGATTTCCGGTCTCCGTGTGGCTGCCATCAGTCAGTCGAGATTAGTCTGTTCGCTCTAATATCAATATAAGACTTTAGCAGCTTTGATGCCAATTTTTGCAACACTTTTAGGTTTTTATATACAAAGTTAAAATTCTAACAATGGATACAAGCCCCCTGTATTTACTAGAGACTGCTAGACGCGCTTATAGTAAAGTCGAACGAATACTCGCACCAAATAAGGCTGGTGGGCTACCTATCGATTATTCTGGGCAAGATGCAAGCGATAAGATTCAGAGTAGAATCTTAGCCGATAAACCATGTATGATTTGTCGCTTTGGTTCTACAGAGTTTAATGCAACCGTTCGATATTTTGGTAAGCACAGAAAATCCAAATTCCCACTTGATAAGTCCATAAATTATATACTAGGTAATTCAGAAGCATTCTGGTGGGATGAAAGGACGAAGGCAGATATGAGCGATTTATCGGGTTTCTTCCCCGTTACAGATACATCGCTGGAAGCCTTTAGCATTAAAATGTTGAAAGATATTGAAAATATTGATATCTTAGGTTCTTGGATACCTCAAGAAGTAGAGGTTGCAGCATTATTAAAAAATGCTTCAATTGTGAGGCTAGTCGATTTAGAGCCTTATTATCACATCAATCCTTGGTCTGAGGCGTTAGCAGGTAAAGTAGTCTTAGTAATTCATCCATTCGAGCAAAGTATTCAACAGCAATACAAACAGCGAAAACTTTTATTTAAAGACGAGCGAGTTTTACCAGAATTTGAATTAAAAACATTAAAGTCAATTCAATCTATTGCTGGTAATAATACTGAATTCAAGAGTTGGTTTGACGCACTCGGTTGGATGTGTGAAAAAATTAATAATATAGAATTTGATGTTGCAATTATAGGTGCCGGAGCTTATGGCTTGCCGCTAGCTACTCACATTAAAAGTATTGGCAAAAAAGCAGTTCATCTTGGAGGCTCTACACAAATATTATTCGGAATTAAAGGTCAACGTTGGGACGATCATCCCGTAATCAAGGAATTGTATAATCAACATTGGGTTAAGCCATTGCCTTCAGAAGTACCCAATAATCATCACGTTGTTGAGGGTGGCTGCTATTGGTAAGACATTCCTGGCTGCTATTCGGTCAAAAAAACGAGCCAAGTCAGACAGGAAAATTAACTTGTCTAAGGTTAGATCGTTTTCTCCTTATAATAAATTCATCTAAAGTATAGATGCACCTATGACGAAAGATCTAACACTACCTTCAAGCACTAAAATAGGCTGGCCTTGGTCTATCGAACATTTCATAGATACTAATGATTCATCGCTCGATCTGAAATATCCTAAAATTACCGTACTTACGCCTAATTATAACTACGGACATTATTTAGAAGAAACGATTAGATCGGTGTTGCTGCAAGGTTATCCCAACTTAGAGTACATTATCATCGATGGCGGAAGTACCGATAACTCTCTGGAAATAATCAAAAAGTACGAGCCGTGGTTAACTTATTGGGTAAGCGAACCAGATCGGGGTCAAACTCATGCTATCAATAAAGGATTGGAAAAAGCAACGGGTGATATTTTTAACTGGATTAATTCTGACGATATTTTAATGCCCGGAGCTTTATTCGCGATCGCCCGAGGAATGCAAGATAGTGATGCTTTTGTTGGTGTCGTCAATAATTTCGATGAGTCTGGCCGAGAGGTAAAAGTATTTCCCCAAAATATAACTTCTAAAGGTTTATTGACTAGGTTTAACACAACGGAGAAGCCACAAAATAGAGATACAGTCTATCACCAGCCAGGGTTCTGGTTTAAGACTAAGTATTTGAAACAAATTGGTGCCTTAAATGAAGAGTTGCACCTGCAATTTGATTTCGATCGAGTAGTCAGGTATATTCACCATTATCCAAAAGTAAATTACAGCAACCAGACGTTGGTTAATTTTAGATGTCATCAAGAACAAAAAACTTCCCCAGGGAAGATCGAGCAAGAAGGACAAAAGATTGCAAATAGTATTCTTGCAGATCCTGTTTATCAGGATCTCGAACGACTAGCTAAACTATGGTTATCGCGATTAGTCTGGTACGAAGATTTGGCAAGCATTCATCAACAGAATAGTAGAAAGCTCCGAATTATCAATGCTCTAAAAATTTTGTTACTTTCTTGCAAAAATCCTGGTGCTTATTGGACTAGGTATACATTTGGAAGTATTCGTCAATTATTGACAAAATAAAAGCTAATTCATGAAAGTAATTTTCGATATTTCTTCAGTTGGCGATAATCCGAAAACAAGAACGGGTATTGCTCGTACCGCATGGACATTAGCTGACTTATTGCATCAAAATCTAGGCAACAACATCAGCTTTTCTGCTACTGGTTCGATCGAAGCATCTCTGCAAACAGAACGGCTGCTTAATACCCATCCAAATCTTCGTTCTGCGATACATCCCGTTAGCTCTTTTGCCAGAGATGTTAATCAATTAAATAAGCAAAATAACAATAATAGTCTTGTCGAAAAAACCAAGCAGTTAACTTTACCTAATATTTCTAGATTACTTAATATAACTAGAAAACCGATCGATGTCAACATCTTAGCCCAAGCCGATATATTTCATTCCTCCTATCCGCGTATTCCCAAGCAAGTTAGAAAGGCACTTCCCAACCGTCACTTACAAACAGTTTACGATCTAACTCCGTTACTTTTAGATGAAAAATATTTTGGCCCAGGGCAACGAGGGATCACACAAAGACTAATCGATACTATTCAACCTAATGATTGGGTAACAACAATATCAGATGCGACGCGGAACGATCTACTAAACCGAAAAAAGCTAAATCCCGAACGAGTTGCTACAATTTATTTAGCGGCATCTTCCGAACTTTTTTATCCAGTTTCAGATAAATCTGTCATTCAAGTAACAAAGCAAAAATATCAACTTCCTGAAGGAGATTATTTTCTCTCACTTCATTCCTTAGCTCCTCACAAAAACATGGAGCATTTAATATCTTGCTTTAAACAAGTTATTTTGCAAGAAAAAAAGCAAGATTTACACTTAGTAATCTGTGGCGGCAATCAAGCGGCAGTCACATCGATGATTAAGGAGAACCACTTAACAGATACAGATTTAAAATACATTCACTTTGCAGGATTTATAGAGGATCGTGACTTAGCAGCAATCTATAGTGGCGCGCTTGGTTTTATTTTTCCTTCTCTTTATGAAGGATTTGGATTGCCAGTGCTAGAAGCAATGCAGTGCGGCTGTCCAGTTATAAGTTCTAATACTTCATCTTTGCCCGAGGTCGTTGGCGAAGCTGGTTTTTTGGTTTCACCCACAGATAAAGATACTCTTTGTGAATATATAGTCAAACTCGATCGTAGCAACGATCTGCGCTTTAGATATTCTCAATTTGGTTTAGATAGAGCTATATCTTTTAACTGGATAAAAACAATAAATTCATTGTTAGAAGTTTATGAAGCCATGATGCTATAATTCAACGTAGATAATTAATAATAATTATAGCTCGATCGTTTCGATCTCAAATAGCTAAGGTTTGACATGCTATTTATGTGGCGATTGATATTCAAATTAAGCGCGCGAATTTTCATGAGCAAAAAAAAAATCATTGGTAGCAAATATTTGACTTATAATGAGAAAAGAAATATTGCTCTGCCATTTCCAGATTATGAAGTCAAGCGAATTATAGATCTTTACGTTTTATTATCTGCTGCTTATTTGAGACTGAAAGGTAAACCTAATAGCAAATGGATTAATCTTCATAAAGATTTCGATCTAAATAATTGTGCTGGTTATCATTTTTGGAATGCTACAAGTTTTTCAAAAAAACCTTGGGTTACGACATTAGAATTACCTTGCTGTGAACCGTTAAGATTAGAACATTTATCTCGTTCTCAGTGTAAAAAAATATTCTGCCTGAGTTCTTGGGTAATGGATTATCAAACACAGCTAGTGGAGAGTAGTCCATACCGGGACGACATTTTACCAAAGCTAGAATTACTTCATCCACCCCAAAATCCAAATACTACCGAATTAGATTTAATTAGTAAAAACTTTGATGGAACTTTAAAATTTCTGTTTGTGGGTAGAGATTTTTTTAGAAAAGGTGGCTATGAATGTGTCAAAGCATTTTCTAGGATAATCGAGCTAGGCTTGGATGCTGAGTTGACGATCGTTTCGCAACTAACTACCAATGATTATCCCGTTCCCGCTCCCCAGGCAAATCTCGAACATGCTCTTAAATTAATTGAAGATAGTCAAGGCAAAATCAAAGTTTTCCCAGAAATTAGCCAGAAAGAAGTTTTTAATTTAATGGCAACCAGTCACATTGGCTTGTTACCCACTTACAATGATTCTTATGGTTATTCAGTGCTTGAGTTTTTTAGTTATGGGTGCCCGGTAATTACAACTAATATTTTAGCACTGCCAGAAATTAATCATCCAGATCGGGGGTGGATAATAGATATGCCACTAGTCGATAATGGCGATGGACTCCCACTCATCGATCGAACTTCTCCCGATCTAAGATTAGCAATGTCTAATGTATTAACCGAGTTGTTACTTGATATTATAATCTCAATATTGCAAGACGAGCAACACTTAAAATCAAAATCTATAGCAGCATTAAAATATGTTGAAAAAAATCATGATGTTTGTAAAAATATTAAAATTTTAGAGGATGTTTATCATACTTTCTGAGTTGTTTTATTATATAAAAACTTGGTAATTAGTAAATGCAAGCTGCTTCCAAAAACGCTTTGCTCAGAGGGTGTCTGAAAAGGGGGTAGTAAAGCCCCCAGGATTGTGAGAATCTGTCTGTAAAGGTCTTGCCTAACTTTTCAGACACCCTCTCACCCCTTCATGTGTATAAATCTTGTTTTAAATTAGTTTGACAATGAACATTTAAGCAATAAATATAGTTAATATGGCTCTAGTACATTTAACGACAACTTCAGAGAAAAGTTCGTGGAACCCTCATTCACTTGACAATTTTAATCGAGTAATGAGAGCAGCGCAGTATCGTCGAAGTGATTTCCATAAAATTACAGATTCGCCGAGTGAAGCAGATATTATCTTATTTATCGACTTCAGACGTTATTATCACTCCGACACTATTAATTCAGACATATACAAAAAATATTCTAATAAATGTTTGGTTGTTGATTTTCAAGATGTGACAATACCTAAGATTCCAGGGATATATCTCACCATTCCTAGTTACTTACATCAATACCCCATTTATGAATATGGTTTTTATTTCTGTGTCTTTGATGATTGGGTACTTACCGAGCGAGCTGAATTTTCTAGCTGTAAATACTTATTTTCGTTTATAGGTAACTCAAACACTTGCCCAAAATTACGTCAAAAAGTTTTAAATTTAAATCATCCTCACTCATATTTAAGAGATGCTTCGATTGAATATATAGATTACAAAATATATGCGGATGTTCTAAATTTAAGTAAGTTTGTTTTGTGCCCGCGTGGTATCGGAGTTTCAAGCTATCGAGTTTTTGAGACGATGAGACAGGGTAGAGTGCCTGTTATTATCTCTGACGACTGGATACCACCAGTAGGAACCAACTGGAATGAATTTTCCGTGATAGTTCCTGAAGGTGATGTTAATTCTATCCCCGCTCGATTAGAGGAAATAGAAATTAGAGCAGAGGAAATGGGGCATAAAGCTTTAGAATACTGGCAAGCTAACTTTGCACTTGAGACTAGTTTTGATTGTCTGGTTGAAGCAGCACTAAGAATTCAGTCATTACGCTCTAACTATCAACACATCATCGATCGAAATATTTGGTTTGAATCATTTAAAAGGGAGCATTTTAGTAAATTTTTGAAAGAGTTTATTCGTAATAAGCTGTGTAAATTTTAATAAGTCGATACCGTATTGCCAGGTTAACCGGAAATCATGCCATAACATCACTCAACTTTGGCTCAGGTTTCAGAAAACGGTAATTTTATTGTCAAAGCTTTCACTCTTGATCGAACTTCTCCTGAAAAAAATGCCAAAATGTCTGCTTTGTCTACAGAGTTATTAATTGAGGTATTCTGTTCGATTTTGGCAGACAGAACGCAATTAAACTCTAAATCTAGAGCTGCTTTGAGATATATCGAACAATCTCACAATCTCCAGAAAAATATTGAAATTCTAGAGAAAGTTTACGATTCTTTTTAGTTCTCAATATTTATTGGTTTTTCATCATTAAATAAAACCTCCAGCAATTTTCCAGAGTGGATATTTTCAAATATTACTAACAGGCTGTCTAAAATCGATCGAGCATACTTAGTAATTGAGTTTTTCCTGACTGCATGAACCTTCTTTCTTACATTCATCCTACCCGCACCTATCTACCTTGTACTGGAGTTGGCAAACATATTAATAATATGTTGTTGGGCCTAGAAAAACGAGATGAGATGTCTCTAAAACTGTTGTTCTCTCAACAGTGGCTGAGTGCGAATCGACAACTAGATCCACTGTCTCCATTGTCATCACTCCCCTTTACTACATTTCCCGCTGCGGAAAACACCACCGAGCGAACCTGGAAACTACTGGGAGTACCAAACATGGATCGGCATATTCCCGATGATACAGATTGGCTGTATGCACCGATGGAGACTTATATTCCAGTCTCTAAATGCCCAGTCGCAGTAACCATTCATGATATTCAGGCGTTTGAAACTGAATTACCGTGGTCGCATACCTGGCAACATCGGTGGTTTGCTTATAAATGGGGGCGGTGGGTGAGGAAAACGTTAGCTCGTTGTCAAGTTGTATTAACTGTATCTGAGTTCTCAAAGCAGAGAATGGTAGATTTGTTGGGTGCAAATCCCCACAAAATTGAGGTAATTGGTAACGGTGTAGATTCATCATTCTTTGAGATTGCTAAAATTGAGCTAGCAGATCTTCAGGTGCCGAGTCTTTTGAGGATCGGTAATGCAGATCGCTCTCCCTATATTATGATTGTGGGTGGTTTGCGGCATAAGAAGGGTGCCGATGATGTGCTAAAAGTTGCCAAACTGCTTCAACAAAGCAAGAGTGGCTTACAGATTGTTGTTGCTGGTGACTCCGAACCAGATTATGTGACAGCCGCAAGAGACTATTCAAATATTACCTTGTTGGGAATGGTTGCTGATGTAGACTTGCCTCCTTTATTGCGATGTGCGTCATCCTTGCTATTTCTCTCGCCCTATGAAGGATTTGGAATCCCCGCTTTAGAAGCGATGGCGGCTGGGATTCCGACGGTAGTATCCAATCGAGCATCTTTACCAGAAATTGTTGGTGATGCAGGGATTATCGTCGAGCCAACTAGCACCGCAGAAATTGTGGATATCTTGGCTGCTCTAGATCGCACACCACAGTTAAGAGCTGAATATATTCGCAGAGGACATCAACATGTCGCACGATATACTTGGTCTAATTGTATCGATCGGTTAGTTACTACATTGCAAACATTTTCATAAATAATGAATACAATTGAATCTAATCTTAGAAGTTTTTTGAGAAGGTATCCAGCCCTTCATCTTGCCACAAGAAAGCTTTATAGAATTGCGATTAATTCTCCAGAGCCTTTTCTACAGGCTAAAATTCAAGCATGTTTCAAAAACATAATAATGTATTCTTCTTGCAAGTCGGCTCTAATGATGGTCTAACAGGAGATCCAATTCATAATCTGATTGTCGAAAATAAAAATTATGCAGGAATTTTTATCGAGCCTGTCGTTTTTTGCTTCGATCGCCTCAAGGAAAACTACCAAGATACATATAAAAACGAATCTAGATTAGTATTTGAAAATGTGGCGATCGGGCTAACTGCCTGTAAAAAAAGTTTTTATTATTTGTCTGAAGATAGTCGTCAAGAGCTGGTCGGCGAGCTACCAAATACTTACGATCAATTAGGATCGTTCGATATCAACCATATTATCAATATTATCAATCATTTTAGCGATCGAGTCCGTCCGTATATTATTGAAGCAATCGTTGACTGTTTGCCATTGCAATCTGTTTTAGACAAACATCATGTTGAAAAAATAGATCTAGTTCACATTGATACTGAAGGTTTTGATTTTAAGGTTCTCAGTCAAATTGACTTTGAACGTTATCAGCCAAAATTAATTTTATACGAACATGCCCATTTATCTGAAGATGAACGATCGCAAGCTCATATATTACTAAAAAAATATGACTATCATTTGACAGAACATCAAGGTGACACATTGGCAACTTTAGAATTATAACTGCAATTGTTGAGTCATTATTCTATCGGGCCGCTCAAATCGAACAGAAATTTAGACGATCAACAATAAAACCTATTCAAGCGTGTAATAAACTGAGCAGACAAATTAATAAATCACACTAAAAAATAATTAGTCGCCAGCCAGGTGAAGGAATAGATTTATGCAACGCAGACAGATTATTCTTGCAGGTGCTGGATTGATGGGAGCGATCGCTTGTAGCAATCGGCAAGCAAGATCGCGCGCCCGCTCGATCTTATCCGAAATGTCTGATGATGCGGCGACACCGATTGTCGCGATCGGTACTGGTACCTCGCTCGACCCAGCACAGTACTTAAAACAACTGCCCGCACCAAAATTCAAGCGAGGTCATACACTTCCGCCACTGACTCGGTTTGGATGGACATTGCCATTTGACAGTAGAGTCGAACTAGCCGATCGCTGGGGCTATGCTTTAGAGTGGGGTCCCTATGCAACTGTCGATCGAGTTGCTTCCGCCCTGGGTAATCCCCAAAGTGAAGAAGCTAAAGTAATGGCTTTGGCTGCTGCCAATCCCAAACGTTACCAACTTGCCGTGATTCTTAGCCCAGAGCTACCCACTACCCCTGACGCAATTTGGTTGCGGAACGAACGCGGGGAATTGCTAGATGGTAAAAAAATCTGGAGTCCAGAAGCCCCCCTAGCGGCATTACAAGCCGCTGCCAAGCTGCGATCCGATCCATTAAAACAGATTCGCAGCAAAGCACCGATCTCCGTGGTTTTAAACGGTGGGGAATATGGATTGACTGTCTTGGGTGGCATTCAGAAATCCTGCGAACGCGATCCCCAAGTAGTTTCAGCAAGGAGAAACCGCGATTGGTTTGAATATATTTCCGCTCGCAAGGCTTATCAGGAGTCGTTTATCACCAAGGCTGTCCGTCAAGCCGTACCCGATCGTCAAATGTATGTTTACTATCCCGCCGATAGCAATCCCCATCGCGGACGTTATGGCGGCTGGGAACAATGGTGCTATGACTATAAGTACATGCGGAAGATTTCCGATCGTCCCAGCAGCTCAACATATTTCAAAGAGTTTAATACTGGTTGGACGGGGAACATGGACATTCTCACACAAGTCCTTAACTCCGTCGGACAGCAAATTAAGTTCGGCGATCCTCTGTCTTATAACTGGGTTTGTAGTGGCTGGATGCGCGGTAAAGATCCGGTATTTGGCGAGATCGATCGATACATTGGATTTCTAAAGTGCTACTATATGGCAGGAAATATCGGTAGTATTGCTGGCTACTTCGATTTCCCAACGGGTGGATTTGAGATTTCATTCAATGCCGATCGACCGCCAAATTGGCTGTTACAAATGGTTGCCCTCAGTCGCGTTCATGCCATTTTCAGCCATTTAGAAAATTATCTGCGCCAAGGAGATTTACTACCAGGGCCGATGAAACATGTGTGGTCTAAAGATACGCCAGCTTATGAATTTCCGACTAAAGATCCAGATATTCGAGTTTTAGCTCGCAAGCATCGCAACAAGGCTAACTGGTCGATCGTGGCTTGGGCAGCAGGAGGTAATTCTCGTCAAGCAACGATCGATATTCCCCAACTCGGTCGCGTAGATGTAACTGCCCGTCCGAATGGTAGTGTTTACACGGCAAAGCGGATTGGCGATTTCGCCAAATTAATCTGGGTCGATCGACAAGACGTTTAAATCGATAGTGCTGGTAAATATGAAACTCAAGGTTGTCTTCTGTTGGTCGGATATCTCTGGTTATATGGCTGCCTGCTGGCGAGCATTGCAAGAATCAGCCGAGATCGATGTTTTTGTAATTGCATTTCAAGCATTGACAGAAACTGCTTTTGGCGATCGATTAATGCAAGGTATTCCCTCTAAATTACTCGATCTTCAGGCTCGACAAGATTCAAATTCGATCGAGCAACTGGTGTTATCAGAACACCCAGATGTCGTGGTTATGTGTGGCTGGTTGCATCAACCCTACTGTAAATTAGCCACTTCAAGTAAGCTCCAAAATGCCGCTTTTATCATGGGCATGGATACGCCTTGGAAAGATAACTTGCGCCAACGACTGGCACCGCTAGTACTACGCTCTTTTCTGCAACGGATGGATCGAGTAGTCGTTACAGGCGAGCGAAGCTGGCAATATGCCAAACGATTGGGGATTGCAGCCGAGCGAATCGATCGAGGTTTATATGGGATTGACTACAATAGCTGGGTGCCGCTGTGGAAAAAACGATCTCAAGCAGACTGGCCACGATCGTTTCTGTTTATCGGACGTTATATTCCGGTCAAAGCGATCGATTTATTAGTCCAAGCCTATCAAGATTATCGCGATCGAGTTGAAGATCCTTGGGATTTGGTGTGTTGCGGTCAAGGCGAACTTAAATCTCAATTAGCAGGCAAACCAGGAATTATCGATCGTGGCTTTTTACAACCTACTGATATGGAATCTGTGTGGCAATCGGCTGGTGCTTTTATCCTCCCTAGTCGATTCGACCCCTGGCCGTTAGCGATTGTCGAAGCAGCCGCCGCAGGTTTGCCAATTATTTGTACCGATGTATGTGGTTCTGAGGTCGAAGTTGTCCGCTCATGGTACAACGGTTTAGTAATTCCTGAAGAAAATACCGCAAGTATCACCCAAGCCTTCTTAACCTTTCATCAGCATCATGCCGAGTTACCTATCTGGGGTCAAAGATCTCAAACACTAGCTGCTCCCTATGCAAGTGGTATTTGGGTCGATCGGTGGCAAGCTTCTCTCCGGATAGCAAAAGTAAGCAAACTCAGTTCGACATCTCTCTTTGGCGGAGCCTCTGCTGGAAAGAATCGAGTTCTAACTTAATCAAATTAAAATATGAATAAAACCTTTATCGACCAACTGATTGGTTTCATCTCCACTCCCATTGGCATAATTGGTATTGCCATCGGTTTACTGATGGTCGTCAAAGCTAGTCGAGATCGTCCCACAGGCTGGTTGCTGTTTAGTCTCTGTTGCTTTGCTTCATCCCTCAATACATTTAAGGATCAGTGGACGAGAGTGACACCACCACTAATGTTTCCACTCCAGCAAATTCGTAGTAATGGTAGGCCATTGGCAATTGTATTGTTAATACTACTAATATTTGTAGCATTACAAACTCAGAATAATTGGCGACAAAAGTTACTTCCTAAAGCTATCAATTATCTCCTAGCCGTCCAATTTTGCATTTTTGCGAAGACGGTGCTTTATGGCGATCGAGAATTTGCAGTTATCTCTGCATTGACGTTTGGTGGCATCATCTTTATGTTCAAAATGGGTCCGGGTAAATGGATGCAGGATGATGAAAATTTTCATCTTGCGGTTAAATCGATCGCAGTAGCAGGATTGATTTTTGTCTTTGTCAATAGCATTCAATTTTTAATTAACCGCCAACCAATTACGTTCGTACAAGGTCGCTTCTTAGGAACGACCGGAAATCCTCAACATGCAGGCGTACTATTAGCCGCAACGATTCCATGCTTGATGTTTTTGATTCAAAAAATACCCAGATGGAATTTTGCTAAATTCTTATGGGTAGCAACCTTAATGGTAACCTTGTACTTTTTATTACTCAGTGGTTCTCGTACGGGCTTAATGATGAGTGCTGTTTCAATTTTATTGTTTTACCGGAATAATGGCGGAGCTTGGTTACGCATTATCTTGTTTTTAGCCATATCCGCAGCCTTGGTTTTACCATTTTTAGGAGCAGATTCTTTGAGTTCATCATCAACAGGGATAGATACAAATGTGAGCGATCGCTTTACATCTACCAGTAATACTCGTGAAAATGTCTGGAATGGGATGTGGAATGCTTTTATGGATAATATTTTATTCGGATCTCCACTCGCACAGGGCAGTCGATTTGGTTATGGTGAAAACTCTTGGCTCGCTGTAGGCGCATCTCTTGGCTTAATGGGATTCATTCCGATGATGATGATGGGATGGGAGTCTGTGAAGATGATTTGGCAACTAAATCAATTGAGCAATCGTAATTCATATTACTTTTTTCAGAGCAGTGCCGTAATCGCAGGACTAGGATCGATGCTAATTGGTAGTTGTTTTGAAGCATTTTTATTAGGGAATATTACATTCTCGCTGCTGGCATTCTTGACATATTTGATGATGGGTGGATATTTACTCGAAGTCGATCGATTCCGTACTTATCAGGCGAGTATCGAAGCAGAATATGTCGATAATGTTGGGATATATCAGTGAAGATCTTACATGTAATTCCTTCGGTTTCTCCCGCCAGAGGGGGGACGAGTCGCGCCGTCTTAGATATGGTGCGCGCCCTCCGAGATTGCGGGATCGATGCTGAAATTGCCACTACCAATGATGATGGGGACAATTTGCTCGATGTGCCATTAGGGAAGTCTACTATCTACGATCGAGTTCCTACTTATTTTTTTGCTCGCTTCTCGCCCCAATTACCCGCACTCCGGGACTTTGCATTTTCGGGATCGTTTACAAATTGGTTATTCCAAAATGTAACCAAGTACGATGTGATTCACGTTCATGCACTATTTTCGTACACAGCCACAGTAACGATGGCGATCGCGCGATTCAGAGGTATTCCGTACATTACCACCCCACATGGAATGCTCTGTGCGTGGTCGCTTCAGCAAGGCGGACAGAAAAAGCAAACTTATCTCAATGCGATCGAACGAGCCAATCTTAATGGTGCTCGATCGATCCAGGTAACTTGCCAGCAAGAAAGCGATGATGTGGCGACACTGAACTTGAAGTCGCAAACCTTTGTCTTACCACTTGCCCTGACAGATACCCCAGTCCAGATTCCGGATGCCGCTAAACTCCTGCGTCAAAGTTTGAATTGTGCCCTAGACGAACCAATTATTCTATTTTTATCTCGACTGCATTATAAAAAAGGTTTAGAGTATTTGATTCCTGCGCTCGGACGGATCACAGAGCGGCGGTTTACTTTTGTCTTGGCTGGCAATGGTACTCCAGCTTATGAAGCCGAAATTCAGGCATTACTAGCTGATGCTGGCATCGAGCAGCGGACGCGGATGGTTGGGTTTGTTGAGGGAGAACGCAAAGATTTATTAATTCAAGGAGCTAATTTATTTGCATTAACCTCGCACTCCGAAAACTTTGGGATTTCTGTCTTAGAAGCCTTAGCAGTTGGTACTCCAGTCTTAGTTACCCCAGGGGTCGGTCTAGCTCCGGTTGTGAGCGATAAAGGTCTTGGCTTTGTCGCCGATTTAGATATCGAATCGATCGCTCATGTCCTCGATCGAGTCTTAACCGATCTCGATCTAGCCAAATCGATCGGCGATCGCGCTCGTCAGTTTACACTCGAACACTACACTTGGGAGCCGATTGCCGTAGAGTTAATTCGAGTTTACCGAGATCTGTTATGAAGTATCGATATGCAAGTCCCTAACTTTTACTCCTCTTCGATCGGCCGCAAAGTCATCATGGCTGGCACGGGGCTGTTCTTAATAGCTTTTTTAGTCGTCCATCTCGGCCTCAATGCTACCCTTTTTGTTAATGATGGCGGTCGGTTATTCGATCGCACCGCCGAGCTACTTCGTCATAATTGGCTACTACACGGCCTAGAAATATTGGTATTTAGTAGCTCGATCGTCCATATTTGGCAGGGGATATCTCTTAGTATCCAAAACCAGTCGAAACGCAGCACCCCTTATGCTGTCAATCCTGGCTTGTCATTCGATCCGGCTCGATCGATGGGTCTGCTCGGTGGGATAATTTTAGTCTTCTTAGTCTTACACTTATACCAATTCTGGTTGCCTAACGCGATCGGAACTAGCACCGATAGTTTGTATAGGCTGGTGCGAGACACCATGAGCCACGGCTGGGTAATCTCTATCTACGTGCTAGGTTGTATTGCGCTATCGGCACATCTACTCCACGGCTGGCGCAGCCTGTGCATTACGCTGGGCGTAACAGAGCAATATCTTCAGCTCATCGCTCCGATCGGCATTAGTTTTGCCATTGTAGTACCATTAGGGTTGGCAGCTATTCCGATCTTTTTCTTCATTAGTGGCTATGCTCGATTCTAAAATTCCAGCGGTGCCTGTGGCTCAACAGTGGCAGACTTACCAAGAAAATGCCCGTCTGATTAGTCCTGCCAATAAAAGTAAGCTAGAAATTATCATCATCGGTACCGGATTGGCTGGAGCCTCGGCAGCGGCGACTCTGGCAGAACAGGGCTATCGAGTCAAAGCTTTTTGTTTTCAGGATTCCCCCCGCCGCGCCCATAGTATCGCCGCCCAAGGGGGGATTAATGCAGCTAAGAACTATCAGAATGATGGCGATTCCGTCCAGCGGTTATTTATAGATACGATTAAGGGTGGTGACTATCGATCGCGAGAAGCCAATGTCTATCGATTAGCCACAATTAGCACCCAGATTATCGACCACTGCGTGGCTCAAGGCGTCCCATTTGCGCGCGAATATGGCGGAATGCTTAGCAATCGCTCTTTTGGTGGCACGCAGGTACAGCGTACCTTCTACGCGGCGGGACAGACGGGGCAGCAACTGTTGCTGGGTGCCTATCAAGCCCTCGAACGCCAAGTCGCGCTGGGTAAGATTGCCATGTATACCCGCCACGAAATGCTCGATCTTGTCCGCATCGACGGTAAAGCGCGGGGGATTATCGCTCGTAACTTAATCACAGGCGAACTAGAGCGACATTTCGGTCATGCGGTGCTGCTGTGTTCGGGCGGATATAGTAATGTTTTTTATCTATCTACCAATGCGATCGGTAGTAACGTGAGTGCGAGTTGGAAAGCTCACAAGCAAGGTGCATTATTTGCCAATCCTTGCTTTACCCAGATTCACCCGACTTGTATTCCCGTGGCTGGCGAACATCAGTCGAAACTGACGCTGATGTCGGAGAGTTTGCGCAACGACGGTCGAATTTGGGTACCCAAAACGGCAGGAGATCGCCGTCCGGCTGTAGAAATTCCCGAATCGGAACGCGACTACTTTTTGGAGCGACGCTATCCCGCCTATGGCAATCTCGTCCCCCGCGATATTGCCTCCCGCGCGGTTAAAGAAGTGTGTGACGCTGGTTATGGGGTCGGTCATTCCCAACGAGCGGTATATCTCGATTTTGCTGCCGCTCTCGATCGATTCGGTCGAGCGGCGATTCAAAATAAATACGGCAACTTGTTTGCGATGTATGCCCAGATTACGGGTGAAGATCCGTATGCCGTGCCCATGCGAATTTATCCAGCGGTGCATTACACGATGGGTGGGTTATGGGTAGATTATGAATTAATGACCGCGATTCCTGGTTTGTATTGTTTGGGAGAAGCTAACTTTAGCGAACATGGGGCCAATCGGCTCGGTGCTTCGGCCTTGATGCAAGGTTTGGCGGATGGTTATTTTACGATTCCGGCTACAATTAGCAACTATTTAGCTGACGATCTGGGTACGGCTCCAATCTCGATCGACCGACCAGAGTTTATGCGAGCGGAAGCCGCCGTCCGAGCCAGACTAGAGCGATTGATTGACATTCAGGGTTGTCAAACAGTTACTAGTTTTCATCGTCGCTTGGGTCAAATTATGTGGGAGCATTGCGGCATCGTCCGAACGGCAGCGGGATTAAAATCGGCGATTCTCGAAATTCAGGCTTTACGCTCGGAGTTTTGGCAAGATGCAAAAATTCCAGGTACCGTCGATGCACTCAATCCCGAACTAGATCTGGCGCAACGCGTCGCTGATTTTCTCGAATTGGGCGAATTAATGTGTATCGATGCCCTCCACCGTCAAGAGAGCTGCGGCTGTCATTTCCGCACTGAATTCCAAACCGAGGCGGGTGAGGCTCAACGTAATGATAAGGCATACGCTCATGTTGCCGCCTGGGAATATCTACCCGATCTTCAATGGCAGTTTCACCCAGAACCGGTAGAATTTGAGCTAGCACAATTGAGTCAACGTTCTTACAAATGAAACTCACTCTCAAAATTTGGCGACAAGCCTCAGCCCAATCTAGCGGTCGATTTGTGGCATATCAGCTTGCTGACGTTTCGCCAGACATGTCTTTTTTGGAAACGATCGATCTACTCAATCAAAACCTGATTATCGCAGATGAAGACCCGATCGCCTTCGACCATGATTGTCGTGAAGGTATTTGCGGTTCCTGTGCGATGTATATCAATGGTCGCCCGCATGGTGCCAAGACAGCTAGTACTACCTGTCAGCTCTATATGCGTTCCTATCGGGATGGGGACACGATTACAGTCGAACCCTGGCGTGCGAATGCTTTTCCAATAATCAAAGACTTAATGGTCGATCGATCGGCATTCGATCGCATTATCCAATCTGGCGGCTATATTTCCGTCAATACTGGCAACGCTGTAGATGCTAATGCGACACCCATTGCCAAAGATATCGCCGCTGCTGCTTTTGCCGATGCAATGTGTATCGGTTGCGGAGCCTGTGTTGCTGCTTGTAAAAATAGCTCGGCAATGCTGTTTGTCGCAGCAAAAGTCTCCCACTTATCACTCTTGCCACAAGGGCAACCCGAACGACAACGCCGCGCTCTGAATATGGTGACACAGATGGACAAAGAAGGTTTTGGTAGTTGTAGTAATACTGGCTCCTGCTCGGCGGTATGTCCCAAAGAAATTTCTCTAGCAACTATCGCCCATCTCAATCGAGAATACCGTCAAGCTCGATCTTAGGTTCGGATCTAGAGTAAATCATTACCTATAGCCACAAATGTTAGATAAAGTTACCCCGTTAATCCTCACTTATAATGAAGCACCCAATATAGCTCGAACTATCGAAAAATTAGCATGGGCAAAAGAGATTGTAGTTATCGACAGTTATAGTAATGATGAAACCTTAAATATTCTCAAATCTTATCCTTGTGTCAAAGTCTTCCAACGTGCTTTCGATACTCATGCCATTCAATGGAACTATGGTGTGCGACAAGTTAGTTCGGAGTGGGTACTTTCGCTCGATGCTGACTATTGTATTCCCGATCGACTAGTAGGTGAGATTTCAGCTTTAAACGATCGCTCGATCGACGGTTACTTTGTACCGTTCAAGTTTTGCGTATTTGGCAAACCTTTACAGCGAGCCATTCTTCCGCCGCGTCAAGCACTATTTCGCAAGGAGGCATGTACTTATATTGATGACGGGCATACCCAATTATTGGTAAATAAAGGTCTGTCAGGTACTCTCAAAGAGCATATTTATCATGACGACCGTAAACCTGTAAATAGATGGTTTAACTCGCAAATTAAATATGCAGACTTAGAAATGAAAAAGCTGATCGATATACCACCAACACAACTAAGTTTTGTAGATAAAATTAGACTGGCTAAAGTTATCGCGCCAGTACTAGTTTTTGTCTATTGCCTAATTTATAAAGGCGGGATTCTGGATGGTTGGCATGGTATCTATTACGCATTTCAGCGAGTCTTTGCAGAGCTAATACTATCGATTAAGTTAATCGAACATGAGTTTTACAAGACAAAGACAATCGACTAAAATAGCTCGCTGTTAATAAAATCGAGATCGAGAATTCGATCGACCTTATCGTTCGCCGCTAGATTGGTAGACATCGTTTGCACTCAAATTTCTGTAATATATTATACATAAATCTTGGCACTCGATCGGTTGAATTTTTAGCTCCAATCGATACTCTATCGCTAGAAAGCGTGCGATCCACCCATGACAATCGACAACTGTTGGAGTGAATTAAGCTTGGGGATCGCGCGCTAATAGCTAATTAATTAGACGCTAATCCATCACCATAATTATGGTTGGCAATCAATAGACATTACTCGATCGAGATTCAATCTCCTGCGCCCCAAGCTAAATAATTTTCAAAATCTGTATTAAAAAATACTAATATCTAAAAACAGCTATTATTGACCGATTTTACTAATCCCGATCGCATCGAATTAGGATCTGCGTTCGCCATGTCCAGCTCCTCTAAATTTGCCGACATTTGTCGCTCCTTGATCGGCTGTGCGGGATTGCCAGCATAAATCGTCATTGGTGCTAACGAGCGACCTGCCACACTTCCCATGCACAGCACAGCACCGCATCCGATTGTCGCTCCTGGCCCCACCATCGCACGTGCGGCAATCCAACAACCCTCGCCGATATGAATTGGCGTAGCTTTGAGGTCGAAACTGGGACTGCTCCAATCATGGTTCCCCGTACATAGATATACGTCTTGAGAGATACAAGTATGGCTGTCGATCGTTACTGCGGCAACATTATCGATCCAGCAATTCTCACCCAACCACACATGCTCGCCCACAGTCAATCGCCACGGAAACTTGACCTTCACACCTGGCTTGATCCGCACCCCATCGCCCACTCGCGCGCCAAAACAACGTAATAACCAACATTTGAAGTCAGAACCCACCATCCAGTAGCTGCTTACTAATGGCGAACCGAGATAATACCAAGCAATTTGTTTCCATAATGGTGCGCCAGGTGAATATGCACCAACTGTATACTTGTCTAAACGCATAATATTATTATCTCCGCCCAAGTTGCCAAAACAAAATTAATTATCATTCATCAGAGTGTATTCAAATATAGTGGACAGCTTCACATCGGAATATTATAGTAAGATGTCAGCATTAATAAAATATGTTGAACTTGTACTGGTGTAAATCTTCGGATACTCAGTCAAAACTTTACCTAAATGTGGATACTTCAGCTAGTGACGCAGCGGAGTCAAAAGTAAATTTTCAAAGATTTTAGCTATCTTTATAGATATTAAGGGTACTATATATATAAATATCCTGTAATCCTTATAGTTCATGCTTGATTTGCGAAAAATGCATTATCCCATCCATTAATTTAGCATTTGTGCTCAGTTGTGCAGCAAGACTGGTAAAAATGATGGCTTTATTTATTAAGCATTCCTCCCCACAAGCTAGCAATATGCCTTCCTCCACTAAAATCAACACCCCCGAAACCAGTTCTATTTCCCGCAAAAAGTATCCTAACGAACAGGAACTTATCTCTAACCAACCTCTACAAAATTATGCCCCAATCGACCTGAAGATTATCAATCAGTTTTTTCCGCCAGACTATGCGGCAACAGGCCAATTGATTGAAGAATTAGCTCACAATCTTAAAAGCTTCGGCAAGGTAGATGTTTTTACCAGCCAGCCATCTTATGCGTTCGATCGAGATGATTCGCCTCGACTCGAATCTCACGAATCCTTACTCGTGCGCCGCTCCCAATCCGCTCGGTTTTGGCCCCAACGCATTCGTGGCAAAGCCGTTGCTGGCGCAATCTTTTTTGTGCGGACAGCACTGCACCTGCTCCGCAATCGCGATCGACGTGAGTTAGTCTTGTTAACAACTGCACCACCATTTCTACCGATTTTGGGGTATCTCCTCAGTCATATTTGCAAAATTCGCTACGTTTGTCTGCTCTACGATCTGTATCCAGATATCGCCATCGAGCTAGATGTCATCAAAAAACACCATTTGATTGCGCGTTTGTGGGAGCGGTTCAATCGCTTGACTTGGAAGCGCGCTGCGGCAATTATTGTTTTGAGCGAGAGTATGAAAGAGCGGATTCTGGCCAAACAACCAGGCATCGAGCGCAAAATTGTCGTCATCCCAAGTTGGGTCGATTCCGAACAGATCTTTCCTCGACTCAAGCAAGACAACTGGTTTGCCAAAGAGCACGGATTAGTGGAGCCATTTACGGTGTTGTATTCCGGGAATATGGGTCGCTGTCACGATATGGAGACGTTATTTGATGCAGTCGTGCGCTTGCGCAAGACTCCGATCCGATTTGTATTTATCGGCAGCGGCGAAAAGCGGAAAGATTTTCAGCATCGTGTAGACGAAATGGGTCTGACTAACTGCTTATTTTTACCCTACCAGCCCCGCGAGAATTTACCCTATTCACTTACGGCTTGTGATGTCTCGATCGTCAGTATCAGTGAGGGTATGGAAGGATTGGTCGCTCCGAGTAAGTTATACTCAGCTTTGGCCTCCGGTCGGCCAATTGTCAGCATTTGTCCAGAAAATTCTTATCTAAACGAAGTCTTCGCGGCAGCAAATTGCGGCGTGTCCGTGCGCAATGGCGACAGTCAAGGATTGGCAGACTATCTGTACCGACTCAGCCAAAATCCGCAATTGACACAGGAGCTAGGCCGATCTGGTCGTGACTATTGTCGCAAAAATTACACCTCCGAAAAAATCGCTCAAGACTACTTGCGATTATTTCAATCTTTAGCCTCGCATTAAATCTATAATTGGGCGTTACTCGATCGTCAATCTATTTATAGTTTGCTGCGATCGTCTGTCAAAAATGAGGGTAGGGGTAATTCACAAATTGCCGCCTACCCTCATTTTTAATCACAACTTGTAGCAACCTTCAAGATTTATGACGCTCGATCGACCATTTGGACAAAATTGGCCAGCATCTGTAGTCCGATAGTGGCAGACTTTTCGGGGTGAAACTGGACTGCCATCACATTGTCGCGCGCGATCGCAGCGGTTACAGTTTGTGTCCCATGGGTCACTGTCGCAGCCGCAACTGGCGAACTACTGGGATCGACATAGTAGGAGTGGTCGAAATATACCCACGCATTGGTGTCTATTTCCCCCCACAACGGACAGTTTGGCTGTGTGAGGTGAATTTGATTCCAACCCATTTGCGGGATGGTAAGATTGGGTTCTGGCTGAAATTTACGCACGGTGCCAGGGATGATGCCTAAGCCAGCTTCTTTGCCCTCATCCGATCGCTCGAATAAAATCTGCAATCCCAAGCAAATTCCTAGAAATGGTTTGCCAGTGGCAATAATATCTTTGAGTGGTTGCTCCAAGTCTCGATCGCGAATCTTATTCATCGCCGGATCGAAAGAACCTACTCCCGGTAAGACGATCGCATCCGCAGCCGCTAATTCTGCCGCTTCGTGGGTAATTACTGTGTCCGCGCCAGCATGTTGCAGACCCTTACAAACGGAGTGTAAGTTTCCCATATCGTAGTCTACAACGGCAATTTTTAGCATGAGTATAGTTGAGTGTTGAAGCTAGCAGTTCTCTGGATAAAAGTTGACTCGCATTGGCGGCAATTTATTCCGGATACTGATTTAAACTAATTTCTGGCTAGATCTATTATTAGCATCGATTAGATTAGGCCGAGTGCATAAATAGATGAGCGCACCAAATAGTGGTAACCACGACAATAATTTGATTGTTTGTGGGTTGGTAAAATGACGCAAGTTAATGTCATCGGAGATCGCCACAGGTAAGAGTAATGTTAGTAGACAAAAGTCTAAACTCATGACGTGGATAAATCTGCTCGTTTGCCATTGACGAACAAAATCCGGCCAATTTCCTTGAGTAATTCCATAAACCAATAAGATCGACGTGCCGATCGTCAGTGCAACTCCGAGCCAACGCGAATCTATCAGCTTAATTATACCACCCCGATCGATCCCATTCGATCGTATCCGTTCCACTTCCACACCAGATAGAGATTGCCGAATGGCTAAATAGGGTAAAATCGCAAACGCGCCCACCCCAAAAGAGATCGCGCTGAATACGCCAGCCGGAAGTTTCTGAATTTTGCCATCAATTAAGATGAGACAGGCATACACCATCGGCAAGATTCCCATCAAGTTAAATAGAGCAATAATTAGCGGATTTATCCCCGTCCATTTCCCTGTAGAAAGATTGATAATTAACGGCAAAGTATCGGGTCGATCGGGTGGAGCCAATAAGAACGCATACCCAACAAATCCCAGCCATAATCCTCCAAAAACAATTTTATTCCACATTTTTTAGATCTGTAAGGGTGGGTGCTTAGTGCGCTTCCACGATCGGGGAACCCGACCGGAGCGCATCCGCTTTACGCAATTTAATATCGATGTTACTGTTCGATCTCGGACAAAAACCACCCGCCACCACCAGGATTAAACATCGATCGATTAATATAATTATTCTTGACTGATAGCTGTTGAAATATAATCAGCCGCCGATTCAACTAAGGCGATCGCGTCTTCGTAGAGCATCCGTTTTGGCCCTAATAAGCCGACACTGCCCACTGGAATCGAATCTTGATGGTAATTGGTGGAAATCAACGTACAAGTCTGCATTGGCTTGAGGGGATTTTCGGCACCGATCCTAATCGCGACTTTTGGTTGGAGATCGAGCGAAGAGTCGAGATCGGGTTTGAAGATCGATTCCCAAATTTTGTCCTGTTCGGATTCTAACAAATGCAATAAGGTTTTTACTTGTTGTAATTGCGAAAATTCCGGCTGTCCTAAGACTTCCGAAATTCCCCAAATCATCATTTGCGATGTATGCGTGGGTTTGGACTGGCGCGACAGATCGGTCAGTAAGTTCCTAACCAAATCTACATATTGCTGAAGTTCGCGATCCAGTTCGCTCCAATCTAGTTTTAGTACTTCTAATACCGATCGACCGCGTAATTTGCCATTGAGAAAATTTGATAAAACTTGCAACTCGCGATCGAGTAAATCGCCATCGCTTGCCGATCTTTGCTGGGGTAATTGCATCAATATCGACTGGGTTTCATAGGCATCCCAGACTACAATTACCACGATCTTATTTGCTTCTACTCGCACGAGCTGAATATGCTTGACTGTCGAGCGACGAGCTTGCGGTAGCGTAATCATCGTTACATAGCCGCTGAGAGTGGCTAATACTTCTACCGCACCGCGCAAAATTGCTTCTAAACTCCAACCATCCCAATCGAGTTTATCGGTTAGCAATTCTTCTACTTGCTTACCCATATCTGGCGAAGGCTGAATCAATCGATCGACATAAACGCGATAACCTAAATCGGAGGGAACTCTGCCCGCTGAAGTATGTGGCTGATACAAAAATCCGGCTTTTTCAAGCGTCGCAAAGCCATTACGAATTGTCGCTGGACTAATATTCAGATTATAGCCATCTACGAGCGTTTTAGAGCCAACTGGTTCGGCGGTAGAAATATACTGACGGATCGTGGCCTTCAAAATCTGTTGATGACGTTTATTCAGATCGAATGACATAAACTACTACCGCTATGCGGAGTTATTAATTATAACAATTCTTCAACAGATGGTGTTAATCGTGGCGATAGGAATAGCTTGGAGATAGCAATTACTTCCAATCGATCGCACTTGCACTCGATAGACAAAGCTGGATGAATTATACCGCGCTCTCGGATAATTTTAGTAACCAAAGTAACTACTAACTTAACCGATCCTAACGGCGATCCCCAAAGATTGTGTCTGTTGGTAACTAGTACCTTGCGATTTGGGGATCGACATAATGGCTGTATGCGTCGATACCACCAATAATGTTACTAACATGCGTAAAACCGCGCTCGATTAGCCACTGACTCATTTGCGCCGATCGCATTCCATGATGGCACAATACGAGTGTTTCGATATCTTTGTCCAATCGAGTATAAATCTCTGGCGACCAACTGGCGTATTCGCTCAAGGGCAAGTTGATAAATCTCGGCAGTGTCGCGATCTCTAGTTCGTGAGGTTCTCTGACATCCACAAACTGATATGGTGCATCTGGATCGGCAATTTTTGCCGCTAGTTCGGTAACGGTAATTTCGGTAAAACTCATCGGGATCTGGCTGGGTATGAGTGCTAGTTTACAGCTAATTAGGTCGATCGCTCAATCTAGTAGTCTACACCGTAAATCTAATTACTATTTTGGCGGGGAGCGGGGGCTGTGGATGGGTGGATGGGTGGACTGTACCACCGTAGGATGGGTGGATGGATGGATGGGTTCACTTTCCACTTTCCACTATTCACTTGCCACTATCAATTACTCAAACCACGTCTGGCAATCGACGGCGACGAATATACAACCATAATAAACCGAGCGAGCCGATCGCAATGCCGACGAAACTAATTACTTGAGCGATTCTCAGCGAGCCTAACATTAAACTATCCGTGCGTAAACCTTCAATCCCAAACCGTCCGATACTATAAGCGATTAAGTACATCAAAAATATCGAACCAGTCCGCAGTTGATGCCGATTATTGTCTCGAACAAACAACCACATTAAGATGATAAATACTAGTAAATTCCAGAGCGATTCATATAAAAATGTGGGATGAACGTAACTGCAAGTTCCATCACCGCTTGGAATACATAGTTTCCATGGTAAATCTGTCGGCCCTCCGTAGGCTTCTGAATTAAAAAAATTACCCCATCTGCCGATCGATTGGCCTAAAGCTACTGATGGCGCGACAATATCGGCTAATTGCCAAAATGAAATCTGCTTGAGTTTGGCAAAAATAATTGCCGCAATCGACCCGCCAATAATCGCTCCATGAATGGCAATTCCGCCTTCCCAAATTTTGATAATTTGTTCGGGATGTTGCGAATAGTTTTGCCATTGAAAAGCGACATAATATAGTCGTGCGCAAGGAATCGCCGCTAATACTAACCAAATCGACAGATCGGCGATCGCTTCTGGTTCGACATCGCGAGACTTGGCCAATCGCATCGATAAATTCACCCCAATTAATACTGCGGTGGCAATTAATAAGCCATACCACTTGAGGCGAAAACCAACAACATTAAAAATTTCTTCTCCAGGTGACACAAATTGAAAAGCGAGGAAGAATTGCCCCCAATTGAGATCGATCGCGTGAGTGAAATTAACCAGATCTAAACTGGGAAGTTGCAAGAGGGAAGCTAAATTTTCGATACCTAGACTAGGAAAATGCAGTAACTCAGCTAACATATTTAGATCGGTTGGGGGTACCCAGGTGGAGAGGGGGAAGGCGGGGGATAGAGTTATATATACTTATCCAAAGACAATAATCGATCGATTCGCCCTGCATCGATCGGATCGAGCTTTAAAGGTTGGTAATCGCTGGGATGGAGGTACTCTGGCTCGAATTTGTCCCACTGTGGCGAAGGTCAGCAATTCCAAATTCAAAAATCTAGGAAGAGTTGGCGACCAGAGTGGAAGCCGAGCCGTAAAGCATGAAATCAATCAAAGAAGGCCAACTCTCAAAGAGTAAATATTTGGTAAGACTGAGGATATCTTGAAAAAAGCCTTTACGAGTAACACGCTTGAGACGAATCTGTCCATATGCAAGATCTGTTAAATGCAAAACAGTGTGAAAAAGGAATGCCAACAGGTTCAGCGTCAATAAACAAGCAGCTAAATGCTGCTGACCATGCCCAAAGTTA
Source organism: Chamaesiphon minutus PCC 6605 (assembly GCF_000317145.1). GTDB lineage: Bacteria > Cyanobacteriota > Cyanobacteriia > Cyanobacteriales > Chamaesiphonaceae > Chamaesiphon > Chamaesiphon minutus. Next base: position 4,937,001 of record NC_019697.1, on the reverse strand, counting down.
TGCTCCAGATGATATCCCTTTGTTTTGAGCACATTATGATTTTCATTTTCGGTCTTCCAACGACATCGACCAGCCGCAGCAACCAGAGGTACGCTCTGTTCGTTTAATTCATGGCGGGTAATAAATGAATTTTCATATAATATTTCTCCATCTGATTGGCGGGTATGGATTAGTTTACACCAATTGACCTTCATTGCTGGCTGGGAGTCCCTTAGAGGAATTCCATTCACATATTGATAGCTATATAATTCGCTTGAATTGCTGTTCCACTGTTTCACTTCTAGCTTTTTCACCTCGCCAATACCATCCAAGTATTTCAACCAATCATAAACAGCAGTATGAGACGTTTCTAAACAGGTAAAGATAAAGTTCATTCCCGACGCTATCACCTGTTCACACATTGGTTGGTGACTGTAGAGGTCATCTCCGAGTAGAGTGATTGCTTGTCCTTGGAATTCTGGGGCATGAGTTTTGAGCCATCGTTTAGCTGCTGCCACTTCGCAGTCCTGCTTCTGGTGACCATCTTGAGGTGTGATGAATTCCGGAGCTAAGGAAATTACTTGAGATTGCCCAGGCGCAACTATTACAGGCAAAATGGCACTGTGGAAGTAAGTTACTGTGCCATTTTTGTGGGTACGGCTCGAACAGCATTTACAGTTGAGTTTGTGCGAGTCAAAATACTGAGTTCCATCCAGCGCAACTAGTAATCCACCGAGATATTCAAACGGTTTCAAGTGACCTTCTCGTCTTAAAGACTGATAGACGTGATTGAATACTCCAAATAGTGCTGTGGCTGAAATTTCATCCAGGATATTCCGAATTTGCGGCACTGTTGGGATTTTAATCATGCCAAACAGTGTCTGAGCATTGCTTTTGCCCTGATTGCTATTCATGTGCCGCTGATGTTCTAAAAAGGATTCGCTTTGCATGAAAAACATCGAAAATGCTCCCAACACAGCATCTCTGATGGTGTATTTAGTGCCATTGCTGGCAAGGCGCGGATCTTTCATCTGAAGAATTGCTCGGTTCAGATAGACTATCAATACCCCAAAACTCAGCTTCATTGGCTCCATTCTGCTTCTCTTTTTGAAGTCTCTCTATTCTCCTGCTCACCCTACCAAGTTGTCAAAATCTGAATTTGGAATTGCTGGGCGAAGGTACTGCTACGCGCTTGCTAGTGCGGGGTAGGGTGGGTTTTAATTCGATCGGGTGGAGCTGGCGCGGATCGAGTGTAGGTTCTTCGCGAGCGGGTAATGCGATCTCTGGCGAGGCTGATGACAAATCGATCGAGGATGACTCAGGCAGAAAGTCTTCATCTTCTACCCATTCTTCCCAAACAGCTCCATCTTCATCGATAGATAAGTCGATTTCATCATCCATAGGTTCGAGTTCTTCTACAAGTGACACTGTGCGATCTGTTTGTTGTTTTCGTTGGATTGGGGCAGCAGGATTAGTGAGTGGTTGCCATTGAACTGGCTCGGTATCGCAACTCATGGCTAACTGCGACAACTCCTCATCGCTGAATGTTGCTGCATTACTAGCCATAGATTCGCTCTGTCGCTGCTGACGATCGATTGGTGATGCCCCCGTAGCTTCGTGCAGTCGCGCCACTAGAGTATCGGTGTCCATCCGCTCTGCCTGGAGGAGTGGGCTGGGGTGATGCTGTTGGCTGGCAGCATTATGGATCGATGGGGCTAACACTGTCAAAATTGCTTTAAATCGATCGAGATAACCTTGGACGATTCGATGGCTTGCCACAATTTGGTCGATATGTAATTTTTGCAATTTGAGATGAGTAGTGCTGTCGGTAACGACATCTTTACCGATCTCATTTTGAATATCTCCTGTCAGTAAGTTGATTTTGGTGCGGAGATATTCCCGATCTGATGACTCGGAGTTGGCTAGCTCCTGTGTCAACCGCGTCGTCACATCCAACTCGGGGGCAAATCCTCTATGCAAGAGAGTCGTATCCCTCACCACCAATGCTAAAGCTTCATGAAGTCGTCCGGCTTGTAACTTTTGTTGGAATTCTTCGCTGGAGATCATAGTAGTATCTAGCTGACAGGACTCACCAGTAACTACACAGATCGTAGCTCAGTTCGGCAAGCATCGATCGAAGCAATGGCAAGCTGAGGCCAATCACATTGCTATGACAGCCATCAATTTTGTCAACCAAGGCACTGCCTTTACCTTCGAGGGCAAATCCCCCCGCACAGACTAACGGCTCGCCAGTGGCAATATAAGCCTGAATCTGAGCATCGGTCACTCGCCCGAAATAAACTTGGGTAATTCCACACCGGACGACTTGTTTGGCTTGGGTTTGGTCGATCAGGGCATGTCCGGTGTATAAAGTCCCACTACCACCCCGCATTTTTTGCCAGCGGGTAAATGCGACTGCTGGATCTTCTGGTTTACCGTAGATTTCGTCACCAACAACTAAGATCGAGTCGCATCCGAGAATGAGGGAATCTTGGACTTGGTTGGTGACAACTTCTGCCTTCCGCTGCGCTAACGTCTCTACTAGTGCCATCGGATCGCGCAGTTGAATCTGCGATTCGTCGAAGTGGCTGACGCAGACGAGCGGATTGATGCCGACGCTCTGAAGCAATCGTCTCCGAGCGGGTGAAGCAGAAGCTAGCACAAAGTTAATAGTCATACGTTTACAGAATTTCTGGAAAAAATGTTCGCACTCACGCAGACTAACCTGTTTATTGCTACAACAGTTCTGGAAAATGAGGTACGACCTTTGGCGATTTGCGTGCGTACCGCATCAGAGCGCAATCTGTTAGCTAACCTAAGTTGCTAGTTAACCCAAGTTGCTACCTACAATTAAAGTGGTTAAAACCACTCCTCATGATGCAAAGTCCGCCTACGCGGACTGAATTTTCTAGTCCGCGTAGGCGGACTTTGCACCGTTAGCCACGATTTCAATCGTAGGCATTCTATAGGTAGCAACTTGGGTTAGTCAATAAAGCAGCCAACGACTTCCAGTCATTGCTAATGCTGCCAAGTCTGCCTGCGTGGACTTTGAAACACGAGCAGCGGTTTCTAACCGCTGGGGAATAGTTAGCAACTTAGGTTAGCTACTAAGCAACACTGAAGGAGTTAACAACATCTTTAAAAACATTTTTCATTTTCCCCCACCGTCGATCGGTAGTCGAAGCATTGAAGGTAAATAATTTGCCACGACTGACAACGACGCTAGCAATATTATGTCTTTTACTAGTGGGTAATGTGACATCATATTCGAGAATATAGTAAGTTTTACCCTTAGCTTCATGGGTTTCGGCACTAATCAATTCGGCTTCCCGTCCCGATCCTGGTGGCGCGATCGCGTTTTTGCCTAATTTATAACCTACGTCAGAAGCCGTACCGAGATCGCTGAGTTTTTTATCTTTATCTACTTGACTGATAACGACACTGACGTTTTCACTAGATTCGATCAAGTCATGAAAGATAATATCCGCACCTTTAGTAGTTTTCACAGCTACCCAGCCATTAGGATAGAGAAATTTATAACCATCACCAGTATCTACATAGCCTTGCAATCCGGCAGCTTCAGCAGGCGTGACATTAATCTGTAAGACGATCGCCAGTGCCACAATTATCGACACGGTAACTTGTTTCCACATAAGGTTCTGAATTTTATTTGCAATGCTTGTCGGTAATAATTATAGACTTACTGGTCGCTTACTAGGCTTTAGGCTCTGGGCAGAAGGCAGAAGGCAGAATGCGAAAGGGGGAAAGATTACGATCGTCTTTTGCTGGTAAACAAGGTAGCGACGCTACCCATTACTCATTACCCATCTACCAAAAATCTCTACTCACTATCTAGCGATTCTCCAGCATATTCTGGCTGAGGGACTAGGTTATGGGGTGGTTTGCTCATCAGGTCGAACGTGCCTTTGATCGTACCTGCGATCGGCACAGATACAATGACGCCCAATAATCCGGCGATTTGACCGCCAGTAAGCAAACAGATCAAAATCGCGATCGGATTTAAACCGATGAATTCGCCCATTAATTTTGGTGCTAATAAATTATCCTTAATTTGTTGAACGATTACCGAAGCAATTAACACCGAAACTCCCAATCCGAAGTTTTTTAACATAATTACGACTGTGACTAGTCCGATACCCAAACTGGCTCCGATAAAAGGAATTAATTCCGCAGCACCGATGAAAATTGCAAAAGATAATCCAAAGGGCACTTGTAAGAAAAAGAAAACCGCAGTTAGGCTCGTGGCCATGAACGTCCCTAAAATCAGTTGACTGATAAAAAAGTTCTGAAAATTTTGTCGTAACGATTCGCTTAAAGGTATCCTAATGCCCTCTGGTAAAATTGCCACAATCCCAAACCACAATCGATCGCCATACAACAACATATAAATCGACAAGACGATAATTGAAAGTGTATCGACTACGCCCGATAGCGTACCTACAGCCAATCCAACCACCTCAGCACCAATAATTTGGAGTTGAGTGTCAATCTTGGCATTAATCTGCGACCTCAACACATTAAAATCGAGCTGTAAGCCTTTTCTTTTTCCCCATTCTTCCCAAGCATTAATATTTTCGTTACTTGCCCTAATCCACTCCGGTACTTGTTTAATTAATTCGGTAGTTTGCTCGATCGCATTGGGAACTACGGTTACGCCCAAAATAATTAAGAGTGTAAGTGTAATTAATAACACGCAAACGATCGCCAGCAAGCGGCGAACGTTTACTTGTTCGAGAATTTTAACTGGGTAGTTGAGCAAAAATGCCACAAGCGCGGCGATCGTTAAAATCGTAATTAGATGCTCGAAATATCGAAAAAATTGAGACAATACCCAGATATTGAGTGCAACGATCGGAAATCCTAGCCCGACGAGTAGTAAGTTTTGGATCTTGGTGGGAAAACGGAGCATTGGGGGTCGATTCTCGTTCTCGAAGAGGCTATGCCAACGGCAACCGATGGCTTAATTATCTAGTTTAAGCGACGATCGCCGTCTAAATCCAAAAAGGTCGGGACTCGATCGACGCACATGGAGCGACAACCCGATCTAAGATGGGTGAGTATTTATTAATTTGGGTCTAGATCGATAACTCTATTCCCTACTCTCCGCTTGGTGCGCTGTCTTGCCCCAAACGCACGCTGAGGAGCGGCTCGCTCCCGCCTTTGTCTCCCGACCATGGAAGCGAGACAGCGACGCATCGACCGGGAGGTTCCCTCCCGGTTGTGTGCGTCAAGACAAGACAAACCTCAGCGCGATTTGGGTCGCTAAACCGTCGGGGAACCCGACGAGCGCGCATCCGCTACTCCCTACTCTCTACTCCCTAGATTTGTGACTGAATCGAAGAAACCAACTCGATCGATCGCCAGCATTGCCGGAATCGTCGCTGCTGCCACCTTAATTAGCAAAGTGTTCGGGTTAGTGCGCTCGATCGCGCTCGCTGCTGCCTTTGGTAATGGGATTGTCACCGAAGCATTTGCTTATGCCTATGCGATTCCGGGCTTTCTGTTAATTTTACTCGGTGGGATTAATGGGCCATTTCATAGCGCGATCGTCAGCGTACTTACCAAAGAAAAAGATAAATCGCAAGTAGCACCGATTGTCGAGACAATTACGACGATCGTCGGGATCGTTTTATTGTGCGTGAGTATTGCGATCTTCTGCTTCGCTAGCAATGCGATCGATATTGTCGCGCCCAATTTAGCTCATAGCAGCGATGCCGCGCGCGGTGCTTTGGTGCGTCAATGCGCGATCGAACAGTTGCAAATCATGTCCGCAATGGCCGTTCTCGCAGGCTTTATCGGCATTGGTTTTGGTACCCTCAGTTCGGCGGATTTTTACTGGCTACCATCCATCAGCCCCCTGCTGACTAGCTCTACAACGATCGTTGGTGTGGGCGTTCTGGCAGTCTATTTGGGGCCAAAAATTATGCTCTCCGAAAATGCCTTGTTAGCAGGAAAAGTCCTCGCAGGTACCACCCTAATCGGCGCGCTATTGCAATGGTTGATGCAAGTAATAACTCAATGGCGGGTAGGTTTGGGCACGATTAAACCGCGATTAGAATGGCGGCGACAAGGCGTCCAAGATGTTCTCAAAATTCTCGGCCCTGCAACCTTCTCTTCTGGTACGCTGCAAATTAACCTATTTATCGATCTAGCATTTGCGTCAGGAATTGCAGGTGCGGCTTCGGCAATGCAATATTCGGGATTATTAATTCAGACGCCACTGGGAATTATTTCCAATATTATTTTAGTCTCGCTATTGCCCGAATTTTCGCGCCTAGCCGATCCTCAAAATTGGACTCAGCTCAAAGATCGGATTCGTCAAGGCTTGCTGCTGACGGGGATTGCGATGATGCCCCTCAGCGCGGTGATGATGGCTCTGGCTTTTCCGATCGTCCAGACAGTTTATCAATATGGTGCCTTCAAAACTCAAGATTCGCAGCTTGTTGGCTCGATTTTAATCGCTTCTAGCTTGGGGATGTTTATCTTTCTGGGGCGCGATGTGCTGGTGCGGGTATTCTACGCACTCGGCGATGGCAGTACGCCATTTAAGATCAGCATGGTGAATATCTTCTTCAATTTCCTGTTTGACTACTTATTCTGGAAACCCTTTGGTGCGGCGGGGATTACCTTATCGACAGTTTGCATCAATCTGATTTCGTTCTCGGTAATGCTATTTTTGCTCGATCGCCGCTTAAATGGTTTACCATGGCGGGGATTTGTCCCATTGCTGGGCATCTTCTTCGCTAGCACAGTCGCAGGTGGCGTTACATGGGGCATAAGTTACGGTTGGCAGCAGTTTATCCCCGTTAGCAATACAATTACGCTGTTGGTGCAACTAGCTATCTCTGGTGGCATGGGTTTCGCCGTATTTGCCGCGATCGTCTCTCAGCTCAAATTACCAGAATTCGATCGATTCGTCGCCCAGATTCGGCAGAAAATATTTAAAAAGTAAATTCAGCACTTCATCTCGATCTTGATACGGCACGATAGATTCGCCAACTTTTAAGCCGTTAGAGGGTGTCTGAAAAGTCTTATTGGCTCCGATCTTCGGTTGTTAATCCCCCTAAATCCCCCTTAAAAAGGGGGACTAAGACTCTTGCTCCCCCTTTTTAAGGGGATTGGGGGGATTTAGATCTATGCTTTTCAGACACCCTCTTAACAAGGGTACTTGGATCGATTTAACCCTCTCCTGACTTTTCAAACATTCTCTAAGTTACACTCCAAAAAAGTAGGGGTAATCTACGAACTACCCCTACTTTTTTTAATGATTTAGACCAACAAAAATTCTAGCCGCTGAGCTTACGATACCGTGCGGCTGGTAACTGCTTCTGAAGACAACTTTCGAGCAGCCGAATGTGATAAATTTTTTTAAATAAACTAGGGTTGAGAATGAGTTTGTGCTTGTGATTGAAGACTGGCTGACTCAAAAATGCCGACCAGGGAAAAGGGACTGTGGGTGTTTCGTCGCTAGACACGATCGTTGGTGTGGGTGAAGTGGACTATCAAGAGAACTTTCGGCAGAGGGCGTCAGCCTAAAAGAAAATCTGGCTGATGGCAAATTTAGTTTCAACTGTGATGTAGATCGTTGCTGAAGAGTGAGTTTCCACCGCTTTTTTAATTTTCCATATTTAGTCGGTCGAGATCATCAGCCATTTATCTTGGCGCGATCGAGCGAAACGTTACAATAAGTGTAGTTATCTTATTTATTATTGCGATCGTGGTTGCTATTCCTAAATCTGGCAAAGTTATCTCCTATCCAGCCGAAACGATCGATCGAGCTGACTTGGCGTTGCGCTGTGCGCCGTTTCAATTAGCTCTGTTCGCGAAAATGCGCTGGGAGAGTGTCTCGGTACCTAAGTTGGCTGGCGATTTGGGCGTCAAATCTGGCTATACGCGCTATCCGCTCTCGGAGTTGGCTGTCGAGACGGCGACTGATTGGCTGATTCAGGTGGGGATGTTGCGGCGGGAAGTGGACGGACAAGGGTTGACGGATAGTTTTCGGCTGACGCCACTAGGTTTAGAATTAGTCGAAAAATGGGAAGCGGCTGGTGGTGTATTACCTTCAGTCAGCCCAATCGCTCGTTGGCAAAATTGGAGTGCGCGCTGGTTGAGACTCCCTTTTTAATCTGGGGCGCAGCTTCAGTAGGCGCAATTCCTGAATTGCCTCTATTGAAGCTGGATCTGTCTTAAACTCGAACGGCAATCGCGGCTCTGACAACAATGACGGTACAATCGGAACCGCAAGCGATCGCTTCAGGAATATTTCCTTGAATGCTTTGCTTGAGTAAGCCTTCTCGACTTGCGCCGAGAATAATTGCATCGCAGTGTCGATCGATGGCATAATCGATTGCCGTGCGGGAAATGTCATCAGCATGGAGAGTCACGATCTTGGCAACGGCATTTATGGACTTGTAGATCGTATCTGCCGCAGTATTTAAATTCGTCAAATCGGGCGGCTCGTCTGTCGGTGGGAACACCTGGCACAAATGGATATCTGGTTTGAGATCGAGCGCGAGTAGAGCGGGTAATAACTGTAAAGCATACTCAGTATTCGGCCCCCCCGAGATCGGGATCAGCCAGCGGTGGAGGCGAGTCAGCCGCATCATCGCATCCAGTGCGGTCGATTCACCACTAGATCCATGGGGGTGCAATCGCGCTCCCAGCTTGACGAGCATTACATGGCACGGAGCCTGACGGATCGCCGTATCGACCGTACTCCCAAAAATCATGCCTGGAGTAGCTGTTTTGCCCTGCCAACCCATACAGAGTAGATCGATATGTCGATCGCCGATCGTCTCTAAAATAGTGGCGGCGACATTGTGAGTAACGCGGATTTGAGTATGTACAGAGATTCCTAAAGTTTTGCCCAAAGCGACAGCTCGATCGCACAATTGCCGACTAGCGGTTAGATCTACGAGTGTTTCCGCAGGCAGACTAGAGCGGGGAATGACGATCGCGTGCAAACATTCTAGTTCGTAGTTCGCTTTTAGAGCGATTGCGGCTGCCAATCGCAGCAGTATATCTGCCGTCTGCGGGTTGCTTAGAGGCACCAGCAGCCGCCCGCGACCCGTTGCGGGGCCTTGAGTTCGATAGACCAGATAAGACGGCTCAGAACGGGTTTTGAGCGGGCTGACGGTACTACTGACCCGCTCGGCTTCGACGCGAATAATATCGGCGCGAGTGATGATGCCGACTAGTTTGCGACCATCGACGACGGGCAATCTCCCGACCTGATGGCGATCGAGCAAATGTAATACGGATGTGAGCGGATCTCTCGGACTGACGGTTATTAAGCGTCGTGTCATTAGTGTGCCAATCGCCGCCTCCCGATCCCACTGTCGATCTTCGAGCACCGACAAATCGCGTTGGGTGAGAATGCCGACTAACTGGCCTTCATCGACGATCGGAAATCCCCGATGGGGAGAATTGGCAAAAGCGCACACGGCTTGAGCGATCGTCATTTGACTGGAGAGCGTTTCGACGCGGCGTTGCATTAAATCGGCGGCGGTCAAACCGACCCAGCTTTGCTGTGCTAAGTCTGGGAGATTGAGATTAATGCCCTTGCCACTGAGTACGTGTTGGTAAATAGAGCCAGGAAAGAGTTTTTCAGCCACCAGATAGGCCACAACCGCGCCGAGCATCAGCGGTAATACTAAGTCGAACTCGGCGGTCATTTCCCAGACGATCGCGATTGCCACCATCGGACGGTGGGTGACGGCACTAAACAGCGCACTCATCCCCGTAAGAGCATAAACTGTCGGCGAACTCAAAACTAAATCGGCGGGTAAAATCCCGTAGTGATAGCAACTTTGCGCTCCAGTCGCCACTAAATTGCCCAAAGCAGCACCTAAAATTAGGCTGGGTGCAAATAAACCTCCAGGCGCAGTGGAGCCGAAACCCACACAACTGAGTACGAATTGACCGCCCAAAATCCACGCTGCCATCTGCCAATCGATGCGACCGACGATCGCAAAATCTTGTAAATCTTTGCCAGTCTGTAAAGCATGAGGTAAGAGGATGGTCATAATGCTGGTTATTCCTCCAGCCACAGCCACTTTCACTGCTAGCGATCGATCGCGAAACTGCCGCCGATAAAACTTGACACTAGCTAGGAGACTGCGGTTGAATAAAACCCCCACTAGTCCCGCCAGCATCCCTACCCCGATTAATAAAGGAATCTCCCCAAGATCGAACTGAATTGGGATCTGACTCAGATCTGGCAACATCCCGCCTCCACCCAGCGCGCGAGCAATGACACCGCCTACTACTGCGGCTATAATCGCCGTGCCCAATGTCAGATCGGAAACATCCTGCATCAATTCTTCGATCGCAAATAAGACGCCCGCGATCGGGGCATTAAAACTCGCTGCCAACCCTGCTGCCGCTCCAGCCGCAATTAATTGGCGTTGATAAGTTGGCGATGTATCCGCCCAATGGCTCAATTGCGCGGCTAAGGCTGCCCCAATTTGGACTGTCGGCCCTTGTCGCCCCAAAGCCAATCCAGAACCCAACGAGAGTGCCGTACTCAGCCACTTGACTACTGCTACCCGTAAATCTAACGCGATTGGGACGTATCCCAAAGCCGCCTTGACTTGTGGAATCCCACTACCGGAAGCCTCTGGAGCCAAGCGTTCGACTAATAAACCGCTGAGATATCCGCCCATAATACCAATTAGGGGCAATACCAGCCACGGCGAATATGTGCCTGCTAAATCTACTCGCCATGTGTCCAACCACGCCACCGATTGTTTTAGTCCCACTGCTGCTAGAGCCGAAACAATCCCGATCGAGCAAGCTTCGACAATGGCGATGCGCTTACCCAGAGGCTCTACCAAAGATTTGGGGCGTAATAGTTTTCGGATTTGTCGATCTATCCACATTCAGTTTGCTACCGAGCGATCTTGAGGCTGGCTATCTACCCTTGTATTTATACCTTATTTGTTTGCCAGATAACTCAATCGATCGCCAAAGCCGATCGATCTCAAATTTCCCAGAAAAATGAACATCACTATCGGTTCGTGCCAAAATTCAGAGAATTAACTGACGGGGCGACAGGTCGCCTGAAAACTCGGCAGAGAGACAACTCTAGACAAATAGTATCAAAAAAGATAGGGTAAGAGAGCTTCTTACCCAAAAAACAATTAAATGTTACCAGAATTGTATCATGCCCATTTGTCAGAAAAATTCACACGCGGTAACTACTTATTGACAATTTTATTGATTCAAGTAGTGCAATCTATTAAAGAAGTCACGCTAGAAAGCATCGCAACAAAACTAGCGATGCCAATTAAATTTGAAAGCAGAAGAAAAAAAGTCCAGAGATTTTTATCAAATGATGAATGGGATTTAGATAATGTTTGGTTATCACTAGTGATTGCTTGGATTAAAGGCAATGTCAAACAGAATAATATTATATATTTAGCAATAGATCGAACCAAATGGCAATCAAACAATATTTTGATGGTCAGTATGATTTGGCGAAAGAGAGCAATTCCTATTTATTGGCAAATGCTTGATAAACAAGGGAACAGTACATTGGAAAACCAACAATTAGTATTAACCCCAGTATTCGCTGCCCTATCAGATTATAGCTTGTTGGTACTGGGAGATCGTGAATTTTGTAGTGTTACTCTTGCGAACTGGCTTAGAGAGCAGAAAATAGATTTCTGTTTACGACTGAAAAAGAATGTTTGTATCAAGACTGAAGAGGAATTGTGGACTGAACTGAAAAGGCTAGGATTAGAGCCAGGAAATAGCTTTTTTAATCAAGAAGTAACAATTAGAAAAACTGCACCAGTTGAAGGATTTAACCTAGCAGGTAAATGGCTAGGTAAATATCGAAATATTACCACAAAAGAGCCTTGGTATATTCTGACCAGCTTGGCAGATCTACAAGCAGCAGTTGATACCTATGCTAAAAGATTTGGAATTGAGGAGATGTTTCGAGACTTTAAGGGCGGAGGATATAACTTAGAAAAGACTAATTTAACGGGCGAACGATTGAGCAAATTATTGATTTTGCTATCACTAGCATACTTGAAGAGTATCATCCAAGGGATAGATATCAAATCAAAGCAAGTTCAAGAATATCTCGGCAGAAAAACAGAACATCACCGAAAATATGCTAGACATAGCACTTTCTATATTGGACTCTGGGGTGAATCATGGGTCGATTCAACATCTAGTAATTGGCAGGTTGTTGTTGAATTAATGTCTTTGTCCCCACATAAACTACCTAATTATCAACAAGGCTTGAGAGCTATGAGACTTATCCTATCAGCGTTATAGGCGACAAGTCGCCCCGACAGGAGAATTAATAGTCGATCGACATTAAGCAAAACCTTTAATCTCAAGCCAAAAGCCACCATCTTTAAAGATGGTGGCTTTTTAATTTAATAATTAAAACCCTGGCTGGTGGGCACTGCCCACCCTACAGATATCAACTATCAACTATCAACTATTAACTAATTACCGAATATATTCTTTAAGAATGCTATTGCGATTGGGGTGGCGCAGTTTGCGGAGAGCTTTAGCTTCGATTTGACGAATGCGTTCGCGAGTAACATTAAAGATCTGACCGATTTCTTCTAATGTTTTCATCCGTCCGTCATCTAAGCCATAACGCAGTCTGAGCACATCGCGTTCGCGAGGACTTAAGGTATCTAGCACACCTTCTAAATCTTCGCGTAGCAAGCTCTTGGATACTTGATCTTCTGGCATCTCACCGTCGGCTTCGATAAAGTCGCCGAGTCTGGAGTCTTCTTCTTTCCCAATTGGTGTTTCGAGCGAGATCGGTAACTGTGCGGATTTGGCAATAAACCGCAGTTTTTCGATCGTCATTTCCATGCGGGTAGCAATTTCTTCCTCTGTGGGTTTGCGTCCCATTTCTTGAGAAAGTAGTTTAGTAGTCTTTTTAATCCGCGAAATAGTTTCGTATAAGTGAACTGGTAGACGAATCGTCCGCGATTGATCGGCGATCGCGCGAGTAATTGCTTGGCGAATCCACCAAGTTGCATATGTCGAGAACTTATAACCTTTTTCGTGGTCGAATTTCTCAGCGGCGCGGATCAAACCCAAGCTACCTTCTTGAATTAAATCTTGGAAAGAAAGGCCGCGATTCATGTATTTTTTGGCGATCGAAACAACCAGTCGGAGGTTCGATTGTACCATTTTATCTTTAGCGCGTCTGCCTAAAAATAACCGATGGCGAAACTGATTTAGTGGCATTGAAGCGACTGCTGCCCACTCGCGATCGTGTGGTTCGCGATCCAAGTCATTGAGGAGCTTTTCACGCATCCGCTCCAATTCGAGCAAGTCAGCAATTTTCCGAGCGAGTTCGATTTCTTCATCGGCGCGGAGGAGACGAATTCGACCGATTTCTTGTAGATAAAGTCGAATCGAGTCTTCTGTAAATTGTTTTTTCTTAGTTTGAACGCGACGGCGGGAGGCTTTCACCTTCCCCAGCTTACCATCCTCGTCTTCGACATCAGATTCTCCTTCAGGATCGGCAGTAAAGTCGTCAGCATCAACATCTTCGTCGAGCAGTAATTCTAACTCGCTGTCGGAGTCTTTAGTCGTTAAGGTTGCGAGCATGTCTTTAGTCTGGGTCATTTGTGGGTCCTCTTACTCCTATCTATAACAATGAACTAATGTAGGTGCTATATTTCATGACGAAATAGTTGTGTTGCTTGCATATCTTTAACAATTCAGACAGATTGCTAAGATTTACTCAAGCGGCAATGTCGATCTCGAACGGCTGGTGATTTAATCGTCTTCGCTCATAGAGCGTCCTCGATTGAGGAAAGCCCTTTTGATTGTAGCTCTTATTAAAATTTTTGCCAGTTTCGATTGTTAATAAAAATATCAATTTATTCAGAGTTCACTCTCATAAATATAGCAATTTAGCTGTTATAGTGCTCAAACGCTTTCGCCATAAGGAAAGTCTCGTTTGCCTGACGGGGATCGCTGCCGATCGACTTTAGGTACTATTGCGATCGAAAGATGGTAAGAGCGCAGTTGGATCGACCTCAATCTTTGAGACTCATCTGGATCTTGTGTCTGTCCATTATGCATGACGAACATTCTGCAAACGGTAATAAGATTATTACCAACGATCTCTCGATTGTTATTTTGATGGCTAGATTCTCGACTTTGTAACAAATAGTTAACAATAGTCTTCAAGTCATTATAATCACGAGGATTTATTTCTCGCTCTCAATCCACAGTCTAACTGTTTAGTTTCACTTTGCCCACCCAATTTGACGAGACAATCGTGCGTTAATTTGCTGAAATTAGGATGATTTAGGGTATTTTCGATATTTTAGGGGGAGCGGAGGCGGGGAGTAGAGGTGGTGTTTGAGGTTTGAGAGGTTTGAAAGAAAAGAGAATAGCTTGGACGCTTGCGTCCTTTTCTTCCCTCCCGTTCCCCCCTATCTTGTCTCTCCCCGCTCCCTGCCCCTGCCCACGCTCCTATTGCCTAATTCCGAGTATGGTGACGATCGTAGCGGATGCGCGAACCAGCCCATAACAGTTTCTCTCGAAGGGTTTGATAATAAGAGTAGTTATCGCGAAGGATGACAAACTTGGCTTTACAGTCGGCCATCTGAACATCTACCCGCTGTCCCGGCCAAATTGAGGTAGCTAGTACCCCGTCATTCCACAGTTTGGTATTGAGTTCGTAATCGCCTAGAGGCCAAATACTTACAGTCGAGCCGGGAGGGATGATAATCGGACGACTGGAGAGACTCAAAGGACAGATTGGCGCAATGCTAATCGCTGCCATGCCAGAGTGGACGATCGGGCCATTTGCCGAAACATTATAGCAAGTAGAGCCTGTGGGTGTGGAAACTAGCAGGCCATCGCCTTGATATTGATCGACGATTTCGCCATCGATTTCCATTTCCAAAATTGAAGTCAGCATTCGATCTGCGGCGGCTGGCTTAATACACATATCATTGAGAGCGAGGAATTTTTCACTCTCAGGTTCGGTGTTGCGTTCGTCGCCATTATATATATGTGCTTGGAGCATCATCCGTCGCTCGATCCCATATCGATCGCCTTCGAGTCTTTCCCAGATATTCTGGCCATCGATCGGTGTATCGATGTTAAATAGTTCTAATGGTTCGGTCAAAAAACCTAAATGTCCGCCAGCATTGATTGCCAAGATCGGGATACCGTCTGGAGATAGATGTCTGGCGGCAGTCAGTGCGGTACCATCGCCACCAAGCACGATCGCCAGATCGATCTGTTTGCTGGTAGAACCGAGAAATACTGGATAGGGATTATCTTTAGCTCCACTCGGCCCCATCATCACATGGCAACCTTTTTGTTCGAGTTGTTTGGCAGCTTTTTCCGCAAGGTTTTTGCTGCCGCGATCTCCGGCTTTGTGGGCGATGATGACGTTTTGGAGTTGCACGAGTTAGTTGGGAGTTGGGAGTTGGGAGTTGGGAGTTGGGATCGGGGAATTGGGAATTGGGAGTTGGGAGTGATTGGAGGACTGGGAGAATGGAACTAGTTTACTTCCTTTACCCTTTACCCTTTACCCTTTACCCTTTACCCTTTACCCCTTTCCCTAAAGCCTAAAGCCTAAAGCCTAATGCAAGAAGTGACGGACGCCTGTAAACACCATTACTATACCCAATTCATTGGCAGCAGCGATCGAGTCGTTATCGCGCATACTACCACCTGGTTGGACGATCGCGGTAATTCCGGCGGCGGCGGCGGTTTTGACAGAATCATCGAAGGGGAAGAAGCCGTCGCTGGCGAGGATTGCACCTTGAGCATTGGTGCCAGCTTGTTCGAGGGCGATTTTGGCCGAGCCGACGCGGTTCATCTGTCCGGCACCTACGCCAATGGTAGCGCGATCGTTAGTGACGACGATCGCGTTAGATTTGACATGTTTGCAGACTTTCCAGGCGAATAACAATTCCTGTAATTCTGCTGCTGTCGGTTGTTTGGTGGTGACTACTTGCCAGTTATCGGTAGTTTCGATCGCTTCGTCGGCGGTTTGCACTAACAGCCCACCTGCGATAACTTTGACATTATCTTTCGTCCCACTTGCCAGATCTGCTAGCGTTAATACCCGCAGGTTCTTTTTGGCGGCAAATACTTCAGCCGCTTCAGGGGTACATTCGGGCGCGACGATACATTCGAGAAAAGTTTGACTCATCGATCGAGCGGTATCGGCATCTAGCGCACGATTGACAGCGACAATACCACCGAAGGCAGAAGTAGAATCGGCACTATATGCTCGATCGTATGCTGCGAGTAAAGTATCGCCCAAAGCCGTCCCACAAGGATTGTTATGTTTGATAATCGTTGCGGCAGGAGTATCGCCAAATTCGGCAATAATCCGCCGTGCTGCTTCTAAATCGACGAGATTGTTATAACTGAGTTCTTTACCCTGCAAAATTTTGGCAGTCGTCCAACCCGTCGGGACTGCTCCCGTCTGATACCATGCTGCTGGTTGGTGGGGATTTTCGCCGTAGCGGAGCGATTGCAACGGCTGGGCAGAAATTTGATAATTCGTACTTTTGCCTGCTTGCTCTGCCAAATAGCCCGCGATCGCGGTATCGTAAGCGGCGGTATGTTGGAAAGTTTCTAATGCTCTAGCTTGTCGAAATTCGATCGAGGCTTGCCCATTATTTTTGGTCAGTTCGGCGAGATAATCGTTGTAGCGATCGGGATTGGATAATACCGCCAAATGTGCGAAATTCTTGGCTGAAGCGCGAAGCATGGCAGGGCCACCGATATCGATTTGCTCGATCGCATCTGCTAAACTGACTCCAGGCTTGCTAATCGTCGCGGCGAAGGGATAGAGGTTGACTACGACTAAATCAATCGGGCGAATTTGATGCTGCTCTAGATCTGCTAAATGTTCGGGCAGATCGCGCCTCGCCAGAATCCCCCCATGTATTTTCGGGTGCAATGTCTTCACCCGTCCGCCCAATATTTCTGGCGCACCTGTATATTCTGCCACCTTCATGACGGGAATCCCTTCAGCTTTCAATGCTTGGGCGGTGCCCCCACTACTGACAATCTCAAAGTCAAATTTTTCGACCAATTGACGGGCAAATTCAATCAGTCCGGTTTTGTCAGATACACTCAGGAGTGCTAAACGAGTCATATATTAGTGGGTCGTGAGGAATGGCTAGAGGCTAGTATATCGGTTTTCAGGCATCGCGATCGACTACCAACATCCTTTGACTGCCAAGTGCAGCGACGCATAGTAGTAACTAGAGTTAGATCGAGATTAAAATAGGGGTGAGCGAAAAGCTCTATTTAATACAGGAGATAGTTTGTATGAATATTGCCCTCAATCCAGAACAAGAGCAGTTTATCCAATCGCAAATCGATCGAGGTAGGTTTAAATCTGCTGATGAAGCTGCATTTCAGGCTTTTAAGTTACTAGAAGAAAAGTATCGAGATTATGAAAATTGGATTGAAGATACTCGTCAAAAAGTAGATGTTGCTATTGCCGAACTCGATCGAGGTGAAGGAGTGGAGCTAGATCTAGCGATCGATAGACTACAACAAAAATTCCGATCGGCAAAGGAAACAACTTGATGATGCGCTGTTCTATTGCACCCAGTGCCCTGCGCGATCTCGATGATATTTCCGACTATTTTTTAGAGCGTAATATAAATGCTGGCGAACAGTTCCTGCAAGAATTTACTAAAAAATGTCGGAATCTAGCCACTTTTCCCGCAATGGGCAGAAGCTATTCACATATTCGATTCGATCTGCGTGGCATTCCACTTCAGAGCCATATCATTCTCTATCGTTTAATAGACGATGGACTAGAAATTGTGCGCGTAGTTAATGCTCGTCAGGATTTGGAAAGTTTATTTCAGAGTGAAGAATAACACGCGATCGAAATTAACTGATTTGAACTAGCGTTAATATTCTAGTAATTTCAATTTTACGCGATGGAATCAACAGAACCGATCGAGCTTCAATTGCAAAAAGCACGCTCTCTTTTCCAGCAGTGGCAAGGATTCTCCGCCAGAGTCTTATTCTATGATGGAGATCCTGGTATGTTCGCACAATTTTCTATCTTTTTATCAGAAGAAGCGCAAAAGCTGAAGGCCAAGAAATATTTTGCTGCCTGGTGTTCCAGCAACCTATATATTGGAAATTTAAATACCCGCACAGTCAAATAATGACAAGCGATATAGAACTTAAGATATTAGATAATTTTACGATTCAGGCTGAAGGAAAAAACAACCTTAACTTGTCTGCCAAATTTAAAGATATTTCAATGGTAAATTATAATGACTTCTACTCTAATAGAATAGACTCTGTAATTGCCTGGACAGATAAGTTTTTATCGATACCAGCATTGTTTGAACTACAGCCCAGATGCTTAATGAATTTAAATATAGACTAAATTATTTCACTTCAGATTGTTTCCAGATCTAGATTAAACCTAAAGTGAAATCTCCACTAATCGCGATCGATTAAATCAAATTTTTGAATAAATTGATGCCATCGGCTTTGCCCAGGAGGGGATCGGCGGCGCGTTCGGGGTGGGGCATCATCCCCACGACATTGCGAGTTTCGTTGCAGATGCCAGCGATATTATTTAACGAGCCGTTGGGGTTGGTGCCAGCGTAGCGAAATAAGACTTGTCCGTTAGATTCTAATCGATCGAGTGTATCGGCATCAGCATGATAGCAGCCTTCGCCATGAGCGATCGGGAGTTCGATCGGGGTGGTGGTACTATAACCTTGAGTCCAGATCGAGTCGGTACTTTCGACTTGGAGGGGAACCCTGTCGCAAATAAAGTGGAGATCGCGATTGCGGACGAGGGCACCAGGCAGCAATCCCGCCTCGGTAAGCACCTGAAAACCATTGCATATACCTAAAACATATTTACCCTGCTCGGCATGAGCGACAACTTGCTTCATGATCGGCGAAAATTTGGCGATTGCCCCGCAGCGGAGGTAGTCGCCATAACTAAAGCCACCAGGAATCACGACGACATCGACATCGTGTAAGTCGGTTTCTTCATGCCAGATGGTGCGAGTGGGTTGTCCGAGCAAATCGCGGGTGACATACACCACATCGCGATCGCAGTTGGAGCCAGGGAAGACGATTATTCCGAATTTCACGATGAGTGGGGAGGGGAGAGGGGCAGAGGGGGAGAGGGCAAGAGGGGAAGAGGGGCAGAGGGCAGAGGGGGAGAGTGTGGAAATCCAAAATCTAAAATCCCCTAAAGCCTATCCCCTATTCTCTAACTCAACCCGATAATTCTCAATTACTGGATTAGCTAACAGTTGGTCGCACATCAGATCTAGTTGGCTGCGGGCTTGGGTTTCGTCGGCGGCATTGAGATTGACTTCGATATATTTACCGATGCGGACACTTTCGACATCAGTGTAACCCATATGAGCTAGGCCGGATTGGACTGCCGTACCAGCGGGATCGAGGACGGAGGGACGAAGAGTTACGTAAATGCGCGCGTGATATTTTTGGTTCAACGGGATCTCTCAACTTTGCGATAATTAGGTATATAGCGATTACCTCCGGTAGGCTGTGCCTACGGCAGGCTCTGCCAACGCCAACGTGACAACTTAAATTTACCATCCCCAATTGTAAACTAGTACCAACCTTGGCTGTCATTTCGATCGCGATCGAAATTTTGAAGTTAAGAGACCTGAATCGCTAGTCGGACACTAGAGATCTCAACAAAGTAGCAGATATATTTTTAAGACAAGCCCGATCGGTAGATTTGTAGAATCACCTGAGATCCTTATGGCGGGCACTGCCCAACATACAACACTACAATACTTTACAATACTCCCAGATCCCAACTCCATAGCCCAACTCCCCGCCCCTGCTCCCCACCATGAAATCCGATCGAACCCGCAGCCAAGAACGAATTTTACAACTGCTCAAGCAATGCGAGCGGGCAATTTCCGCGCAAGATATTTATGTAGAACTGCGAACTCGCGATCGGGCAGTAGGGCTAGCTACTATCTACCGTGCCCTTGAGAGTCTAAAATTGGAAGGGGTAATTCAATGTCGAACATTACCGACTGGCGAATCATTGTATAGTTGTGTGCAAGCAGATCGGCATCATTTGACTTGCTTGCAGTGCGGACAATCGATCGCGATCGATGAATGTCCGGTCGAACAATTAGAGCAGAGACTAGAGTCGCTCCATCAATTTAAAATTTATTACCACACACTCGAATTTTTTGGAGTATGTTTGACTTGTGCCCCAAAAGATGTAGACAATATCGACGATCGAGCGCAAGTGGCTAAGTTACATCACTATCACAGTCACGATCGATCTAATTAGTCAGAGTTTAATTGCTCCGCTCCCCCCATCCTTTTTAAACTTTAAACAGAAATCTGCATGACTTTTGAGAATTTCATGAATTCGATTGGTGTTGCCGACCCCCACGGACGCGGGTGGCTCTCCGTAGTGCTGACTTTTATGTTTGCATGGATAGTCACCTATTTATTTATTCCGAAGGTGCGGACTTTCGCGCTCAAAGTTGGCTGGGCAGACGAACCCAACGCTCGCAGGCTACATCAGGAGCCGCGCCCTAACGCGGGAGGATTGGCCATTTACACGGGTGTAATGGCGGCAATTATCTTGGCTGGCTGTCTCGCGCCGATCGTGCTGGCAAAGGTGCAAGTATCGGTTTTAGCAATCTTACTCGGTGGTTCGGTGTTAGTTTTAGTCGGATTTATCGACGATCAATTTGGGGGATTGCCTGCACTATTTCGTCTGCTCGTCCAAGTGTTGACAGCACTGTTATTAGTAGTTTGCGGCATTCAAATCCATCTTGTCTATTTTGGGGCACCGATCGATGGGATTATATCTGTTGCCTTCACAGTTCTATGGATTGTCGGGATCACCAATGCAGTGAACTTGATGGATGGGATCGATGGTTTGGCAGGTGGCGTAAGTTTTATTACGGCAATGAGTCTATTGGCAGCATCGGCTCAATTTGAAGCCAGAGCCGCTGCGACACTAATTTGTGCGGGTGCAGGCGGTGCGGCTTTAGGCTTCTTACGGCATAACTATCATCCGTCGCGGATTTTTATGGGCGATGCTGGAGCCTACTTCCTCGGTTATGTCTTAGCCGCTACTAGCATTCTGGGCAATGTCAAGATGACTACGCTGACTTCGCTATTGGGGACGATCGTGTTTTTTATCGTCCCAGTTGTAGATACCAGTCAAGTGATCGTCAAGCGACTGCTATCGGGAACTAATCCGATGAGTACGCCAGGAAAGGATCATCTGCACCATCGATTGTTAGCTCAAGGATTTTCGCAACGACATTCGGCGGTAATTTTGTGGGGGGTAACTCTGGCTGGGGGCATGATTGCGATGCGGATGCAGGGAATCAGACAGACGGCGATCGTGGTGACGGCGATCGGGATTGCTTTACTACTAGTCATGACAGTCTGGCTGCGGCTGCGCGCGATCGTCGATGCTCCTGACAAACCCATTTCCAATCCAGACGAATAGCCATAAAAATTCACACTTCGATCCTCGATCGTTTCTTAAAATGGAGCAAGTAAACTGACTTTCTATAGCTGGATCGGGGCGATCGCTGGTATTTTATCATTGGGTGGATTTATCCCCTATTGGTGGGCAATCTGGCGGGGGCACACTCGTCCGAATCGAGCGACATGGTGGATTTGGTCGCTGGTGGGGGTTGTCATTGCCCTCTCCTATCGAGCTGCGGGTGCCGAAGCGACGATCTGGGTGCCGATTACTTATATTATCGGCCCAGTGGTCACTAGTTTATTGGCAATAAAGTTTGGTGAAGGTGGTTGGACGAAATTAGATCGGATTTGTTTGGTTGGAGTGGGGATCGGTTTGATATTATGGGGACTATATCGATCGCCATCAATTGCCCTAGGGATAAATATTGGTATCGATTTTTTAGGTGCTTTACCGACTATTCGTAAATCTTTCCGTCGTCCAGATGACGAAAATCTATTGGCGTGGCTCTTATTTTCAGTTGCTAACGCGCTAAATCTTCTGGCGATCGATCGTTGGATGTGGCAAATTGTCATTTATCCAATCTATATATTCCTAGTTACTAGCACAATTTTTTTGCTATTGTGGCGAGGACAAAGGAATCGATACAGATCTATCTAAACTATACATATCCGGTTGAGTAATATCGATCTATGGCAGATAAAAATCGCGGTTCATTCATCGGTGGAGTTTTTGTAGGTGCAGCCATTGGTGCTGTCACCGGATTATTGGTAGCTCCCCGTCAAGGACGAGATACACGTAAAATTCTGACTAAAACGGTGACAGCAGTCCCCCAAATGGCTGAAGATATTTCTAGTAGCGTGCAATTGCAAGCCGATAAGTTGTCTGCGGCGGCTACCGATCGGTGGCATCAAACACTCGATCGATTGGCAGCGGCAATTTCTGCTGGCATCGTTGCCAGTCAATCGATCCGCGAAGCTGCCACTCCCGCTCGGAGTGCCACCACTAATCAAGACGATGATTAGCATCAGGTATCAGCCGATCGCATATCAATTTGTTCGTGTCACCAGCAGCTCCAATTAGATTGCTAGATCGACTTTTAACTATCAACTATCAACTATCAACTACCCTCTAATTTTGACCTTTATCGATCCGCTGCTGTTTTTGGGATGCTCGATTCTACTTGTTGCTGTGAGTTTGACAGCATTAGTAGTTGCTGCATTTCCAGCAATTCAAGATTTGTCTCGTGCGGCTAGGAGTGCCGAAAAGCTATTCGATCGACTCGATCGCGAGTTACCACCGACGCTCGAAGCAATCAGACTGGCAAGTTTAGAATTGAGCGATCTCAGTGATGAAATGTCCCAGGGGGTTCAAAGTGCCACTGCGGTGGTGCAACAAGTCGATTTAAGCCTCACCCAGGTCAAAAAACAGGCAGGGAATGTCCAAACTAACACCCGCAGTGTCTGGGTGGGTGTCAAAGCTGCATGGCAAACCTGGCGAGATCGAGGCGATTCCCATCGTAGAGAGCGACTTTCTACTGCCGAGACAGCCTCTTTGCCCCAATCTCCGGCTCGGCTCGATCGTGATTGGCGCGAGTTAGACTACTTGGAAGGAGCCGATCTCGATGAAAATGTAGAGGGTAAAGGGTAGGGTTTGGAACGTAGTTCTTACTGAGGAATTTTGATTCATGTTTCTACCTGATAAATTTCTTCTTCCTGAAATATACCATTACGATCTAATACCCAACTTTGAGAATTATTGACCTTACCTTGCATCACTGAGACAATCGGATAAGAATAAACATCCCAGGCGCGATCGCGATCGCAAATCGAAGGTATTGCCGGACAATCTGGGTGAGAATGAAAGAAACCAATAATATTTAGTTGGAGGTCGCGCGCGCGTTTTTGAGCTTGAAAAATAGCTTGGGGTGGGATGGTATAGCGACTGGTTTTAGTTCGATCGAGATTCTCCAACGGAGAGGCTACGCCAACGACTGACTCTGACTGTTCCCAAGCATTAGCCGTCGGGATAACTTCTATAACAGTTTTAGTTAACTTATCAATCTTACCTAATAAAATTCCACAACATTCTTCTGGATAAATATTTTCAGCGTGGTGGTAGATGCTTTGAATTTGTGCGGCGTTAATAATGAGTGTCATCCACAGCTAGCCAGGAGATAATTAATTACTACGAGTTACCACTAAAGCATCGATCGAGACACTTTTTGCAGATGAAGTTTTCTGCTTATACATCCAAAGTTTAACTGACTTTTCATCAGGGGCAATACAAGCATAAAATCCCAATCGAGTGCTGATACTAGGAACTGAATAACTATAACTACTTTCGCAAGCGATACTAGCTTGAGCTGGAGCGACATCGCTGATGCGATCGACTAAAACCTCATTATAATATTCGATCGTCGCGGTTGGCGAAATTAGCGCAATATCATGACCATCGCCATCGCTATAATTACCATTTTGTAATAGTGTTGGCCCCCAACGATAAATTACTCTCTGTCCGCTCCAAACGCTACTATTGGGTGGATCTGCTAGATAATAAACGATCGGATCTTTGAGACGGCTACTTGAGGCTGGAATAAGTACCAAAATCGGTTGAATTTGACTACTCCCCGATGCGGGATTGAAATTGCCGATCGCTGTAGTTGGTGTAGTCGGCCACGAAATATTTGCCTGCACTTGTCGAGACATTTTAATTTCGTCAGTTATGAAAGCTAAAGCTTGTTCGAGTTCTAGACGATCTGTTGTTTCGATTTGGCTGCGCTGATTAGCCTTCATCAATGCATACAATCCAGTCCCTGTCAAGCTAATGACTATAGTTGTTATTGCTAGTGCAACTATTAATTCAATCAAAGTAAATCCACCTGAATTTAATTGTTGAAGGAGAAGATGGCGAGCTTTTTTTTGTCGATCGAGCATCTGGTTTTCTGAATGTTATTAAATATTATTTACCTAATGATAGCGATCGACTAGTTTTCTATTCTTTGCCAGTAACTAATCGGGCTGAGTTGCGATGGTTGCTCGATTTTAGCAATGCCAAAGTCCGACCAATTACCCATTTGAACGATCGGAATCGGACTCGAACTAGCAGATGAATCCCAACTATTTACCCAGACAGCACCAGTAATATTTTGACTGGGATTAGGAGTAGTAGAACTGATACTTTTCGCATCGGCTAGAGGTGCATGAATAAATGCCGTAATTGAGGCATTATCTTTGATAGTTAATTTGACGGTTTGATTGCTACCATAGATACGTAAGTTAGGGTTTGCGGAATTCACACCGATAGTTTGACTACCTGCTAAATCGATATTACCTTTGAGATAAAGGTTAATTTTTTGAGTTGCGGGAATAGTAATTTTGATGAGATCGCTATCTTGTAATTTAATTGAGTTTCCACCAGGAACATCTGTATCTACTAAGTAATGATATTCACCTTTGGCATCTGGTGTATCGGCAGAAGTAGGGCGCGGTAACTCGATCGAAGTCGTAATTGCAGGGATTGAAGTTGCGATAGTAGGTGCAATCTTGGGGGCGGGAATACTGACGAATGGATCGGCAATAATTTGACCGCTGGGAATGCCGCTAATGAGTGCGATATTACTCATATCTATACCTGCAATACCATCCGAATCCATCATCGGTAATAGCGGGCAACTTACGCCGCGAATTTGTCCGGTAACTTTTTGGTTTGCATTTAGATTGAACGTATTTGCCCAGAGTGCTGGCGGCGCAATTTTTGCCGATTCACTACCGATCGGGATATCGATCTTGAGGGTACTATTAGCAGTATTTTCAGTGGTATTATAAGCATCTATCCTACCTGCAATTGTTAACTTACCTACACCATTTTGATAGCGATAATCGACAATTTGATATCTACCTTTATTCCGATCGCTAGGATCTAGCTCGATCCAAGTACTATCTTTGAATAATACTGCTTGGTATCTAGCAATAGGCAGATCGATCGAGTGACAACCAGCTTGTGACGTTGGTAATGTATCTAACGTATTTACCCATTGAGCTAAATTTTTAGTAGCAAGCAACTTATGTCGATCGAGAAATGATTGAAATCTGAGCGCACCTGCTTCAGAAACACTTAATGCTCTGTTTATTTCACGTTGAGAACTAGTAATATCTCGATCGCTTTGAGAACGCCCGATAATACTAGCCGCAACTATAATCATTACTAATCCTAGCCCCAATGCTAGCGGCACCGAAAATCCAGATTGACTCAGAGATTGACGATCTAATCGATGTGTAGCTTTACTAATTCTGTCAGTACAAGGTTCGATCAAAGCTAAATAACATCTTAAATATGTTCTTAAATAATATTTTATCATCACCATTATCTCGAGCTAAGTTACGCCCTATTACTATTTATTCGAGCAAATATGATAGCTTGTCTTTTACATTAGTGATTCCACTATCAACTCCCAACTTCTAACTATCAACCCGTAAATTTACGACAGGCACTAGCAGCGCGATCGTAAGTGCCCACACGGATGATGCCGAGTGGAGCAGAGACAGTTAGACAGCGAATATAAGGAGAGTTTCTGACTTCTAAAATTATTGTTTTATTAGTAGTTGTATTGCCGCGAATGCCATACTTGATACTGTCGGATACCCCTGTATAGTCCAGCTCGATCGGTTCTGGTAGAATGCGATCGCCAGTTAAGATACAGCCTTCTTGACCGACAATTTTACGATTGGCTTTATCTAGAGTCAGAGTGCAACTGCGATTGCGACGGATGGCTTCGCGTTGGGCTTGTTGGAGACTAGCTGTAACTAAATCTGTGGCTTGAGCTAACCTGGCTCGATCGATTGCAGCAATTGTGCTGGGAGTCGCCATGGCAATTAAGATTCCCGCGATCGCTAAGACAATTAATGATTCGGTTAATGTAAAACCGAGATCCTTACTGACATTGGAATGCCGCATCAGGAATGACCTCAGTATAAAAGTGCAAAATCGAACGCTCTAGGCTGGCTCCACTCGTCGGAGTAACCGTATATTGAATGCCCAGCAGCTTGGCTTTGCTATTTTCTGGACTCGATGGAATTCTTAATTTACGAGCGATTTGAAACGTTTTGCCCGTTTGACTGTTAGCAAGTAGAGGTGGGAGCTGATAATCTGCTGCACCAGTAATATTGTCCCCAGCTAAATTATCTCTGACTAAATCGGCAAATCCACTATCGATTGTGGCTGGATGACATCGAGATTGATGTAAAGACAGAGGAATCTGAGTTAGCGTGAGTTGCGATCGCATTTGCTCCAAATCTGCCTGAATCCAGCGATTAGCTTCGGCTAACTGCAAGGATCTGGATTTGAGCAACATGGCAACGACCATGCCTTGCAATGCCACCGCCACAAAAGTGGTTGTAAGCAAAATTGCCACGATGACTTCCGAGAGCGTAAAGCCGCCTTCAGCAGTCTGAGGAGTATTACCGTTGCCGATCCGCCACATGGCAAGTCGCCACTTAAATGAGAAATCGGCAAAAAATTGAAATCGCTGGGGCTGGATCGTAGGCATGAAATTGACAACCAGATACCCCCAGCGGGGGATCTAGAGCTAGAATTTGTTCAGGTTAAGACCTGCATCCTTCGCCATTGCTGCCAAACCTTTGAGTTCTAAAGTTTTGATTGCTTTTGTAGACAGTTTCAACCGCACGAAGCGGTTACCTTCAGGCCACCAAACGCGTTTCCACTGCAAATTAACTTGTTGCAGTTTCTTGTTGCGATTGTGGGCGTGAGAGACTGCCATCCCATTGTTGGCTCTTTTACCTGTCAGTTGACATACGCGAGACATAGAAAACCTCCTACTTGAATACCGTTCGTTGAGTGACGACACAGCATCCTATTGTAGCTAATTTTCGCGCGTCTAAGAAACTGAGAATTTACGGGCATCGAGCAATTGACTACGGATGTAAGTCTAATGCAGTTAATCCTAGCTCGGTATCACAAAATACCACAATCAGCAATTTGTCGGAAATTAGCCCTATATCGATCGGCGATTAGTCTAGATTGACAAAATTTACTGCGCCTTGTCGGAGTAATTTCCAGCCAGAATCCTGCCATTGGATGACAGTTGAAGGTTGTCCGAGGCTCGGTAGCTCTGGAGCCAGTAGCGCGGCTACTTGAGGGAAATTCTCGCTAATTGCCGCCATTGTGAGTAAGGCTGGCTGTCCCGATAAATTAGCACTAGTGGTTGCCAAAGCTCCAGTTTGGCGCAGGATCGAGCGTGCGATCTCGCAATCGGGCACGCGCACACCAATCGTCCGATTGCCGAGCGGGTTCATGGCTGCCGGAATCAGATTGGATGCGGGTAATACCAAGGTTAAGGCACCAGGCAAATATCGATCGGCGACTGCTTGCCAAATCTCTAGTGCTGGCTGGGTACCGTTGGTGAATTTCCACAAGTCGGTGATTTCACCTGCCATCAAAATTAATGGTTTATCTTGACTTCTTTGTTTAGCTTGAAAAATTAGTTCGGCATGTGCTGGTAATACGGCTAATGCCGGAACGGTATCGGTAGGGAAACTGACTAAATTACCAGTTTGAGCGGCAACTATTAGACGATCGACAGAAACTAGAGACACTGGTTATAAATGTTGATAAATCGATCTAGATTCTAATTTTACAATACCAAAACCATTGCCCGCAATTATACCAATTTATTTGGTGTAATAGTACATTGTATACCGCAGTGAATACGATCGGCATTAAGAAGGGAAAAGTATCATGCGCGCACTAACTCTATTGCTTTTACCATACCTCGCTGCACGCTGTAGCAGTGAGCGATCGGTAACCGAGCGATATTGTGTCTGAGATCGCTATGGAAGTGATTTACTCACCACTGTCATTACAGAGGACGATCCAGAAATTACAACTTAAAAACGATCGCGGTGAACCGCTAACAGCTACCGCGATCGAGAATGCTTTAACGCTGAAAATTCTTGTTTGCAATCGTCGATACTCCACCACTTTTAGTATCTGCTAACGCGCTAGACATGGGTCAAATAAATGATAGAATTCTGACGATCGATCTCGAAGATAATCTCGATCGATCGAGTGAGAATTAGAACCTTGATTCTACACTATAATAACCCTAGTGGTTTTTGGGTAGGAATGCCGACATTGCGAGGATAGTATGGATGCGTATCGGCAATTTTATGTATATAAATGCAGTGCCGGATGCTGTTACTCAGAGGCGTATTAAATCGATCGATCTTGCTAACCTCGCCGCCTAATTTAACCACAGCTAATTCTAGACCATCGGCTTCTTCCTGCGTCCAATTGCCCCGATAAAGGATGGCAGTACCGCCAATTTTGACTAAAGGTAGAGCATACTCCGCACAAACATTTACTGCCGCTACCGCCCGAATTAGAGCTAAATCGTATTGATGGCGATGTTGCTTGTTTTGTCCCACGTCTTCGATCCGGCTCACAACCGGATGCACATTTGTCAAGCCAATTTTGGGAGCAGTAGAGCTGATAAATCCGACCTTTTTGGCAGTAGAATCAACTAATGTTAAATCCCATTCCGTTCTCGCGATCGCTAGTGGTAAGCCAGGAAAACCTGCACCAGTACCGATATCGATAACTTTCAGTGCTGAGGGACTTTTAATTAGTTCGCCGACACCTGCGATCGAATCCCATAAATGTTTTTCCCAGAATTCTGTTGGTTCGGTAATTCTCGTCAGATTTAACTGTTGGTTAGCAGCAACTACGGCAGTATAGAGCGATTGTAATTGTAACTGCTGCGATTCAGTAGGACACCAATCGATGGTTTCCTGCCAGATTTTTGCTAGCTGCGGTAGTTCGGTGGTAGAACTAGAGGAAGTATTCATATCTAAACTCGAAAAGTATTTGCGAGAGATCGCTGAAATTACACCGACAGATTAACGATCGCTCGATCCGATTGCATCGCGATCGACAATTCTAACTAACTCCAGTCAATTTACCATCACGGATATTGGCTTCAGTTAATTTCCCGCGCTCTATCTGCCAACATTTATCGGCAATTGCCAATAAATCGCCCGCATCATGAGTCACGATCAGTAGCGTCCATTCTTGTTTGAGCTTGGCGAGCAGACTGACTAACTGCTGGCGCATCGACCAATCTAAGCCCGCTGTAGGCTCGTCTAACAGCAGTAAATGGGGCTGCCGGATTAGTTGCACTGCCAGAGCCAATCGTCGCTGTTGACCGCCACTGAGGGCATGAGGAGAGAGCTGCAAAGGCAGCTCGGCTAAACCCACCGATTGCAACGCCTGTTCGACGCGTTCGGCTCCCAGTTCGGGATGTCCCAACCGCAATTCTTCGACAATAGAGTTAGTACAAAAATGGCGTTCGGGAAACTGAAATACCAGTCCGCCTAATTGTTGGCGCAGTTCGGCATCTAAAACCCGATCGCGCCAATAAACCCCCCCACTCGTGCCACTCGCCAATCCTGCTAAAATTTCCAGCAAAGTACTTTTTCCCGAACCGCTCGCACCGACAATCAATCCCAATTGCTGGGGTTGAAGTTCTAAGTTAAGATCTTGGAGGATCGGTCGCTCGGTTGCAGGTGGATGGTAGGAGAGGTGTTTGAGTTTTAGCACGAGTGTGGATGGGTGGATGGGTGGATGAGTAGATGAGTGAATTTGAAATGTACCTAAAACCTAAAACCTAAAGCCTACCCGCTACTTTGAAGTCTATATTAATACATAGGAACTTCCGACCGACGATCGCGTCCAGGCACTATAGTATATTGCAATTTTTCGATCGCTGGTAGAGGTGGCTGGGTTCAAAATTCACCAGTGCAGAGCTACAGACTTTTCCCACACCCCGTCTTATCAAATAGTTACTATTCATGAAATTCAAGTTTTCGCTACAGGCTACGCTTGCGCTCGTCACAGGTGCGGTACTCGCGCAATCGGCAATCCTCTCATCCATTAACCACTTAAATTTAAATATCGCCCCAGCCATAGCTGCCACCAAACCAGCAAAGCCAAATAGTAATATGGTCTTTCCCGCCCCTAGGACTAGGACAAAACAGGGTTCTAATGTCGAGAGAGCCAAAGAAGCTATGTTTAGGGACGGCGATTATATTAAAGCCAAGGAATATCTCGATGCCGCGCTGAAAACTGAACCTAACGAGCCACTGACTTATGCGATGAGTACGCTTTATCCATTTAGCGCGGGAGATTACGAACGTGTCAAGGACTATGGCGAGAAAACTGTCAAAGCTGCCGAAAAATTGACCAAAACTAATGCAATGCGCGGCAACTTGTATCAGGGTGTGGGTTTGGCAATTCTGGCTGCCTACGAAATGAAAAAAGATAATGGCGGTGCATTGGGTGCCTTAAGCAAGCTTCAGAAGGTATTTGAATTTATCGATAAAGCCAAAAAGCTCGAACCAAATAATTCCGAACTCAACCTGATTAAGGGTTATATGGATCTGTTACTAGCTGTCAACGTCCCATTCTCCGATACCAACCAGGCGATCGAACAATTGCAAAATGCCGAGCCTAGGTATCTCGCCTTACGTGGTATGTACATCGGCCATCGGGACTTAAAACAGTACGATAAAGCCAGTGTCGCCATTAATGCCGCACTCAGACTCGCTCCCCAAAATCCCGAAATGACCTACTACAAGGCACAACTGCTCGCCATTCGCGGACGCGAACAGAAAAATGATACCGATCTGCGCGAGTCGATTAAGCTCTTTGAAGTAGCCTACCAAAAACGCAATCGATTGCTGCTCTCCACGATTGCCCAAATCCTCTCGGAACGCTGTCAAGCCAAAACTGCACTGGCTAGAACTAGTAGCGATGGTTGTTACGGATTTGAAGCCCAACTCAAGCAAGACAATCCCAATCTTGTCGTTGGCTTGACGAAGATTCCACCTTTGAATTAGGTGTTAGGCTTTAGGCTTTAGGTGTTAGGGAGAAGACGATCGGTCTTAGGTGTTGACGTTAGGTAAAAGAGGATAGGGTATAGGGTGCAGAACATAGAAAGTATGCAACTTGGGGCGAGAAATTTAACAACGCAGTTCCAAAGCCTAAAACCTAACACCTAATTTAGTGAATAAATATTCCCATCCACCAACAAACAAACGATGCCTTTAGCGCGTAGGTGTGAAGTCGTTTTCTGAAAAACTCGACTATCTGGTACCTTAATTACTCGCTGAGTGCGTTGATTGGAGAATCTTTTAGCAACGCGATGATTGTCAAAAACGGGTAAAGTGCGTTGTTGAGTTTCGTCGCCAGAAATTTGACCCAGATCGGCGAAATCCTTGAGGGGACGGACGATTGGTTCGGCAAACTTATCGATGACGATATAGCAAATACGCGGTAGCGTCGCTTGGGATAGCGGCGTCACTTGGACGTGTAAGCGATCTTCGGTTAAAAATCGATTGCGATCGAGTTGTTGATAAGTACTTGAAGTAGACTCTTCGCTATCGTCATCATCATCATCATCGTCATCCTCGCCATCGGCAATTTCTTCACCAAACATGGCGGCTAAAGCATTAACATCTTCTTCCTCGCCATCTTCTTCATTATCATCGCTAGCAGTTTCCGCAACCGCTATGGTTGCTGGTGGCGGAGAGTATCGATCTTTTGAGTCGGCAAGAATGTCACGCAATACTGGCGTGCGGGAAGTAGGTGGGGGGACGATCGTTTTTGTTGGAACGGGTGCGATTGGATCGCGATCGTCACTGGTAGCTACTTCAGCCGCTACCAAATCCGCAATATTGGGAGGGACGTCGATATTGGCAATCGTTGCCGACTGACTCGCGGTAGCAATCGGTTCCTCACTAGCAATCGTCACTGGTGCCGAAGGACGCCGCCGCACGCGACGTTGATTCGCCGCACGCTCTTCTGCGCTCATACTCGCAGGTGTTGAGATCGGCTCGCGCTCTGATTCGCTGGAAATAGCTGGCGGTTCTGCCAAGTCGCGATCGTCAGTCTTGATGGTATCTATAACAGGCTCAGTTCGATCGATTTCAGGCGCAAATACCTCTTCTGGCTCTGGTTGGCTCTCGATTGCTAGTGTTAGTGGTAGCTGTGGCACAGCGGTTGTCGGCATGTCAGAACTCGCGCTCTCCTCATCGCTATTGGCTTTAGATCCCCGCTTTTGCTGGATCAAGACCTCATATTCAGCTTCAGGAATGCTATTTTTGAGCAGGCGACTGATAGTTGAGTTGCTGACTCCATAACGACTGGCTAGAGATGCGGTCGTTTCTCCAGACTGACGATAGAGATCTACAATCTCCAACTTATCTGCATCGGTAATTTTTTTAGAACTCATGTTTACTTAATAGCAGTTCGTCGGCGAGCTAGACGGCGAGCACGAATGGAGTTATCAAATTCTAGCGCAGCGGCAATGCCAAACTGCACGATGCCAAAAATCCAGAACACTTCCATAATAAAGCCACTTTCGTATCCTTGCACCCGATTATTGGCGTAAGCGAACCAGGTGTCAGCAATATAAAAACATAATACAGCCTGTGCGGTCGTCCGCCATGGTAATCCCAATTGACCGCCCCAAAATCCTAATAACAGAATTACAGCAAAAGTCAGCAAGACTAAATCGCACAGCACGTAGAATAAATTAAAAGTATCTACCAGCGGATGCATAGCTCGATCGATCGCCAGCACCCAGTCAGGTGCCTGCGTGGAGGGGTCGATTTGCTGACTTTGAGTGAGAACTCGTTGGCTCAGCTTCTGTCTTGACTCGCTGTTTTGTCTCTTTTCCATGGTCGGTTTCCCCGACTGGAAAGAGCCGATGCCATCATTGGGAAATCTCGCTGGAATGACTCGATCCTGTGGGGAATCGGGAATTTGCGGCGCGCGGCTGGCGACGAGCGTACCGCTGCGCACGATCGATCGCTCTAGCGAGATTTCCAACGACGGTGGTGCTGTGACTGCTTTTGCCGAGAGTGTAGTCAACCAGCAGCCCATCGTCAGTCCGATACTCATCACCCCAATGACTGCTACCCATTGTTGACGAGCCAACTGCACATCGCGATCGAGAATTGCCAAGCGCATCCCTGCAATCAAAATTAAATAAAACAATATGTAAAATATATTCCCAGCGGAAGCGGCTGGAGCTAATCCCCACAACACTTCCCACAGGTAAAACCACAGATTGCCCACGAAAAAAGCCAACATGGCGATCGCAAATAACAACCATACCGCTCTACCACCAGCGATATATTTACTCCGATAGTTTCGCCAACACAAATATCCAGACACCAGCAAACCGATTTCTTCTAACGCAGTGGTACTCAAATGAAACCACCACGGAAGACTGCTCTGCGGATCGACAACACTAAAATTTAGATACAAAATTAACGACACTATCGACCAAATTAATCCCCAATAAATAACATATTCCCCCGTCAGCCAAGGGTTTGCATCTGATTTATCTGGTGACAATTTAGCCATTTTGATTTTTGATTTTTGATTTTTGATTTTGCGGATGGAATCGCGCTGAGGGAAGCTCAGGGTGCATGTCACCAAGCAGTATTTTGAATTAACCCGTCGATACATTCGAGGGCTTGGTAGACTCGGTAAAAAGAGGGACTATTTTAATTAAACATCTAACAACTTCGGTCTAAATTAGAGCATGAGGATATCTGAAATTGTCGCTCCCAAGAAATTCGGCATTGTTTGAACGATCTCGATCGTGAGTTTAGTTGTAAATTCTGCACCAAGCTTTTTCTGAGTGAGATGGTATATTTGCCGCGTCAATGCGATAAAATCCGCCTCAGACCAAGAGCTTAATTTTACTGTTGCCAGCGGATCGAGAGCTAATAGTCGATCGAGATCTACCCAAGATTGAAGTTGGGGAGTGACATTGACTAATGTTTCGGCCAATATAGGTAATTGCCTAGTTCCTAATAAGTCTGTCAATTGCAACCAAAGTTCTTGCAATAACCAAATAGTCGCTTGTTGTAATGACGAAGCTAATTCACGATCGACCTCAACTTGCCGCACCACAGCCACAGTTGGCTGAATCGCTCGATCTAGCTCCCATAATGAGTAATAACCAACCTCTGGCACCAATAAATATCGATCGATCGCAGCAATACCATTAGCCTCGCGATCGCGAATAATTAATTGCTGCAATTGTCGTTCTGCTCGATCGCGGTGGCGATCGGCAAAAGCTCGAACTAGATTGTAAATTTGGCCGTTATAATTGAGCCGCAAGAGCGATCGGCGATCTTCACCTAACGTGCAAATCTCGATCTGGACTGATTTTGGCGCAATAATTGACATATTCGATCGGGCAGAGCTGACACTTAGCTCAACAGAAAATAGCTATTATTATTTAATACCGCACATTCCCATATTACCTAGAGTATTATTGCCGATCTCCCCAACCGCCTCGATCGAGCATCTGCACATCTTTTCAGAGATTTGTCACTTGACATTTTTGCAATCGATCGTAAAAGTGTGTTAAAATATAGTGCTAATGTGGGTGAATAGCTCAGTCGGATAGAGCAACTGCCTTCTAAGCAGTCGGTCGGGGGTTCAAGTCCCTCTTCACCCGTAGCAATTTGATAGGCTTTAGGAATTAGACTTGTGATTAAAACCATAACCCTGCCATTACGGCAGGGTTATGGTTTTAATATAGCTTGGCAAACTTATAGTTGATTGAATAGGAAAGTAGTCTCAGTCTTAGGCAAGCTTAAGCTGTTACTCATTTAATTTACTTACCTCCTCCCCGCTCCCCGCTCGCCGCTGTCTTGATGTGCTAACCCGTCTGGAAACCAGACGAGCACACATCGCTCCCCGCTTTCAAAAAATCTAACATGTGATTTAAATGTTCGACAGCTTATGGTTCAAATTGCAAGACTTAGTGTAGATGCAATATCTAATCCAAGGCATCGCGATCGATCGTAGTAAGAAATAGAGTAATATCGATCGTCGATAACCCGATCGCCGATCGTTGCCTGATGCGGAATACCCAAGCTGCAATTTTCCTTTGTCTAGCTTATATCATTGGTCTACTAATTACCTTCAATCCGTGGGTGAGATGGGGGCTAATTGTCATTGCCATCCCGATGGCATGGCTGTTACCTAGAATTTGGAAAAAGAGTCCTAATTGGCAATTTTTGTTAGTCGCAATCGCGATCGCCGGATGTGCTAGTTTTTATCTAGAATTGCGCGTTCCCAAACCCGCAGCCAACGATATTAGTAAATATATTCCCGCCACAGCCGAACGCGGTACTTCGCAATTTACGATCGTGCGAGGTAGCGTCGATAGTTATCCCCACATCACCCGCAACCAGAACGCCCAATTTTGGCTCAATGCGACTCAGCTCAATGAAATTCAGGGCGACGGTATACGCCCCGCAGACGTCAGTAAATCTGTTAACGGTAAAGTCTACGTCACAGTTCCCTTACAGAGTGCTACGGGCTTGCAACCGGGGGTAGATGTATCGATTACCGGGACATTGTATATCCCCCAAGCCAATCCCAATCCAGGGGGGTTTAGCTTTCGCGATTATTTGAGTCAATCGGGTGGATTTACAGGAATGCGCGGCTTTCAGTTGCGAGTAACGGATGAAACTCAGACACAGAAGTGGAGTTGGGGTAAGTTGCGCCAGCGGATTGCTGCGGCGCAGGTAAAATGGTTAGATGTGCCAATAGGGCCGTTAGTCACGGCGATGGTATTAGGCTCCGATGCGGTAGATTTACCCTTCGATTTACGCGATCGATTCGTCAGAGTCGGATTGGCTCACGCGCTAGCGGCGTCTGGGTTTCAGGTATCCTTGATTCTCAATGCGATCCTCTCGCTCACTCGATCGCGATTATCGGCAGTACAGCAATCCAACCTCGGTGTGGTAGCTTTACTCATTTTCCTCGGTTTGACTGGCTTCCAGCCCGCTGTAGCTCGCTCTGTAGCAATGGGGTTGGCAGTATTAATCGGATTGCGCGTCAATCGCAAACTCGATCGACTCAGTTCGCTATTTCTTGCCGGAACTTTATTACTAATTATTAATCCCCTCTGGATTTGGGATATCGGCTTTGAATTGAGCTTTTTGGCAACATTAGGATTGATTGTCACCGTCGAACCCTTGCAGCAAAAATTAGATTGGTTGCCACCCACGATCGCCGATCTAATTACCGTCCCCTTAGCTGCATCGATTTGGACATTACCGATCCAATTATATGTATTTAAATTATTCCCACTCTATAGTTTACCTGCCAATATTCTCACCAGTCCGCTAATTAGCATCATCAGTATCGGCGGCACGATCGGTGCATTAATTAGTGCGATCTTCCCACTCGCTGGTAGTGCTATTTCTTGGCTACTATACTTACCCACCCAGCTACTAATCGGGATTGTCGATTTATTTAACTATCTCCCCGGCACATCATTCGCTGTCGGCCAAATCGCACCGTGGCAGCTATTTGCATTATATGGACTTATCCTCAGCGTCTGGATATTTCCCCGCTTTCACAAACATTGGAAATTACCTCTAGCTGCTGGCATCCTCTTAGTAATCGTCCCCCTAGCAATTTGGAAAACAAGCGAACTCCAACTCACCGCATTAGCCATTAAAAACTCACCAAACGATCGACTCTATCAAGGTCAAATTTTAGCGATCCAAGATCGCGGACAGACTATTTTAATTAATAGCGGCAATGAAAGCATCGCGCGATTTGTCGTCTTGCCATTTTTGCAACAACAAGCTATCAATCGGATCGATAACGCGATCGATTTCAACCGCGATCTCCCCGGACTCAATAGTTGGCAAACCCTCAACCAAACTATTCCCATTAAAAACTTTTATAGCATCAGCGGCGAAAGTAATAATACCGAAACCACTAAATTTACCTCATTACCAGTCGGCAAAGCTCAAAAATTTGGGCGCGTAGAGATAACGATCGTCAAAACCCGTCCCGCAATCTTCCAAATCGAAATTCCTGAAGCCCAACAGAAATGGCTAGTTATCGGCGATGACATCGCCGATCTCGCCCAACCCGCGATCGATTTCGAGCAACTCACCCCCGCCCAAACCCTATATTGGCATGGTGGCAAAATACCCGATCGCGCGATCGCTAAAATCAATCCCCAAGTCGCCATCGCCGCCACCTCCAACCCCGACCCCGAAACCATCAAACTACTCGAACGAAACCGAGTCCGCGTCTACTATACAGGCCGCGACGGCGCAATTCAATGGACACCAAGTGGGTTTAAGCCCTACTTGGAAGGAGAGAAGTAACAGGGGTGGATAGGTAGATGGGTAAGAGGGAAAGATGATGATTTCCCTGTGCTGTCTTTTGCAGATCTACGTGTAGGGGAGGGCTTGGTGCAGATCGATAGCAGAGTACAGATCGAACCCTACCCCGTAACCACCAAGTCCGAACCGACCCCATACCGCATTTAGCACCAACAACCTACATACGCAGGGGAGCTTGAGGGGAGGCGACCGAAATCGCGCTGAGGTCTCCTCAGCGTGCGTTTCGGTCAAGACGCGTCCCGCACCTCAACGGGGGGTCTGGGGGTCGGCACCCCCAGATCCGGGTTCTCTAGCACCAGAGATCCCCACGACCCACAAGCGAGTAAGTATCAAGACTACCCGCCACTCAAAAACGGCAAAATCACCCCATACAACTCCCCTGGATACTCCTCATGCATCCCCAAAGTACCTGGCAAAGTATGACTGACAACATTACGCACCGCCGCCAAAGCCAACATTTCCGCCTTAGACTTAGGTGGACTACCTTCCCCGATCGCCACCAACACGGGTATCGTTAAAGACTGAAGATGAGCCATCGCCTCAAACCGATCGAAATAAGGATCGAGACCCCCAGTCACAAACGCCCCCGCACCATATCTAGCCCCTGACTGTTGAGTGAGTTCGCGCTTTTGTGCCAGTAGATCTGGCGTCAACTTACTCGCATCGCTATAGACATGCCGCCGATACATAAACGCCAAAAAGCTCGGCGTCGTATTTAATCGATACAAAAATTGACCCAGAATCGGCGTGCGAATTAAATCCCGCACCCCCTTTAACCAAGGCTTTTGACCCCGCGCCATCGTCGGCAACGGCCCCCGCCACGTCGGAGCCACCAACACTAGCTTCGCAACACCATTTGGCACCGTAGCAGCAAGATTTAATGCATATCCTGCCGCATGTCCCGCAGCAATAATCGTTGCCGGAACCGCAAACATATCCCGCACGAAGTCCGCCAAAAACTGACGATACAGCGGCGGCGCATAATCTACACGCGGACGACTAGAGTCCCCAAACCCTGGGAAATCCACCGTTGTCACCTGAAACTGCGACTTTAACCGCGCCGCTAAGCCAGACATCTCCGTCCGACTAGAAACTGTGCTAAAAGCAGGTAAAAGTAAAATGGGTGCTCCTGCACCAGCAGTTTCATAAGCAACGCTTAACGGCTGTCCTTGCCAGTTCCATTGGTATGTAGACGTGGTATCCGCGACAACTGGAGATTCAATACTAGTCAAATTAGACATCACGATTGCCTCAAAAGTTTAGTAGTAGCAATCTCTGCTCGTTCGCGTCCAAATTCTCAACTGTACGAACGACATGGCTACTCTTTACTCTTTATTCTAACTAACCACGCCGAAAATCTGCGCCAGTTTGCGATGACTACTCTGTACTGCGCGATCGAGTGAACGACAATCAGCATCGCAAAAATTTTGGACGAGCGACTGTGCGCCGCACTAGCTTGAGATGCCCCCTCCGAATCTACCGGAAATAGATCGGGCATCGGAATTCCAAATAAATTAACATTATTGGCTTGGTAAGCATTAGATAGCCAATAACCACTCAACGGTACTGCCAACATCAACAAATATAGCACCGTATGTAAGCCAGTCTTGAAATACCAATTCGCCGTTAATTTAGGCAGATGCTTGGCATATTTTCGCCCCCAGACTCTGACTAATAAATATCCGCGCCAGCCAAGTAACAGCAATACCAACACGCCAACAGATTTGTGCGCGGCGAGCAGGAGTTCGCGTCCGCCCCCATCACCCTGAAGTCTTTCAAATATCGTGCCACCCGACAACAAGAATACATACAATCCCGCCATCCACCAGTGAATGGACATTAATTGTTTGAAGATATTATTCAGTCTAGGTTTTGGTGCTGTTGCTGACATGTTTCAAAGATCTGGATGGATGGATGGTTGGGATTACCCGTCTAGGTTGTTATATCCTAGCTCTAATGTTACTCGATCGATTATTTAAGATCTTAATAGTGTTGTTACCCGACCTCAAGCAATTACTTCAATTCTGTGAATAAGGTGGCGATCGGAAACCATCGATTCCAAAGTATAAACAAAAAGTAGTAAAGTTATGCTCTTACTAGACTGCACTATTAGCAAAAGTTTCTCTCATTCCGATCGTTAAAACAGATCTGAAATAAAATTAGTAAATACCCTATATTATTCCCAGCAAAATGAACAAAGAAGAAGCAGTAAACAAGGCAACAACAACCTTTAACTCCGCCGCCGATTATTTTGATGCACCAGCTTTATGCTTTTGGAATCGATTCGGACGACGGACGATCGAGCTTGCCGATCTCCAGTCAGGAATGCGAGTATTAGATGTCTGTTGTGGGACTGGTGCCTCAGCAATTCCCGCAGCCATCCAGGTCGGTGCGACTGGCTCTGTGCTGGGGGTAGATCTTGCCAACGCTCTGCTCGAATTAGCACGCAAGAAATCTCAACAGCAGGGATTGACAAATATCGAGTTTCAGTGCGCGGATTTTACCAATTTAGACTTACCCAGCGCAAGTTTTGATGCGATCGTGTGTGTATTTGGAATTTTCTTTTTACCCGATATGGAAGCCGCTGTCGCCGAATTGTGGCGAATGTTGCTCCCTGGTGGGATACTAGCGATTACATCTTGGGGCGCACGGGTATTCGAGCCTGCCAATCAAACATTTTGGAGTGCGATCGCTACCGAACGTCCAGATCTGTACAAACAATTTACCCCATGGTACCGGATTGGTGAGCCAGCATCATTGCAAGCATTAGTAGCCTCCTGTGGCGCAAATAATGTGAAAGTGGTTGCCGAAACCGATAGTCACCATTTGGCAAGCCCAGAGGATTGGTGGCTGATGGTCATGGGCGGCGGGACGAGAGGCACGATCGACAAACTAGAGCCAGTCACTCAGGAGCGGGTAAAATCGGTCTGTTTAGAATTTTTAACAGCTAACAATATTCAGGCTTTAGATTCGGATGTTTTATATGCGATCGCGCGTAAATGAGCGGGGTTCAGCCGAACCCAGAGAGTGATTTTGCCACATTATAAAACCCCAATTCAGTATCGAGCGCGTCGATCTCCTTACTATGTAACATCGATCTAAAAAACCCGTTCCTGCTAACAATCGGCACGATACAAACTCATCACTTCCATCACCGACAACCGCGACTGTACGCCTAAATCTAAGGGAGAAACATGTCCCCGACTCAGATGCTCCACCGCCGCACAACCGATCATTGCCGCATTGTCAGTACAATACTCCATCGGTGGAAATAATACCCGAATCCCCCGATCGCTAGCAGCCGCTTGTAATGTCGCTCTGAGACCGCGATTGGCTGCTACCCCACCACCGATTGCAATTGTATCCAACCCATAATCGCTCGCACAAGCGATCGCTCGCTTGGTCAGCGATCGAGCGATACTAGACTGAAAACTAGCCGCAATATCCGCCACAGGCAACTCTTGCCCTGCCGCTTGCAACTTCTGAGTCAACCGTAGCACCGCAGTTTTCACGCCGCTAAAACTGGAATCATAGGGATGAAAACCCCCTCCAGGTAGCGAGATATTGCCCTCTGGGAGTGGATAAAGGTGCGGATTGCCTTGACTTGCCAATCGATCGATTATCGGGCCGCCTGGATAGCCCAGATTTAACAATCTGGCTACTTTATCAAAGGCTTCACCAGCCGCATCATCACGAGTCGCTCCCAGTTCGGTATATATCCCACAATCTTTGACATGAATCAGACTGGTATGTCCGCCAGATACTAATAAACACAAAAATGGTGGCTGCAACTCTGGCGCACTCAGATAGGATGCATAAATATGCCCTTCGAGGTGATGCACGCCGACAAATGGCTTGTCATGTAAGATGGCCAACGTCTTCGCCGCGCTCATGCCAATCATCAACGCTCCTACCAAACCGGGCGCGACTGTCGCTGCAATCCCATCGATTTGCGTCCAATCGAGAGCCGCTTCTCGGATAGCTCGATCGATGAGAGCATTAATTGTTAATACATGTTGCCGCGATGCCACTTCGGGCACAACACCCCCATATTGGGTATGAATTGGGATTTGCGAGGCGATGACACTACTGCAAACTTTACGATTGTTAACAATTGCCACCGCAGTTTCGTCACAACTTGTTTCAATTGATAAAACTGTTGTCATTAGCTGCTAATTTTAAAGATGAAAATAGAGTTAAGTAGTTTGGCGATCGCGTCGGTGTAGCTCTCTAGTTCGAGTAATACACCAACTCGTTGGCACAGACTTTTCTTTAGGAGAATAGCGAGCCCAAGCGATCTCGATCTGCTGGCAATATATCGCCAATCTCTACAGTATCAGCGATCTTTGGCGATCTATACTAAAGATCGTTGAAGATTCCCAAAAGACTATTATAGTTTTTTTGCCAAAGCAGATCGAAAGCACGATCCTGTATTTTGTAAATAAAACTTTTTGTTTTGTTATAAAAGGAAACAATCACTATGCAAAAACTGTTGGCTTTTGTCCTTGCCATCTGTCTCTGGTTAAACTTCGCTCCGACTGCCTCGGCATCAGAAGTAGCGGGACTCACTCGTTGTGGCGATACGCCTGCTTTTCAACAACGGGCAAAAATGGCTCGGAACACTACCACCGATCCTCAATCTGGCAAAAATCGCTTCGAACGCTACGCTCAAGCTTTGTGCGGACCTGAAGGACTGCCACACTTGATTGTCGATGGACGACTCGATCGGGCGGGCGACTTCTTGATTCCTAGCATCCTGTTCCTCTACATTGCTGGTTGGATCGGTTGGGTCGGTCGCGCCTACATCATTGCC
Organism: Chamaesiphon minutus PCC 6605; assembly: GCF_000317145.1. Taxonomy (GTDB): domain Bacteria; phylum Cyanobacteriota; class Cyanobacteriia; order Cyanobacteriales; family Chamaesiphonaceae; genus Chamaesiphon; species Chamaesiphon minutus. Next base: position 4,894,466 of record NC_019697.1, on the reverse strand, counting down.
GTCCGTAAAGGCGACAATCCCGAAATGAAAGAAATCGTTATCGACGTACCCTTAGCTGTTAGCTGTATGTTAAGCGGCTTCGCTTGGCCTGCTGCTGCTATAGGTGAATTTACCTCTGGTAAATTAGTCGTTAAAGATAGCGAAATTTCTGTTTCTCCTCGGTAAATTGAGTCTCGATCGAGGGTATAGTCGCTCGATCGAATTGAGGCTGATAATCTATTTAAGTTAGCAGATAACAGCAATGTCATCTCTAACTTGCAGATTTACAGCTCAAACTTTAAACTTCACCAAATAGATTGTCTTGTAGCGATACTTGCAACATATTGATTTTAGATTCTGGAGATAGTCCATGTCACATTTGCTCAGATTTTTATCTACTGCTCCAGTTTTGGCAGCAGTTTGGATGACATTTACTGCGGGTATTCTGATTGAATTCAATCGCTTTTTCCCTGACTTATTATTCCATCCCTTGTAATATTTAGGCGTGAGGTTTTAGGTGTTAAATTTTAGGTATTAGGTATTAGTTATTAGGTCTTAAATATTAGGTGGTTAGGTCTTAGGTATTAGGTGTTAGGAGAGTGAGAAAGACGCTTGCGTCCTAATTCTTAGAGCCTAAAACCTAAAGCCCAAAGCCTAAAACCCAAAGCCTAAAACCTAAAGCCTAAAACCTAAAGCCTAAAACCTAAAGCCTAAAGCCTAATCCCTGTCCCCCTTAATTAATTTGAGAGGTTTTTTATGGCTACTCCCGTTCAAGCTGTCAGCAGTCCCAATCCTGAAGTTAGCAATTTAGCTACTCCCGTCAATGGTTCGGGTATCATTCAAGCTTTCATCAGCAACTTACCGATTTATCGGGCTAATCTATCCCCTCAACGACGGGGTTTAGAAGTAGGAATGGCTCACGGCTATTTCTTACTCGGTCCCTTCACGCTGTTGGGTCCTTTACGTCATACCGACCAAGCATATCTGGCTGGATTGCTCGCCACCGTTGGATTGGTGGTAATCTTGACTGTTTGCCTATCGATCTATGCTAGTGTAAATCCCGCAGCACCACTGCCTAGCGTGACCGTACCCACACCGCCTAACAACATCAAAGATGGCAAAGGTTGGAGTGAATTCACCACTGGGTTCTTGATTGGTGGCGTGGGCGGAGCTGCATTTGCCTACTTATTAGTCGCAAATGTACCCGTTCTCAGTAGTTTTTCAATTTTGAGCAACTAAGTATTAAATTAGTCGCTCATTAATTCGATTGAACTAGTAATAGTTATCGACTAGTTAGCGATCGCGTCTCAGCGATCTTCACCAAATATCAATCGCTCTATCTTCATTTAGAAGGTGGGGCGATTTCATTTTGATTATGTAACCGCTAAGGCAATAGGTAGGGGTAGTTCATTAATTACCCCTACCTATTGTTTTATACCTCAATCCAGTGTTGAAAAGTTATGATTTCGATCGCAGGCTAATAAAATTAGCGAATCTATGGTTTACCTGCTTCTTTTAGCTAACATTTCGACTGCTAGATCTTGCCACTCTTGACGGAGCTTTTCATCTTCAGCTTTAGTGGTTAGCATTCTCCCATTTAGTTCGGGATGTTTGGCATAAAACTCGCGATCGACTTGACGATAAAATTTAGCTGCGGGAATATTGAGTTGTTTTAATTTTTGGCTGAGATCTTGTTGACGTTGTTGGACTGATGGTTGTGCTTTGAGGGGATTGGGAATAGAATTTACGATACTTGCAGTCGCATTATTAAATTGTTTGGTAACTGTACCGATCGGATCGCTAGCTTGGACCCATTTTACGACACCACTAATGGCCAAGCAGGTAAAAAACAATACACTCATTACTTTGGTGACTTGCCAAGCAGGTTTTTTCCACTCATTAGGATCTCTCGTCGGTAGTTGCGTGGTTGTGGGTGCGACGGAGGTATTACTCCTAGGACTAAATTCGAGCGTTTTGAGTTGTGAGATTTTATTGACGTGAGTGGCGGGTATAGAGTTAGTGGAAACAAATGTATGTACAGATCTACTCATACCATTACTATTATTGGCAACCGCAGGTAAAACTGCTAAAACTTCCTGTGCCGATTGATAGCGATGTTGAGGGTTATACTTGAGCAGTCGATCGATTATCGCAGTGAGTTCGGGACTGAGGGTGACATATTTACGCCAGTCCCAGCTTGCTTCTGCCGGATTGTAAAGCGTGTTGGCATCTTTGCCAGTCAGCAGGGTAAGTGCGGTTGCACCGACGGCATAAAGATCGCTCGATGGCGATACTTTACCCCGCATCATTTGTTCTTCTGGAGCATACCCTTGCTTGCCAATTCGCGTTTCGACTTTGGCATGACTCAACTGATAGACAACAGTAGCGGCAACTTCTTTGACGCAGCCAAAATCGATCAAAATTGGCAATCGATCGCGATCGCGGTAGATGATATTATCGGGTGAAATATCGCGATGAATGACACCGAGTCGATGAATATAATCTAGAACAGGTAATAATTTATGCAATAGTTCGATGACTTCGCCTTCATTAAAGACGCGATTTTGGCTGAGGCGATGATTCAATCGCTTGAGATATGTTTCGCCTTCAATATAATCTTGAATCAAAAATAGTGATTCAGCTCCCCGCTCATTTACCCGTAATAGTTCGCGAAAAGCTGGAATTTGAGGATGCTGAAGCTTGTATAAAACACCTGCTTCGCGCTCGAACAATTCTTTGGCTTTAATTAAGTCATCTTTGCCACTGACTTGCGGAGCGAATTCTTTGAGGACGCATTGTTCGCCAAACTTATTGCGATCGATCGCCAGATATGTTCGCCCAAACCCCCCACGTCCGAGTTCGCGCACGATCTCATACCGATTGCCTAAGATATTACCTGGAGTAAGTAAAGATGACTCAATCATATTAATGATGCAATAATTTAGCCGATTAGATAGAGAACTTATGTCTGAGATCTTACTGGGGTCGATCGAGGATGACTCGCGCCGATCGAGGATGCAATAATTTAGCGGATTGGATCTATTTGGTTCCCATACTTCTCTATTGACAGATTTACACCCAGTTATGTTCTCGATTTCGATCTTTGTCGTGTAACGCTACCCAATATTTCTGCCAGCAGGTGCTTTCGCTCGATAGTTAAAATTGCCATGTTATCGGCCATGACCTCAATCTCGATCGACGGCTCAGTCTCAATCGCGATCTGCTTATTCTCATTTTATCCTTAATTCAAGTATATCTTCGGCACTAATACTCAGCTCTACAATCTCCCTCCTGACACCAATCCCGATCTATACGACAATAGATAAGCGCGAGATTTTCCGTTTAGGAGGTTGCGCCAACGATGCTCATAGCTTGATTAAATTAAATGTATATCGCTCTAAATTGGTTAAAAGAACTAGTAGACTGCCAACTAGATCCGGAAGCGTTGGCGCAAACCTTGACACTGGCTGGATTTGAGGTTGAATCGATCGAGGATCGCAGTACTTGGGCGGATGGTGTCGTCGTCGGGCGAGTGCTGACACGGATTCAACATCCCAATGCCGATAAATTAAGCGTTTGTACCGTCGATGTTGGCGGCGAGGAACCACTACAAATTGTCTGTGGTGCGGCAAATGTGCGTGCGGGGATTCATGTGGCTGTAGCTACTGTGGGGACTTATTTGCCCAAAGTCGATCTCAAAATCAAACCTGCGAAGCTGCGCGGCGAAAAATCGGAAGGGATGATTTGTTCGCTCTCCGAGTTGGGTTTGACTAAAGATTCGGAAGGGATTTATATCTTCGGCGAAAGTGAAAGTCCCGAAACGCCTGCCATTGGGACCGACGTGCGACCGTTATTAGGATTGGATGATATCATCCTCGATCTGTCTTCTACCGCCAATCGTGCCGATGCGTTGAGCATGGTAGGGATTGCCAGAGAAGTCGCCGCACTGACTGGGGGGAAGTTGAAATTACCTGCCGTCGATATGTCGGCGATTGCTAAGCAACCGCAACTCACCGTCAGCGTCAGCGAAGCTCAGGCGTGCCCTGTTTATTCAGCTACCCTGATTGAGGGCATTAGCGTTAGTCCATCGCCAGAATGGCTCCAACGTCGCCTCCAATCGGCTGGTATTCGTCCGATTAATAACGTGGTGGATGTGACTAATTACATCTTGCTAGAGTGGGGGCAACCGCTACATGCTTTCGATGCGGCTAAATTGCAAGCAGTCAGCAGCAACCAAACCATCCAAATGGGTGTTCGCAACAGCCAGAAGCAAGGCGAAACATTAAAGACATTAGACGGGCAAGAACGTCAGCTCAACGCCCAAAACCTGCTAATTACTGTTAGCGACACCCCTGTCGCCTTGGCAGGTGTCATGGGTGGCGAAAATACTGAGGTAGATGAAAGCACCCAAAACATCGTCCTCGAAGCGGCAATTTTCGATCCCGTCGCGGTACGCAAATCGGCACGGAGCCAAGGCGGTATGCGCTCGGAAGCATCGACGCGGTACGAGCGCGGTGTCAACTTCGCAGAGCTAGAAACAGCCACTCATCGCGCGATCGAGTTACTCATTCAGTTAGCTGGTGGTAAGATTATCTGTCAAGATCTTAGCGATCGTCGCCCCGATTTGACCCTGCAACCGCGCACGATTAAACTGCGGTTAGTAAGATTAAATCAAATCTTAGGGCCGATCGATGATGATGGCGAACCTGGGGAAATTACAACTGAAGATGTCGAGCGCACGCTGACAGCGTTAGGTTGTCAATTGACAGCGACGTTAGATGATAAAGAAGAAACCGTTTGGGATGTTGTCGTTCCACCTTATCGTTACCGCGATTTAGAACGGGAAATCGACTTAATTGAAGAAGTCGCTCGGCTTTATGGTTACGATCGATTCATGGATACGTTGCCATCAGAATCAGCCGCAGGTTTCCTATCTTTAGATGAGGAATTATTGCGTCAAATTCGGGCGGCATTTCGGGCTGTTGGCTTAAATGAAGTCGTTCAATATTCATATGCCATTGAGAAATTAAATAACGGTTCGCAAGTAGAAATCATCAACCCGATGTTTACCGAATATGCTACCTTGCGATCGGAATTAATCTCCGGTTTGATCCAAAGTTTCCAAACCAATCTCGCCCAAGGTAACGGCGCACTCCAAGCCTTTGAAATTAGTAAAATCTTCGGACGCGATGAGACAGGATTGACAGAAACCGATGTCTTAGCAGGCATCATCGGTGAAGATCCTAGCGTCGGACGCTGGACGACAGGCGGTAAGCCGCAACCGCTCACCTGGTATGAAGCCAAAGGAATACTCGATAGCGTCTGCAATAGCCTGAATATCCCTGTAGAATATCAAGCAGATCGATCCGATGAAAAGCTGCATCCAGGGCGCACGGCGTCACTATGGTTAGAGGGACAGAAATTGGGTTACTTCGGACAACTGCACCCCCAAATCCGTCAGGAAAAAGATCTTCCAGCGGCGGTATATGTTTTCCAACTCAACCTCGATCCGATCCTCAATTATCTCGCAGCCGAAGAGCGGTTAGTACCAGTATTTAAAAACTATTCTACCTATCCCGCATCCGATCGAGATATTGCTTTCTTCGCCCCGATCGATCTATCTTTAGCAGATATTAAAAAATCGATCGTTAAGGCTGGCGGTGAGTTATTAGAAGATGTCGAAGTCTTCGATGAATATCGTGGTGCTAATGTCCCCGAAGGACAACGGAGTTTGGCAATTCGATCGATCTATCGCGCACTCGATCGCACCTTAACCGATACCGATGTGGAGCCACTACAACAAAAGATTCGCGATGTTTTAGTCGAGAAGTTTCGGGTTACTCTGCGGAGTTAATCATCGGAAACTCTCGATCGATTTAATGAGATCGCGATGGCCACATCAAATTTGCGATCTAAGTCGTTAAACTTCGTTTCTAATCGATCGATTCGTGCCTCCAACTGCTCGAATCGTCGATTCATTCTTTCTTCAATTGTGTCGATTCGTTCATCGATACGCTCGAAGGATGTGCTAACTTCTCTACTTGTCAGTTGAGTTTCTTCGAGCCTAGTTATGCGCCTTTCAAAGATGCGAATCTGTCGCTCTATCGCATCTCGATCTCTAGATTCATTGGTTGATGTCATTTTGTTTAATATTTAATCGATTTTGCTAAGTTTATTTTAATCAAACAGCCTAACATTTCTAAAATTCAATACCAGGTTGGGCTTTGACGCCTTGCTCGCGAAACGGATGCTTAATCATCGTCATTTCAGTCACTAGATCTGCAATATCGATCAAACCTTGGGGCGCGCCTCTACCTGTCAAAATTACATGCGATAGTTCGGGCTTTTGCGCCAATCCGGCAATGACGACTTCCGGGCTGAGATATCCCAATTTGAGAGCGATATTCACCTCATCTAATAATACTAATTGATAGCTCGGATCGATGATATAACTCAATGCCAGCTCCCAAGCCCGTTCGGCAGTGGCAATGTCGCGATCTCGATCCTGAGTATCCCAAGTAAAACCTTCACCCATCGCCTGAAACACTAACTGGTCGCCAAACCGCTCTAAAATCGCTTTCTCGGCTGGTTCCCACGCACCTTTGATAAATTGGACGATCGCGACTCGATAGCCGTGTCCGAGCGATCTGAGCACCATTCCCAGCGCAGCAGTGGTTTTCCCTTTCCCCGTCCCGGTATTGACGATAATTAAGCCTTTTTTGTCGATCGATTTCTCGATCCGCTCGGCTTGCACCTGCTGCCGCCGCTGCATCTTTTGTTTGTATTGTTCGTCTGTCAGATTTGATTCTGATGGCATAATCGAGCGATTAGGAATGAGAAGTGTATAATTGTTTTGGCTTTGGCACCAATATCTATAACTATCAACTATCAACTATCAACTATCAACTAAATTAACTTTGCCATCCGGACGCACACACGATCGAGTTACGCTGTGGAGTTTGCCACTAATTGCTGGTGGGACGTTGTATGCAACGGCCCGTGCCGATTTGGCCTTTTGGGTATCGGGAGGCTTCTTATTTAGTGGCTTGATTTTTGGGCCAGACTTAGATTTATACTCCTTTCATTACAAACGGTGGGGCATATTGCGATGGTTGTGGCGACCGTATCAACAAGCCATCAAACATCGATCGATCTGGTCGCATGGCCCCATTATTGGCACGATCGGACGCATTTTATATTTAAGTTTATGGTTGGGTTTGGTCGGTTTATTTTATGTAGGGATAGCTCGACTGGCTGGAGCTAAGACATATACCGGACAACAGTTAGTCGCTATTTTGCAACACTCGATCGAGCTGAATTTACCTGTTTATCTAGCTCTATTTTGTGGCTTAGAATTGGGCGCAATGAGTCACTATCTCAGCGATTGGCTGGTATCGACTTTCAAGCGATCTTCATTACGCAATCGATTCGATTCGCCACAGGCGACGCTACGCGAACGCCATTCCAAATCAAAGCCGATATCTAAGCAAAAAAAAATGCCTGTGAAACAGGCAAAGAAGTTACGTATTAAATAGTTGGGAGCGGGGAGCGGGGAGCAAAGAACTCAATCCGCAATCCACAATCCAAAATCCCTAAACAATCTCCAACACCTCACCCTTGATCATCCGCTTCGCCGCATCGAGCAGAGCCTCTTCCAGGTAGGGTTTGATGAAGTAGCCACTGGCACCGAGTTGGGAGGCGATTTGGCGGTGACGATCGCTACCGCGAGAAGTTAGCATCGCAACGGGGACTTTTTTGAGCGCGTTGTCTTTTTGGATGCGCGAGAGGAATTCGAGTCCATCCATCCGTGGCATCTCGATATCACAGAAGACGATATCGCAGGGTAGACCAGCCCTGAGCTTGTCCCAGGCTTCTTGACCATCGCGGGCTTGTTCGACCCGGTAGCCAGCCCGTTTGAAGGTCAATGAGAGCAATTCGCGGACGGTGATCGAGTCATCGACGATCAGTACCATCGATTCGCGAGTTTCGACAGTCGGAGCGGGGATACCATCCGTCCATTGAGTAGGAATATGGCGAGTCAGGGTGCCTTTGGCGAGGGCGATTAATTCCATCACGTCGGCAATCGGGACGATCCGACCATCACCCATGACGGTAGCTCCAGCAATGCCCAGTGGTTTAGCGGCTGGTCCTTGGAGGGGTTTGATTACAATTTCTTGGTCGCCAGTAATTTTATCTACTTGAACGGCGGTGAGATTGCCATCACTACGGAGAATCAAGACCGAAACCAGATCGCTATCGTCGTCATTAGCACTGTAGAAACTGTTACGCGCTAGCGGACGATTGAATCCCAGCAGCTCCGAGAGCGGTGTAAATGGCATGAGTTCGTCGCGCCAGAAAATACACTGATTGCCCTCAGCATCGGTTTGGATCTGTTCGGGACTGACATCTTGAGTATCTTCAATTCCATCCATTGGAAAGGCGATATTACTCTTGTTATTGATGGCAATCAGGGCTTTGGCGATACTGAGTGCCAGTGGGAGACGGATGGTAAAGGTCGTCCCAACGCCAAGCTGAGATTCGGTCGAGATCGTACCGCGAATATCGGTGATACTAGTTTTGACCACATCCATTCCCACGCCGCGTCCAGACAATTCATCCGCCTCGTCTTTAGTCGAAAAACTAGGCAGGAACAGGAGTTCGTAGACTTCGTTTTTGGTCATTGCTGCCGCTTGTCGAGCGGTAATAATGCCTTTTTCGATCGCTTTATTTTTGACGCGTTCGGGATCGATGCCCGCACCATCATCGGAGATCGAGATAATGGTTTGGTTCCCTTGGTGGAGAGCGCGAATCGTTATTTTTCCTTCGCTAGGTTTGCCCGCAGCTACTCTGGTCTCTGCTGATTCGATTCCGTGCGCGATCGCGTTATTGACCATGTGGTTCAACGGATCGGTTAAGCTTTCGAGGATGACTTTATCGATGAGGGTATCGCGACCTTCAACGGTGAGTGCGATCTCTTTACCATATTTGAGGCCATTATCCCGAACGCCGCGTTGCAACCTGTCGGCTGTTTGGGCAAAGGGGACCATTCGCGACTTAGTCAAGTCTTCCTGGAGTTGTCCTGTAATCTGCCGTAATGTCCGGGTCACTTCAGTACTGCCATCGACGACAAATTCGATATCCGCCGTGGATTCGCGTACTCGCACTGTCAACTCGATCATCTTTTGGGAGAGCAAGTGAATCGGCGTAAAGCGATCCATTTCTAACGGATCGTATTCGATGCCGCTATTATTACTATTAGAAATGTCTTCACTATTGGGTAAATTTGTCGGGGTGGGTTTGGACTGCTGACGGCTGGCGACGAGGGAATTTTCCATCAACGATCGCTCGTAGAGATCTTGCATCCGTTTCCCAACCTCGTTGAGCTTTTGGACTTCAGAGAGCAGTTTTTCGACAAACTGGCGCATCCGATTTTGGTCTTGCTCTAGGGTGTTGCGATTGACAACTAATTCTCCAACTAAGTTATTGAGGTTATCGAGATATTTGACCGACACCTTCATGGTTTGGTCGAATGTCCGAGATCGTTTGGCGCGGCGATCTTTTGGCTCGCGCTCCGGTTGGCGAGTGGTTGGTGCGACTGTCGGAGTGGGAGTAGCAAACAAGCTATCGAGATCGTCGAGACTATGTTCTGGCGCGGTGATGGTTGTTGGCGCATCCATTAAGGCATCGAGATCGTCGAAGGCTAAGGCCCCAATTGCAGCAGCACCCCCTGCTCCCACTGCAACACCGAGTAGCGCATCTAAATTTTCCGAATCCAGCAGATTCGATGCAGGTAGCTCTAACATGCCATCCAAATCTGTCAGCTCGGCACTCGATAGATCGGAGCTAAGTTCGTCAAAGTTAAAATCTAGTTCGGAAATATCTTCAAGATTTTGCGATGGCGATTCACTAGCACTTACAATGGTTTCATCTAAAAGATTGAGATCTAAGTCTAATCGATCGCTAGTTGCTGATGCTTCTATGCTCTTAGAAATATCTGCAAAATCTGGAGATGAGAAATCATCAGTATTGGTATTATTTGCGCCTAAAAGATCTAGGTTAAAATTCGAGCTATCTTCAGCCAGAGATGACTCGATATTGTCGAGTAACTCCAGATCTGTACCGATATCGGTCATATCTAGATCGTTGAAATTATCTAGATCGAGATCGAGATCTAAGTTTTCGTTACTAGCATTGATATCTGTCAACTCATAACTATCTGGCGAACTATGTTCGCTGGCGATCGCTTCAGCAGCAGGTACTTCACTAGGATTTAATAGCTCTAAATCTAAATCTGTCAAACTACTTCCGTTCGATGAATCTTCCGATAGCTCGTCAAAGCTTTGTAGATTGACATCGAGATCGGCAAAATCGCTATTGCTTGCCTCTACTTCAAAATTTATCAACTCGCGATCGAGCGCATCGATATCTAAATCGGTATCGATTAATAATATATCTGAATTATTAAGATTTGGTTCTAGATTTGCTTCGCTGAGATCGGTTAATTCTAATTCACCAAGATTATTGTCATTAGCAGTAAGGTTAGATTCATTCGCATCTTCCGCATTCGACGACTCTAGATCTCGATCGACAATACCGATCTCGTTCAAGTCTAATTCGGCAAAATCATCGAGTCGATCTGCGCCGATCGAACTATCGACCCAGCTTGTTAATTCGCTGGTAATTCGCTCGGTTTCTGTTGCGGGTGTCGCTTCTCGATCGCCATTTAAGTCTTCTAAAAATAGTAAATCCGAACCTGTCGAATGTGGCTCATCATTTAAGGTTTCTAGAAATGCTAAGTCAGCATCTACCGAAGATAGTCCTTCATTTAAGGTTGCTTCAAACTCTAAATCTGAATCGGTAGAAGGGATCTCTTCATTTAAGTTAGCTAAAAACTGTAAGTTGGCAGCTTGGAGATCTGCTGGTACATTAGCTGCATCTAATTCATTTAAGAAGTGTAGATCTGGATCTGCTGGTAACTTAGCTACATTTGAGTCTTCTAAATTGGGTTGCTCTGAAGCTGCTGCGAAATTACTAGCGTTGAGCTGTTCTAAAACGAGCACATCCGAAGTATGTGAGCAGCTTACATCAGTAACTGGCGGAAGATTTGAAATTGGCTCGCTAAGTGTGGCTTCCAGTTCGAGATCTGTTGGCTGCGATCGAACATCGGGACGAAAATCATCTGATGTGAGTGCGGCGATATCTGCTTCTGGCACAGTATTAGAGCCGAGTTCGGGATCGTCACTTTCGCGATCGCTCTTGACTGGTGGTAACTCCAATGCAGCCATTTCTTCAGGTGTAGAGACGCTCGGAAATAGATCGCTCATGGGTCGATCGAGGCTAAAATCTGGCCCAGCAAGATCGGCTAAATCTCGATCTAATGAGAGCGGTGGCGGAAGTTGTGGCTCGATCGGATCGAGTAGATCTAGATCTGAAAACAGGCTTTGTGGTGCTGCCAATTGTGCATCCGCCCAAAAATTGGGAAAATCAGCATCATCAATATCTCCTAGCTCGGGAGTATAGAATGTCTCTTCATCATACTCACCAGGAGCTACTTCTCCAACAGCCTCGATCGCCATTGCCAAATCAGTAACAGGCGGCACTGCTGGAGTCGATGCCGACGGTGCAAACATCTGCTGATAGAATGTGTCGTTCGAGCTACCAACCTCGCTCTGACTGATGTCTAGAGCTGCAAAATCTTCATCTTGCAGCCAAGTCCCTTCAGCAGGAATCTCATTACCCAGCGAGTTCACAAACTCATTTAATTCCATGGCATCGGCATCAAACTCAGCCGCTGGCAAGTCCATGGTGGCAGAGACGTTAGAATCGATCGATTTAAAATCCTGTGCTTGTAAATGCACTGGTGTTGGAGAGATTTCAATTTTTTCTGTTGTCTCTTCTTGAGTGCGATCTAATTTCCAGGTGCTGAGATTTTCGCCAGTGTGCTGTGCCGATTCGCCACTGCTGACATTTGGGTGAAGAATATGCTCGGCAATGGGAGCCTTAGTAGCGATTAAAGCTTCCAGATCTGGTGTCACTACAATCTGTTGATGGCGATCTGCCAAAACTAGAGCCTGTGCTTGTTTGACCGCGATCGTCATACTTTCGCCTAATTGTGGCAGAAAATTAGCTGGATTGGCGATCGCTAGCCGACAGGCGGTGAAGAGATGCGTCCATTCGAGGAAATCAAAATTTTCGCCGAGATTGCCTAATTTTTGACAAATCTGTTGAATTTGAGCGCGGATAGCTGGTGAATCTGGTTGCAAGCACAGATGGATGATTTCATCGAGCTTACGACTAGTGTATTCCCCAAAAACTTGTTCGATCGACGGATCGCGAACTACTGGTGGTGCGGGAATGGCAGATTTTGCTGGCAGATCGGCAGCGGCAAGCAGGTGTTGGAGATAAGCTTTGAGTTCTTCAAATACCGGATCGCCAATAGGATCTGGTGTTGCCGGATCTTGACGATACGGATCGCTAGATCCGCGCACCTCTTCGATCCCAGCTTGCAAGAAACTAAAACTTTCTAAAAATAGCGATTGTAATTGCGTATCTACTGCCAGTTGCGGGTGTTCTTTAAGGATTTTAAAATTGGCTTCAAATCGATCGCCAATTTTTTGGACATCGAGCAGTCCTAGCATTGCCGCACTACCCTTAATCGAATGTGCCGCACGAAACAGTTCGCGAATCATTGTCGGCTGTTTGACTGTTTCGGGAAGTTTGCGTAAGCCTTGCTCGATCGTGTTTAAGTGTTCGCTAGCTTCTTCTAAAAAGTAGCCTAGAATGCGATCTTGTTCCATGAGGGAATTGGGGATAAGGGGTAGGGGGATAGGTGTTAGGTGTTAGGTATTAGGCTTTAGGCAATCGGGTCTAGAAACTAGGGCTTAGGTGTCATATATTTATTAGGATGCTGGCATCCTAAACTCCCAAAACCTAAAACCTGAAGCCTAAAGCCTATTCAACTACTCGACTTTGAATCGTTCGACATAAGTTAGCAGGTTGCGAGCGACGACAACCAGGTTTTCGAGGGATGAAGATACCTTCTGTGCTTCTTGAGAAGTTGACTGAGCCTGAATTTCAACCGATTGCATAACTTCGGTGACGGCTTTGGAGGTTTCGCGTTGCTCAATCGTATCGGAGGTAATCGATCGTACTAGTGCATCGATCCGATTGGATACTTGAATGATGTCATCGAGAGATCGTTTGGCTTGTTCTGCCAGTTTGGTACCCTGAATAACTTGTTGCGTACCTTGTTCCATCGCTGCCATTACCGAACCAGTCTCGCTTTGAATCTGGAGTACGATATGCTCGATTTCTTTAAGAGCTTTAGCACTTCTGTCGGCTAGCTGGCGGACTTCATCGGCAACGATCGCAAATCCCTTACCAGATTCACCCGCTCTAGCTGCCTCGATACTGGCGTTGAGGGCCAGTAAGTTGGTCCGCGAAGCAATTTGCGAAATTACCGAGACAATTTGCGAAATTTGTTGCGAAGACTCGGCCAGACGCTTGACTTTGCGAGTACTTTCTGCAACTGTTTCGCGAATTTCTTGAATACCCGCTACCGTCCGCTCGACCGCTTCACCACCTCGGAGGGCGGTCGAAGATGCCGTGCGAGCTACTTCTTCCGATTCCCGCGCGCTTTCGGCTACCCGTTTGATCGAGGCGGTCATCATTTGGACGGAGTTCACTGTGACGGCGAGTTCTTCGGCTTGACTGAGGGCGTCAGAAGATAAGCGACGGGCGAAAGCTTCACTTTCGGTCGAACTTTGGTTGACCTGAACGGCGGCGACTTGTACCTGTTGAACGATCTGCCGTAAGCTATCGATCGTTAAGTTAAAGGAGTCTGCCACCGCACCGAGGACGTCGGCAGTAACTTCGGCTTTAACGGTTAGATCGCCGCGTGCCGCGCCTTCTACATCGTCGAGGAGGCGAATTACTTGGCGTTGGAGTTCGTCTTTGGCAAGTTCCATCTCCCGTGCCTTGCGTTGGGCTTCGGAGTTACTAGTGACCACCGATTGGAGCATATAGTTGAACGAAGAAGACAAGACGCCCAATTCATCTTGCGAAGAGACAGTCGCCCGCGCCCCCATATTTCCTTGAGCCACTTGCTCGAAATTAGACTGAAGATCGCGAACGCTCCGAGTCACCTGTCTGGTGTAACGACCAGTCAAGATTTTAGTAACCCCAAAACTAGTCAAGCCGCCCAATAACATCATCAACGCGCCAGCATTTTGGAGTGGCGGACGCGCATCTTTAGCAACTTTTTCGGGGAGCGTGAGACTGGCAACAAAAGTTACCCCAGCAATGACAACTGCCGCACCCAGACCCGCAGCACCAGAGATCATCCACTGCTTTTTCTGGAATGAGGCATTTTCAAACGGTGCAAAGATGCCTTGAGCGGGAGCAATGTGAGTCAGGTGGGAATTATCGTCTCGATACATACTACTTATAGCTCCAGTAGGCTGAGCTTTGATACCAGAGATCGACACTCCATTAATAAAGGTCGAACTATCATCAAACATAGCTGAAGATTTAGGTGTTTCCATCGCTGATGGTACGCGCTGTTCGAGAAAATCGTCTGGCAGATCCAAAAATCCCGATTGCGGCCCAAAGTCTCCATCTTCTGCTGCAAATTGTGGTTGCTCGATTGTCGCAAATTTTGGAGGGGATTGGGCTGGTGGGACATGAGCCGCAGGTGGAGTGGTATGGACTTCTTGAGGTTGAAACGCATCTTGAAAAGCTTGTGCCACATTAAAATCAAACCCGTCAGCTTGGGGGTTATCGATGTCATCGTGCCGCTCGATGCCGCGCGCATCGGCGGGGGAGATCTCGTCCATCCAATTGGCGGGATTGGATGACTGACCTGTTGGCGGCCAAGCCATTGGCAGCGCGCCGCTAATCTCATTGAGAGCATCAGAGATATCTTCGACCGAAAACTCCGCTGGACCGAAGTCGCCGCTAATTTCAGCGATTTTATCGTGGAGCGGCTGCACTGAGGGTTCGGGGGCATGAGCGGGAAAAATCATCGTCGGTCGCTCTGACGCCGCTACGGTGCTATCTGGCATGTCAGTATTGGACTCTGGCTCGGGGCTGACGGCTGCGGGTACATCTGTCGAGCGATCCGAACTTTCAAAGGGAGATGGAGACCGATCTGGATCGAGAGTCTCGAAGGCGCGCTGTGCTGCTGGCGAAATATTAAAAAAGCCAGTATCGTCTGCTGCTTCGGATGCGTTTGCTAGCGGTAAATCGTCGAATAGTTGCTCTGCTTTGCTTTCTTCCTGATTATAGCCAAATGCAAAAGCATCAGTGAGGGTTTCTTGCTCGTTGTTATAAAATCCAGTGGCTATTTGTGGTTTGTGGCTACCAATATTGGTGTTAGTCTCGAGCGAGAAAATATCTGTCCCTTGAGCGGGAAACAGTTGTCCCGACATATCTACGTTAAAGTTCAGCGCGGCTAGATCGAAATCTTCGTCAGCAGTCAGATCTTCCGGCTGTCTCCACGTTAGTAATTCGGCAGAATCGGCAGTCGTATTTCGGTAATGTCCGCCAGAATCGCCGCCATTAAACTGTTCGCGCTCGACTCGATCGCCCATTTGACCGATACAAGAATTGGCATAGTCTAATCCGCTATGGGCAAATTGTAAGAATTCTGGATCGGTAGAAATACCGATGACATATTCATACTCTTTTTTACCAATTTCGTATTGATACAAACCATAACAATAGATGTGTCCGCGCAAGAGCCGAACGCTAGGGTCGTCCTGAAATTTAGTAACTAGAGTGTCGATAATTGTCGCTGCTTTTTCATAGTTACCTTGGAGATAAGCTGCTTCTGCTAGTTGATAATCTTGAGTATAGTCTTGCATACGATCGGGATTAGAAATCATTGGGTTTCCTATCTATAACTGGCTAATTTTATGGGTTATTATTTTTTATAAGTTTCATTCTCTTGACGAAAATAGTCGGCTACTGACTACCCTCAACCGATACTCGATTCCGCTGTCACGCACCCCATGCGAACGAGTCATTGCTATCGAAAGTAGATCGAGATATCGACGCCGATAGTAGAAAGAAGATGACACTGTAAAAATTTAATTAACATTATTCGAGGGTAAAAGATGACTGCTCGGCTCGTTCGCATAGCGTCCGCCACAGCGGAATCTCGGTCAGAGCCGGAGAGCTGCATTTTAGACACCACGAACTATTCATTGGCGATGGGTTAAATCGTCCATTGAGAAGAACGCAGAATCGCCACTTGGTCGAGTAATCGCAATTCCGGACGATCGGCTCCGGTGCTATATATTCCTTTGACATAACCCTTCATGGCAGCAGGGATTTGACGATCGGGAGGGAGTACCCGCTCGATGTCCAACCACTCAGTATTCGCGACCGTATGAACGGCAAAACCCATTACGAGTTCTTGTTCTTCGACAATTAATACCGAAACTTCATTCTGGTCGGTATTTACCAAAACTCGATCGCCCAAAAACTGTCCCAAATCTGCGACCCAAATTACTTGACCGCGCCAATTATACGTACCTAAGAAATAAGGTGAAGCATTGGGAATCGGCGTTATTCGATCGAAATAAACGGACATGACCTCGCGCACGCCAGAAGCCGGGAGTGCGAATTCATTACCCGACGGTACGTCAAATCGCAAACACAATTCTCCATCGCGGCTACCCGAACTGACCTCATTAGCTGCCGAGTTATCGTCACTGGTGAGAAAATCTAAATTGAGAACCATTAGACCTATCCTAATTTCGCAATAACTGTTTGATTGTGCTCAGTAATTCGACTGGCTCGAAAGGTTTACAAACATAGGCATCGGCACCTTGGCGCATCCCCCAATGTTTGTCAAAATCTTCACTTTTGGAACTACATAAGATCACGGGCACATTTTGAGTTTTGGGATTGGATTTAAGCGTGCGGCAAACTTCATAACCATTCATTTTGGGCATCACGACATCGAGCACCACTATATCTGGCACGATTTCTAGTGCCACTTCTACCGCTTGTTCGCCATCTGTGGCGACATTTACTGTCATCCCACTAGCTTGAAGTAGCTCTTTGATCATTTCCCGCTGGGCGGTACTATCATCTACCACTAGAACTGTTTTCATATCTCTGCTAATCGATGGGGTATATGGACACTGAAACAGTAAACATTAACAATAAGTAATGTGTCTTAAGCATAAAAGATAGATTTCATAAACAATACTCGTGGAAACATATTGCTAAACTGGATGCACTAAAAGTCGATCGCTCAAACTAATGCCGATCGCCGTCAACCGCTTTAGAGGAGAACGCGACCGCCAACGGCGGCAACATCTACACTAGTAAAGCTAGTAACAGCCTGACTTGGCACCGACGGCAGTACCATGAGCCGAGAGATGTGCGTGACACCAGATGCTGATGATGCAATTATGCCCGCTACATTCAGTTTTCCCACACAATCACTCGTTTGTTGCATCATTTTCAAGATCGATCAAAAATTCAGTTGAGATTTATGCTGATGACAGTTGGCAGTCAATGTATATATAGTTGTTAGTGATGGCTCTGCTCGATTTGAGGGAAAGCTAAGTTGTGACTCTGCGGAGTCAGAGATCGGCACTATCGCTACTCATAGCTTACCGTCACATCATTGTAACTACAAATTTACATTATCTAGTCCGCCGCCGTGGCGAGATTCGCCACCTAGAAATTGAATAGTCCCCCACAAAGTCGAAGGTTGAGCCTGGTGCCTCGATGCCGCTCAAACTGTCTGTTGGCTCAGATTTATAATATGGATTGACTTATTCGATTCTGTATACTCGACAAAATCTAAATTTATTTATATAAGACAAGGGCATAATAACGTGTTGTATCTAGCAGAAGTCCAAAAGCCAAAATCTGGGTTTAATATCAGCGGCAGAAGTAAAGCTGAACTCAAATTATTGGCCTGTCAGCGTACCGAACAAAATTGGAGTGCGATTCCTGGTGAAGAATTAATCGCCGCTCCTGACGAGGCAAATAACTATAATCCTGGGGTATTAGTCCTCGTGGATATGAATGCCAATCGTCAGATTCAATCGCCCTTGCGGGACGCTGGCAAACATCTGGTAGGTATTCTCCAAAATCTCTCACGCCAAATCGAAAAATATAAAAAAGAAGCCGATGAAATCGAAAGCTGGCGGCAATCCCTGAGCCTCCAAAGCCAACAGTTACAACTGCGCCAGCAAGAAATTTACGAACGGGAAGAAGATTTAGAACAAAAACGTGCCGAACTCGACAGGTTGACTCAAGAAGCACAAGCTTTGGAATCGACACTCGAACAACACGAGCAATCTCGGCAAGATTTGGCAGCACAATGGGAACAATTACGCGAGAAAGAACAATATCTCGAAAATCAACAGCAATCGCTCAGTGGTGGAGCTTTGAGCGAGCAGCAAGTAGATGAAATTCGAGCAGCTCTCCAGCAATTAGGCGGTAATTCGCGCGGTTTCAATCCCCAACAATTAGAAAGTACTGTTACCGAAATTGAAGCTCAACAAGATCTCCTCAATACACATTGGCAACAGCTTCGTTATCAGCAGCAACGTGTCGATGAAACGCAAGCAGAACTTAACCGCCAACAGCAGGAAATCGAACGCGCCAAGCAGCAGCTTCAAGAGTTGCAAACTTCGCTGGAGGAAACCCAAACTGCTTGGGAAATTCAACAGCATACTTTGAGTATGCAACAAGAATATCTTCAGCGTCTAAATGTTCGCATCCAGCTCGAACAAGAAACTTATCAGAAAATTTATCTGATGTCTAAAGGTGGCGGTATCGAGATCGGCGATGTTCAAAAAATCGATCTCGAACAGCTCGAAGCAATGCCGCTCGAAGAGTTACAATCGATCGTCGAAAATCTGCAAACTGAAGTCGATCGATCGGTGCATTTCGTCCATTTGGAAGAAGAAGAACTCCAAGAAAAACAAGCTGCCATTGACGAACTCCGTCAAGCGATCGCTGCTGCTAATGAGTTCGATAAACTCAAACTAGAGGCTGATTTAGCAGACGAACAAGATGGCTATAATATGCTCGACCATACTCTCGATGGGCAACGTCAAACGATGCGCGAGCGTCAAACTTTCTTGCAAATTCACAATCGAGTTTTACGCCAGCGTCAGGGACATGCACCCGCAGATGCAGATCGCACTCAGATCGAGTGGGAGTCGATCTTAGGTTTATTAGAGACTCAACGCCAGCAACAGCAATCGGAATTCACTCAGGTGGAAACCGAGATCCAGAATCTGCGGACGACGATCGAACAAACCAAAGCTAAAATCGAACAACAGGTAGAGACTTATATCCGCGAATCCAAACAAGTCCAGCAGCTCGAACAGCAGCATCAAACTACTAAGCAACTATCGCTCGAGTTAGCTGCCAAAATCGAGTTATATCAAGAGATCTTGCCCTCGTTACAACAGAGGATCGATGCTTTCAAACAGCAATTGGGTAACTTGGCGGACGCGGCAGAGCAGCAACCAGAAAATCAACAAGCCATGCACCATATTGAGTCTTTACTCAACAATTTAGTTCATGGTACGCCCATGAGTTAATCTTCTCAGTGGGAAGTTGGGAGTACGCAATGGTGTATTCACTCGTGCGACTCGTTACTAGACAAATTAGTTATTAATCGCTACGCCTGGAGCAATCTAGATCGGATCGAAAGCCAGTTTTGAGCTTTCGATCCGATTTTTGCTACTAACTCTCCACTGCCTACTAAAAGTGAAACTTATCATAAATCGATCGCGTCAAAGAGGGGAGACTTCGGCTAGTGTCGATCGTAGTCGAGCGAAAGTTTTCACAGTTCCGAGCGATCGGGGCTACCAAATCCAGATAAGATTTAATACATGCACCGCATAACTCACACTTTCAATCGCTACCGTGACTGGCGATGGCTGCTACTGCTGTCATCGATCGTTTGTAGTGGTACGATCGCATTACAAACACAAATTATCCCCGTCCAAGCCCAGCCAGCTAACCCCCAGGGATTGTCTATCCAAGCAGATACCCAAGAGGCTAATTCTCAAACCCAAGTAGTCACCGCACGCGGTAATGTCCAACTGCGCTATCCCAGTCGCAGCCTCCAAGCCAAGGCCAATCTCGCTCAATACTTTATCAAACAAAAACGGATTGTTTTGACAGGTAGCGTTCTCATCGTTCAAGACGGGAATACTTTAGAAGGAGAAAGTGTGACTTATCTAATCGATGAAGGTAAATTTATCGCCAATCCCAAGCCCAAACAACAAGTCCGCAGTAACTATATCATCCCCGAGCAAGGCGGTAAAGGGATGATTATCTTCTCGAACACCCAAGAAGCTAACACTAAGACAGAAATGGTGACAGCGCGCGGTAACGTTCGTCTCAGTTACCCCGACAAAAAACTGCAAGCACGAGCAAATACCGCTCAATACAATATCAAAGCTAGACAAATCTTACTCTCTGGCAATGTGCTTGTCGTTAATAATGGCAGCAGTCTTCAAGGGGATACAATTACCTATTTCATTGACGAAGGACGATTTATCGCCAGACAAAAACCAGGGATTCCCGTACAGTCGATCTATATCATTCCGGAAAGAACTAATAATTAGTACGAGTTTACCCGTTCTCCCCTATTCGATCGCGTGAAGATTATCCTCGAAAATATTCAAAAATCCTACGGAAAGCGAAATATTGTCAATCGCGTCAGTCTTTCTGTCTCTCAAGGCGAGATCGTTGGTTTGCTAGGGCCGAATGGTGCGGGTAAAACTACGACGTTTTATATTGCCACAGGACTCGAAAAGCCCAATCAGGGCAAAGTCTGGCTCGATGATGAAGATATTACCGCGCTATCAATTCACCAGCGCGCGCGCTTGGGAATCGGCTATTTGGCGCAGGAGGCGAGTATTTTTCGGGGTTTGACGGTATTAGATAATATTTTGCTAGTACTCGAACAAACCAACGTCCCACGCAAGTTGTGGGATCGCAAATTAACCGATCTAATTACTGAATTTAATCTAGAGAAGGTCGTGCATACGTTGGGAAACCAGGTATCGGGTGGCGAAAGAAGGCGGACAGAAATCGCTCGCTCTCTAGCTGCGGGGATTAATGGGCCGAGATTTTTATTTTTAGACGAACCATTTGCAGGCGTCGATCCGATCGCTGTCGCAGAAATTCAAAAGATTATTGCCAAACTACGCGATCGAAATATGGGTATCCTAATTACAGATCACAACGTTCGCGAAACCCTCGCAGTTACCGATCGAGCCTATATTATGCGCGAAGGCCAAGTATTTGCTTCGGGAAGTAGCGAAGAAATGTATGCAAATCCTTTGGTACGTCAATATTATTTAGGTAGTGATTTTCAAGTGTAGAGTATTAAGAACAATCTGCTGGAGTTATAAATACTGAAAACAATTAGCAAATCAGTTTTAAAGTCGAGATATATCTATTGTTAATCTTCAGATTTAGTTATTAGTTGTCAATTATCAATTATCTGTCTTGTCGCGCTAAATTTGGAGGGAACCTCCACCGCGCACCGCAATTATCAATTATCAATTAATTCTACGTGAGAAATCCAAGTTTATCTCGAATTTTACTACCAGGCATTTCGGTGATGGATCGATATATCGTCACCCAATTGCTAATGCCATTCTTATTTGGTGTCGGTGCATTTTCATCGATCGTCTTAGCCGTCGGCAGTCTGTTCGATCTCGTCCGCCAAGTCGCCGAAGCTGGCTTGCCGATTACTATTGCACTAGAAGTAATGGCACTTAAGATGCCTCAATATATTACTTTCGCATTTCCGATGTCGATTCTGCTATCTGGGATGATGACTTATGGTAGCTTTTCAGCATCTAGCGAAATTGTGGCTTTTCGGAGTTGTGGTATTAGTGTTTATCGCTTGATTTTACCTGCGATAATTATGAGTTTTATCGTAACTGCAATTACCTTCTTTTTTAACGAACTTCTCGTACCTGTAGCTAGTCAAAGAGCGACCACGATTTTGACCACAGCTTTAAAACAGGATAAGCCAACATTTAATACCGAGAACATTGTCAAACCAATCTATAAAGAAGTCGAGCGAGATGGTAAAAAGGAACAGGTATTAGCGTGGCTGTTTTATGCAGAAAAATTCGATGGTAAAACCATGACTGGGCTGACAATTTTGGATCGATCGAAAGCAGATGTCGGCTTGAGCCAAATTATCAACGCTCAGTCTGCGGTTTTAGATGCTGCTAAAAATTCTTGGGATTTTTATAATGGGACTATATATATCATCTCTCCGAATTCATCTTATGGTAATATCGTCAACTTCACGCGTCAACACTTACAATTACCTAGCTCGCCATTCGATATTGCCGCGCTAGACAATCGCAATCCCGACGATATGAGTGTAGCTGAATCACTGGAATATCTAGAGCAGGTTAAGCTCACTGGCGATAAGAAAAAAGCTCTAACTGTGGCAGTCAAAATTCAGAACAAATTAGCTCTACCATTTGTATGTATTGTCTTTAGCGCGATCGGTTCGGCAACGGGTATTCGTCCGCAACGTACTGGCAAGGCGACGAGTTTTGGGGTGAGCGTATTAATGATTTTTGGTTATTATCTAATTATGTTTGTCTGTGGAGCCTTGGGACAAGCTGAGGTGATTTCACCATTTTTAGCTGGTTGGTTGCCTAATTTTATCGGACTGGCTATCGGTGGTTGGCTGGTGGCTCAGGCTGCAAAATAACAGTATTTGTCGATCGATTATCTAAAATCTAGAGAACCTATTTGAGAGGATGTCTGAAAACTCAATTTTGTTAAGCTCAAACCCTAGAGAATCCCCCCTAGCCCCCCTTAAAAAGGGGGGAAACGGATTTTAAAGTCCCCCTTTTTAAGGGGGATTTACCCAGCGTAAACGAAGCAATTAGACTTTTCAGACATCCTCTGAGAAGTTTGCTAAGGCTATCATTATGGCATCAAGCTAGAATACAGGGGAATAGATTTATTCCCTAAAGATGCCGACACCTACTCCCACTCTTACCCGTATCCATCGCCCGCTACTACTCGCGCCTGCGGGAAATTGGGAATGTGCCAAAGCTGCGATCGAAAATGGTGCGGATGCCATTTATTTTGGGTTAGAGCGGTTTAATGCCAGAATGCGGGCGGAGAATTTTACTGAAGGCGATTTGCCAGAATTGATGGCGTGGTTGCACCAGCGCGGGGTGAAGGGCTATGTCACGATGAATACGTTGGTGTTTCCGCAGGAGTTGCCAGCAGCGGAGCAATATCTCCGCAGTATTATTTTGGCGGGAGTAGATGCGGCGATCGTGCAAGATGTGGGGTTATGTAAATTAATCCGACATTTATCGCCAGATTTCCCGATTCATGCTTCGACGCAGATGACGGTGACGAGTGCTGCGGGGGCAGAATTCGCTCATGAATTGGGATGCAATTTAGTTGTGTTGGCGCGGGAATGTTCGCTGAAGGAAATCGATAAAATTCAGGCACAATTGAGCGATCGAGAGATATCTATTCCGCTCGAAGTATTCGTCCATGGGGCGTTGTGTGTCGCTTATTCGGGGCAATGTTTGACAAGTGAATCTCTGGGTGGTCGATCGGCAAATCGAGGCGAATGCGCTCAAGCTTGTCGGATGCCTTACGATCTGATTGTCGATGGCGAATATTATCATTTGGGCGATAAGAAATATCTACTCAGTCCTCAAGATTTGGCAGGATTGAATGTATTACCAGAAATTATTAAAAGTGGCGTCAGTTGTCTCAAAATAGAAGGACGACTGAAGACGCCTGAATATGTGGCGAGTGTGACGAAAGTTTATCGATCGGCTTTAGACCGCATCGTCGCAGATTTGGGTATTTCTGCCGAACCAGATCGAGATTTATATAACTTAGAAATGGCTTTTTCTCGCGGGTTATATACGGGGTGGTTTGAAGGGATTAATAACCAAGCCTTGGTACATGCTCGCTTTGGGAAAAAACGGGGCGTATATTTAGGGGAAGTTACTAGAGTTTATCCCGATCGCGAGGCAATTGCTATCGATCCGATCGCGCCGATTAAGGCTGGTGACGGAATCGTCTTCGATTGCGGACATCCCGAAGATCGCGAGGAAGGGGGGCGTGTTTATGAGGTATTTAAGAACGAGCGTCAGTCGGAAGTGATGCTGAGTTTCGGGCGCGGTGCGGTGAATTTTCGGCAGGTATATATCGGCGATAAAGTTTGGAAAACTAGCGATCCAGAATTGGATAAACAAGTCCGTCAAACTTATGCTGGTGATGTACCCAAATTCCAACGCTCGATCGATTTAGAAATCCATGGCGAAATTAATCAACCATTAATCGCGATCGCTCGCGATGAAGTGGGGTATGTGGTGCAGGTAGAATCGGAAATATTGTTAGTTGCGGCGCAAAATCAACCGCTGACGACGGATAAGCTCAGCTCTCAATTAGGACGCTTGGGTAATACGCCATTTCGATTGGGAAGTCTGACTAATCATCTGGTTGACGATCTGATGTTACCTGTCAGCGCGCTCAATCAAATCCGCCGCGAATTAGTGACTAAATTAACTGAGGCGCGCAGTCAACCGAAATCTTGGCAACTATCGCCGACTAATAAATTAACAGACTTATTGCCTGAGGTCGATCGAGCTGTTCTCAATCCACCACAATTAATTATTTTAGTCCGTAAACTAGACCAAATTCCAGCCGCGATCGAGTCGGGAATTGCGACTATTTATTGCGAACTCGAAGATCCGCGCAAATATCACGAAGCCGTGCAATTAGTTCGCGCCGCCAAGTCTAAAAGCAATCCACCCCAAATATTTGTCGCGCCGCCAAGAATTACCAAACCGGGGGAAAATTGGATTTTAGAACAAGTGCGATCGAGCGATGCCGATGGTTATTTAATTAGAAACTACGATCACTTAGAGTTTTTTAAAACGGATCGGTGTATCGGCGATTTTGCCCTGAATGTTGCCAATCCGCTGACGGCTGACTATTTTTATCAAAACTACACTTTCGATCGCCTTACAGCCTCCTACGACCTGAATATCGACCAATTAACCGCCCTAATCCGCAGTTGTCCGCGCGATTGGTTTGAGGTGACGATCCATCAACACATGCCGATGTTCCACATGGAACACTGCGTTTTTTGCACCTTCTTATCTGAAGGTACCGACTATACCAATTGCGGTCGTCCTTGCGACGAACATCAAGTCAAATTACGCGATCGTGTGGGAACGGAACATATTCTCCAAGCCGATGCTGGCTGTCGGAATACGGTATTCAACGGTGTGGCTCAAACTGGGGCGGAATATATCCACCGCTTGGTGGAATTAGGCGTCTATAATTTCCGGTTAGAGTTTGTCAATGAATCGCCGCAAACTGTTAGTGAAACGATCGGCTATTATCAACAATTATTAGGCGGTCAAATTAGCGGTACCGAATTGTGGAAAAGCCTGCAACTGAGCAGTCAACTCGGTGTGACGCGCGGTTCGCTGGGAGTGTAGGTCTCGATCGACCCAAAAAAGTGGGGGTAATCCATAAATTACCCCCACTTTTCTGATTGCGGAGCTAATGCGTCCGCGTAGTGTCTCGGAAAGAAGCACACCCAACGACTGGAATTCGTCGCTAATGATGCAAAGTTCGCCTTATTTAAGAGACGCTACGCGCACGCGGACTGATTAGCTAGTCCGCGAAGGCGGACTTCGCAACATTAGCAGCGGTTTCTAACCGCTGCGGTTATCAATAACTCGATCGCTTAGAAGCGAATATTAGCACCTACAGTAACGCTAGTATTCGCATTATTGCTGCTAAAGGGAATGGCTACCGAACCTAACAAGGAAAAGCTTTCATCAACATTGAAATCTGCACCGACTTGGGCAAAACCATTAGTCGTATTATTTGAGTTACCAGTTTGGAAGCCAACACCAACACCGATAAAGGGAGTAAACGCGATCTGAGATTGACGCAGATCCCAGTCATAAGTCAGACTAGTACCAAACTGCGTGCCACCAGAAGGGAACAATACATAGGGACGTAGAGAAATATTATCTGCAACACCTAGTTTGCTGTTGATACCAAAGACACTTTGTCCACCGCCAAAAGTAACTGCGGGGCCGATATAATTGTTGCCGATACCGCCAGCCATTGCCGCTTCAGGAGCTTGAGTAAGTGCCGTAGCAATGCAAGTAGCCGCGATCGCGAACAGGGGTAAAAGCTTTTTCATAATACAATAATAATTGTTGCAAGTATAAAAGTTGACGATACTCTCTCATATTTAGTTCCAATCGAACAGAATTTTTCTACATTTTCTGTATTTTCCAAGATTCCTATCGTTACATAATGACTCCACACCTTACTCCTGAAGTCCGTCAGATTATCGAGCGCGTTCTCCAGCTCGAACGCGACAGGCTCGATCGCAAAAAGAATTCGCCGATTAATGATGATATTCTCAAAATTATTAAAGAGGTGGTTACATGAAACTGACTGCCATTCGGCTGTGTAACTTCCGCCAATTTTATGGTGAGACGCCAGAAGTGCGTCTGGCTAACGACAACGATCGCAACACTACCATCATTCATGGCAATAATGGTGCGGGTAAAACTACCCTCCTCAATGCGTTTACCTGGGTACTCTACGAAAAATTTACCGCCGCCTTTGCCGAATCGCAGCAACTAGTCAATAAGCGAGCCATCGCCGAAGCTGAGATCGGTACCGCCGTCGATACGTGGGTGGAAGTCGCCTGGGAACACGATGGCAAACGTTACCGCGCCAAACGGATGTGTCGCGCCTACAAACAGCCAGACACAGTTAATATCGTCAACAACGAATTACTCTACTTATATATCGGCGATGCCGATGGTAAATGGCTGCACCCCCAACAACCACCAGACGAAATCATTGGCAGAATCTTACCCGCCAGTCTCCACCAGTACTTCTTTTTCGATGGCGAACGGATCGAGCAAATCGTCCGTCAGGATAAACGACTCGAAATCGCTGAAGCTACTAAAATTCTTCTGGGGGTAGAAGTCCTAAATCGAGCGATCAAGCATTTAGGTGAAGCTAAAAAAACGCTCGAAACCGAACTAGCTCAAATTGGCGATACTGCAACTAAAGATTTACTCAAATCGCAACAACAATGCCAGCAAGAGATCGATAATATTGAGTCTCGGCAAGCAGAGATCGAGCGCGAAATTGCTAACTTCAAAGAGATCGAACGCGAAATTAATAACTATCTGCTCGAACTCACTGCCGCTACTGCCATCCAACAGCAACGACAAGAATTAGAAAGTAATAAAGCGATCCACCAAACTCAACTTCGTCAAGCCCAGTCAGCGATTAAGCAATTAATCTCTACTCAAGCATACACCGTTTTACTACCAAACCTGACGCTAAAGTTTCAACATCTCGTCGCCGAATTACGCGATCGCGGCGAACTAAATCAAGGCATATCGCGAGAATTTATCGCTCGACTGATTCAGCATCAAAATTGTCTGTGCGGCGCAGAATTACGCCCTAACACTCCTGCATATATTCAGATGCAAACTTGGCTGTCTCGTGCCAGTATTGCTGTCATTGAAGAGACAACGATGCGGTTGATAACCCAGGTCGAAGATTTTCAAGCTCAAGGTGATGAATTTTGGCAGGCGATCGATCTACAACAGCAAATTGTCACTACTGCTAGGTCAGAAATTAGTCAATTAGAAATTCAGATCGATCGACTCGAAACCCAACTGCGTCAAGATACTAATCTTGAAATTAGCAATCTGCAAAAGCGACTCGACGATATCGAAATCAAAGTTCGCGACCTCATCCTCACTCAGGGTCAAAATAAACAACAAATCTTTCACCTCGAAGGCCAAGTTCGATCGCTTGCCAAGCAAATTACCAAACAACAAGCGAACCAAGATCGTCAAAGTTTAGCTCAACGTCGTCTCCAAGCCACCCGCTCGGCAATTGAAGAATTAATCGTCATGCGCGATCGCCAAGAGCAACAATTTCGGGTCGAACTCGAACGGCAAGTCCAAAGAATTTTTCAAACTATTTCGGTCACTCCATATCTACCTAAAATTACCGAAAAATACGAATTAATGTTAGTCGAAAATACTAGAGGTGTCGAAACGATCGTCGCCGCCTCTACTGGTGAAAATCAGATCCTCAGTCTCTCATTTATTGGGGGGATTATTGAGCGCGTGCGCGAATGGAGCGAACAAAAATTACTCACCGTCCCCCAAAGCAATACCTTCCCAATCGTTATGGATTCACCGTTTGGCAGTCTCGATCGAATCTCGCGTCGCCAAATTGCCCAGATCTTACCCCAACTAGCCAGCCAACTAATCGTTCTAGTTACCAAAACTCAATGGCGCGATGAAGTCGAAACCGAAATGCAGTCAAAAATTGGCAAGCAATATGTTTTAACTTACTATACTTCTAAATTAGATTCCCCCGAAGACTACCTAGAGATCGATCGCCATCGCTATCCCCTAATTCAGCATAGTCCTAACGATTTTGACTACACCGAAATTGTCGAAATTGAAGATAAAAGACAAAATTAAATAAGGTACATATCAACTATCAACTATCAACTATCAACTATCAATGGATCGTCAAAAAATACTAGATATATTAGCCGAAGATCGCTCTTTAGATTTAGAGTTCAATCTCCATATCTTTGAGAATCTCACCTCAACTAATGATAAGTTGTCGCAACTAATCGATCGAGATAATGCGCAATCGGGCACGATCGTCATTGCCAAAACCCAAACAGCCGGACGCGGACAACAAGGAAAAAAATGGGACTCCGAGCTAGGTGGATTGTATCTATCCCTAGCAATTTCTCCAGATCTACCAGCTACAAACGTGCATCAATTAACGCTTGGAATTGTCTGGGGGATCGCGCATCAATTAAGACTAAAGGATATACCTGTCTCTATCAAATGGCCTAACGATCTGATGTTAGCCGATCGAAAATTGGGAGGAATTTTAACGCAGACAAAGGTATCACAAGGTAAAATCTACCAAGCAATTGTGGGTGTAGGAATTAATTATGCCAACCCAGTGGGATCGAACGCTATAAATTTAGTAACCTACAATGACGATCGGCCAAATTACCGAAATTTCTCGATCGAGATGTTAACAAGCTGTACTATTAGGGGAATTATAAGCGGGTACAAACGTTGCACTCCAGCAACGATCGACAGTTTACTGTTGGACTATCTGGAACTACTTCATGCCCGTGGACGCTCGACGATTGTCAATGGTAAGTTAGGAACCGTTTTGGGAATCTCACCACAAGGAGAGTTACGAATCGGTTTTGCAAATACCACAGAGGTAATTGAAACTTATTTTGCGCCTGGTACCTTTACCTTGGGCTACGAGGGTTAGTAACTTTGGACATCTGCAAACTTAACTATTTTGCGATGCTGAAGCGGATGAATAGTTCTGAACAAAGACTGCGTTGAATTAAAAATTAATTATGACCAGCAAGGCAGAAAAAATATCGCATCACTCACGCAAACAGCCTCGGTTGAGTATCTTCTTCCGAAATCCTCTACTGTTAAAGATTGTGGCTTGGCTCGGCAGCCTCAGCTTTATCGGTAGCACTGGCATCGTTTGGGCGGATCTAAAACCAATATCTACATCACAAACAGAAGCACAAGCATTCATCCAAGCATCGAGAGCGAGTGCCCCAGGCACGCCAAAATCCGCAGAGCGAGAGATATTTGGCCCTGACCTACCGACAGCTCCTAAGCCTTCAGTAGAGCCGATCTCTCCAGCACAACTGCCAAATCGGGAAGTCCCTGTGGCTGTCGCCCCTAGTTCGGCAGCAATCTCCCCCACTGGCACGATCGTCCGTCCCAAGCACACCGATCTACTCACCGCAGATAACTACACCGTTGGCGTCAATGGTTCGGCATTAGCCCAAGCAGCCACTACCGCGTCCATCGAGATTCCCGTTCCAGCTCCCTTGAGCAACAAGATTCCCAATCTCACCAGAGAAAGAGTTGCCAGTACCAGCAGTCAGATCCAACCGCTGCTCAAACCTTCACAGTGGCCGATGGCTCGCTCCGTACCGATCGTCAGTAACCAGTCTCCAGCGATTTCCCCACAGTCTGCTCAGGGTTATCAGACAGTTCCAGAAGTCACTGCGCTACCTACACTCAACTCTACATCCGCCAGCGCATCAAAAGCTAATTCTTATACTCAAAATCCACGCACGATTGCGGCGGAGCGTTACTCGACAGTCGTCAAGCCGATGACTCCGCCTGTCACCAGCGGTAGATCGAACGCTGCTAGTAGCAACTCCTCAGCTATTTCTGTACCCACATCGCGCAACCAACGGATCGAAGTTCTGCCTGTAGCGCAACTCCCCAAATTAACTGGCACTAAAGTGGTACCAGCAGTATCGGCAATCCCCAGCGTTCGTCCTGCTGGATCTAATGCCCAGGCAGCAACTACAACTTTCACCGAAGATCGATCGAATCTGGCTGGCGGAGAATTTATCTATCCACTCACCAGTCCAGCTCCAACTACTTCGGGCTTTGGTTGGCGCACGCATCCCATAACCGGGAGTCGTCGCTTCCATTCGGGTGTAGACATCGGTGCTCCAATGGGCACGCCAGTAGTGGCTTCAGGATCGGGAGTAATTGTCTCTGCTGGTTGGCTCGGCGGCTATGGTAAAACAGTTGTCATTCAACACAATGGCATTCAGCAGACTCTTTACGGCCACCTTTCGGAAGTTTTTGTCCAACCAGGACAAAGAATCGAACAAGGCACCGTCATCGGTCGTGTTGGCAGCACTGGTAACTCAACTGGCCCACACTTGCACTTTGAAGCTAGAGTTTCGACAACAGATGGTTGGGTGGCAGTAGATCCGGGTGAAGATATTAAGTACGCATTGGATAATCTCCGTAGATCGATGCCATTCGCTCAGCGCGAGTTCGATCGAGTAGTCAACTAACCGATCGATTATTGAGCTTAGCTACTCATAGAAGATCGTTATAGCGATCCAATCTCATCAGTATACTTTTCGTGCCAATTTATCACGGTTAGCGCATCTCAAAACCTATTGACAAGCGGATGTGCTTGGATGGGAAGTGGGAACAGCCGCAGATAAGACAGCAAGCATATAGCGGTCATTCATCGCGGTTCGCCGGGACTTTTGACGAATACTACGCCGAAAAGATGTCTCACGTTCTAAGGCATTAAGTGCAAGGCGACGTAACACGGCAAAATTCTGCGGACCGTGGAGAGAACGAATGCGAGATTTGTCCTCATCAAAGGTGACATCTAATGTCCAATGGACAGAATTCTCAATCCCCCAGTGCTGGCGAATCGCACTACCAATCCGGTTGGCATCGCTGAGAAGACTGGTTAGGTAAAATTGGACTTCATGAGTGGTCTTGTTCCAATACTGAGACTTGCGTACAACCATCACAACTGTTTGCAGTCCACTCCACTGGTCTTGTTGATACAGCAATGGTAGTTGTGAAACAGGGACAGTGTAAACTTTCCGGTTTTCAATCCGATGATGTCCTTTCTCCACCCGCTGACTAATACTGACATCTACGCCTTTAAACCCCTGTGATTGTGCTGTCTCAAACCAGCTTTTGACTTGTTGGTGTAGTGTTGGATGATTATCCTTAAGGCTTAACACATAATCGGCATTTGCTCCAGTAATCTTCGTCGCCATCGATTTCTGCGTGCCCATTGCATCGATAGTGATGATACAGCCTTGAATGTCTAGCAATTCTAATAATGCGGGAATCGCTGTGATTTCATTAGATTTAGCACTGACTTTTGTTTGTCCCAAGACCAATCGATGCTCACTCGCCCATGCACTCACCATGTGCAACGCTTTGACCCCAGATGCCCTGTCGTATGAACCTCTGTTGGTTTTACCATCAATGGCGACTACTTCCACTCCTAGTTGCTCAATTAGTGATTGCACCCACAGCCGAAAGCATTGCTCTAATTCTTTGGGATTGATTTTTTCAAATACTCTTCTAAATGTGTCGGCGCTGGGGATTCCGCCTGGTAGCTCTAGAAATGTACTTAACCACTCTTGCTTATTCACACCATACTCTTCCATATCCTCCCATCCTTTTGCTCCTGCGATTACTGCCAAGATGGCAATGGTGATAATGTCTTTGAGTAGATGTACTCTCGTCCTCTGGGTTCTGGGATCTTTAATATCTTGAAAGTATTGCCCAAACTTCTTTGTAATTTCTTGGCTGTCTAAATTCGTCGCTCCGACTGTTTCAGTTTTTTGCTTCTTCTTTTCTACTTGTGTCGGCATTACTTTCACTGTAATCGCTAGATGGACGCTCGTACCTACCCTAGCTCAGATCTTTCTCAAATAGAAGCCCTCAGCAGCAATCCCTTTGTCAATAGGGTTTGAGGTGCGCTAGCCGTGGCCAATTTATAGGTCGATCGGGTTGGTATTTACTCACTAATTCAAGTCATCGCTGTATTGGCAGATCGCAGTAAGATAGAGAGCTATAATCTACCTTTTTACGTACTCAGCTAATTTTAAACTCTTGTTTTTGAATAGTAGTAAAATTTAATAAAAAGATCTCGATCGAGATTCGGTCGAGATCTTTTTTCGATATATAACAAGACTTCCGCAATCTTCAATTCCTTGTCTTATCTTGTATTGACGCGTCGCTATCTCTCTAAACCATCGGGAAACAAAAGCGTGCTAGAGCCGCAAACCCCAATTCAAAATGGTTGACAAGTTAATATCTCTATTCTAGATGGGTATATTAATTGATATGTCACAGTAGCAGCGAATCCTTCGCTGTGAATGCTACTCGTGCATCGACTGTTATATATAAATTTAATTTAGTCCCATTGGGCAATCAAGTGGCATGTTACTCAAGTCACAGGACGTCAGTTATTGTCAACTCGTCCGTCAGTTTGGCACTACATCAGAAATTGTCAGCGGGGTCAGCTATCAGGGAAATCTATTCGTGCGCGGTAATATTTATCCCGTCCACCAACGTCAGTTAGCGATCGCCGAAATGCGTCGCAGCTATCTCGATCCAGAACCAGCCGTAGCTTGTCTATTAGTAGAAGATGGCGATGTTGCGACAATTTGGTATGAAGATCGCTACGTACTTAAAATCGTCAAAGATGCTTGGGATATTGTTAAATATTTAAATCTTTCTCAACTAGTTAACGAAATGCGATCGCCACAAGGTGTGACGATCGAAAATCGCGCCCAAAGTTTTAGACTTCCCTATCTGCGATGTTTTATCGGTCGCGAAGCGGTAGACTGGATGTCAGCCAGACTCTCGCTCGATCGGCAACAGGCAGTCATGCTCGGACAAAGATTGATTGATGACAATTGGGTCAAAAACTTATCCGATCGACAACCTTTTTTAGATGCCGATCTTTTTTATCAATTTTGCATGGACAAGTAGGTTAGGGGTTAGGCTTTAGGGGCTAGGCTTTAAGCTTTAGGCTTTAGGTTTTAGTAATTAAAAATGTGGGGTGGGCAGTGCCCACCCGCTAGATTTCAGAATATTATCTAAAATTCTAGAAGATCTCTTATCCTTTCCAATTTGCCCAGTCTTGAGGCTTGAGAAAGGTTTCGTAGAGTTCGGCTTCGGGGGAATTTGGTTCGGGTTGGTAGCCGTATTCCCAACGGACGAGGGGTGGTAGAGACATCAGAATCGATTCTGTACGTCCATTGGTTTGCAATCCAAAGATCGTACCGCGATCGTAGACGAGATTAAATTCTACATAGCGTCCGCGCCGATATAACTGAAAATTCCGCTGGCGATCGCCATATTCAGTGTTCCGGCGGCGTTCGACGATTGGCAGGTATGCTGGTAAAAAGCTATTCGCGCAGTCTTGAGAAATTGCAAATAACTCTTCCCAAGTACGCGGTGCGGGAATCCCGATCGAGTCGCTATGTTGCGCCGCAGGGCCTTGGGGGTCGGGGCCGCGATACAATGCTCCTTGCCCATCTTGATAGTCGAAGAAAATCCCACCCACGCCGCGAGTTTCATTCCGATGCTTCAGATAAAAGTACTCGTCGCACCATAATTTAAAAGTCGGGTATAAATCGGAGCTGTGCTTGTCGCAGGCGGCTTTGAGCGTATTGTGCAGGTGACTGGCATCCTCAGCAAACGGATAGTAAGGCGTTAGATCCAAACCACCCCCAAACCACCACACGGGGCCAGCTTCAAAGTAACGATAATTGAGATGGACTGTCGGAATATAAGGATTGCGTGGATGCAGTACCATTGAGGTACCCGTCGCAAACCAGCGATGTCCAGCCGCATCGGGACGTTGACTTAAAATTGAAGGTGGTAAATGGTCGCCCCAAACTTCCGAAAAATTTACCCCACCTTGCTCGAAAACATTACCTTCTTTCATCACCCGCGAGCGACCGCCACCACCTTCGGGACGATCCCAGCTTTCTTCTTGAAATGTACCACCGCCATCGACCGCTTCTAAGCCCTGACAGACACTATCTTGAAAGTCCCGCATAAACTGCACGATCCGACTTTTGGCATTGGTAGGAGGCAGAAAAGCATCATTGGTTATCTTATTGTCAGTAGAGAAAGCTGTCATATCCGCAAGGTGAATGAGGTTCAATTAAAAATATTTGTAAAAGCAGTCGTTGGCGACTATTTAGCAAAGTAGCATATCCAGGCGATCGACTGTCGATCGTTGTTACGGGAAATATACAAACTAGGTTTGAGGTTTGAGGCTTTTGGTTTTAGGCGGGAGGATTTGCCAGCTCGATCGATCCGAAAAATGTCAGTTAGCAAACAGGTCTTTTAACGATCGAAGTGAAAATACGCGGAGAAACCTTGATGCATGTGTTTCACTCAATACACACATCAGCGCGATTCCATCCGCAAATTCATCAGAGGATGGTGTAAAAACGAAGCTATGAATTATCGAGCGTCCATCCTCGATCCACAACTCACGTTACTTGGTAGCCGCGAGCATCCACTGCGTGACGCCATCGGCGATCGACTTGGCCATTTTTTGTTGTTCTTCAGGAGTAGCAATCAATTCAAACTCGCTAGGATTGCTCATAAAGCCCCACTCTAGTAGCACCGATGGCGAAGATACCGGACGCGCTAGCGCGAGATTATCCCAAAATACCCCATAGGAAGGACGCCCCGTATCTTTGACTACATAGTTATGGAGATACATGGCGAGGCTTTGGGCTTGAGCGTGGTACCAGAATGTAGAGAAGCCTTTGGTGTCTGGGTTGCCGCCATCGGGGAGCGAGTTATGATGTACCGATAGCGCGATAGTCGGTTCGAGATTATCGATGATTGCCTGACGATCGCTCAGTTCGATAAATTTATCGGATTCTCGCGAGAGATATACTGCCGCACCGCGCATGGCTAGTTCGTTTGCCAATAGTTTGGACGCATATAAATTGGCCTCTTTTTCGGTATAGCCATTCGGCCCGACTGCGCCAGGGTCCTTACCGCCATGACCGGGATCTAAAAGAATTTTAGTGCCTGCAAGGGGTTTGAGCGGGTTACTCTTGTCGAGTTTGGGTGGGTGTCGCAGAGATAACACGAGGTTGCTACCTTGATATCTGAGCTTGTAACCCCACTGTTGTCTAGATTTGAGGTTAAAGACATATTGCACGACTCCAGGGCTGAGTTGCTTCCAATCCAGGCGCGAAACGGTTGGGTTATCGTTAAAGCGGATGATATCGGTTTGGGCGGTGGTGTTGTAGAGCGTTAACGTCAGTGTATTCGTCCCTTGCTCTAAGGTAATTGGCACTGGCACTTGCAGCGGAATCGTGACATCGGTAGCTCCGTCGCGCTCTTTGCTGGTTAAGCTCTTGACGATCGTTTTAGGCGGAACCGTAACGCCGCTAGTTATTCGTACTTGCTCTGCCAGAATCCAGCCACCGTAATCGAGTCGGACCCAGTTCGTTTGCTTGCCATTATTATTCCCCGTCTGACGAGCGGTAATGGATGCCTGAGTGCCCTTGGGGAGCGGCGTCAGCCGACTAAAATCCGAACCCGGACCCGTGCGTGCGATCCCATTCTCGACTGTAACTTCGGCAATATCTAAATCAGTTGGTGAGAGAATCTGAATTTTACCTGGTGCGGATTGAGAGACTGTCGTCGGGGGATTTCCTACTTCTAATTTGTAAGTAGGATTGCCCAAATCTGCCGCAGCAGCAGCGATCGCACAACCCAAATACTGTCCCGCACCATACATCGCTTGCGGTTGATTGCGATCGATTAGCGCAGCCTTATTATCGGGTAGCTCGACACTATTAATTTGTTCTTTTAAGGGGATATCTTGTCCGGCAACATTTACCTGCACTTTTGCTTTTGTCGGTGCATTTGCCCCAAAGCAGACTAATTCTCCAGGCATCCGCGCCATATCGCCTTGCGGCTCTAAGGAATTGGGTGCAAAATTGTCTTTTGGCGGCGGAGTTTTCTCGGCACCAGCACGAGTCACGACGATTGTTTTGGTTTGTCCTTTATAATCGACCTCGAAGGTATTTTTTCCGACTTTAAGATTGAAGACTGAAGCAAAGTGCCCCTTTTGGGAGCGCGGAACGAGTTTATTATTTACCGATACCTTGCCTTCGCTAGGCGCGCTGCCGATCAAGAAGATCCGATCGGATGCGGTTTGATAATTGGCGGGCGGGAAGGAGATATAGAGCTTGGGGGTAGCAACTTGCGCCCTAACTAATGGTACTACCACGATCGTGGTGACGGCGATGCTCCCGAAAATCCCTAAATGCGAATACTTACCGAGCATATATTTTGGATGTATTAGCTGATTTTGAATAAGCTCGTTTCCTACCCATCGATCGGGCGAGACGGGCTTAGTATTTATACTTATTTATTGCTATGGATTATAGCATTGTTAGGCTTTAGGCTTTAGCAGGAAAAGGATTAGACCGCTTGTCAACAGACCGATCCTGCTAATCCAAAAATCCTGATAATCCCGATCGGGCTTTAGGTTTTAAGAGTCAACGGTGTAGTCGATCGATACTATTTTGCTAACGGCGATACTTTACCCGCCTAAAGTATCGCGAGCTACCTGTGACGACAGACAATGAATTGCTAAAAATTGTTCGCCAAAAGATG
The DNA here is from genome assembly GCF_000317145.1 of Chamaesiphon minutus PCC 6605. Taxonomy (GTDB): domain Bacteria; phylum Cyanobacteriota; class Cyanobacteriia; order Cyanobacteriales; family Chamaesiphonaceae; genus Chamaesiphon; species Chamaesiphon minutus. The sequence continues at coordinate 4,857,384 of NC_019697.1, read as the reverse complement.
TATTCGAGACTGAAACTTTACTCGCCTCAGTTTCGCCGATTATTCTCATGTTAGATGAGTTGGCAATCCATCGATACTAGTGTGATTTTTTTGGAGTTGATATGCTCTGACTCCCTCGGCACCTTTGTCGATCGCCCAATTGGTTAAAGTCGATCGTTCTTCCTGAAGCTCGTAAATCGGCACGCCATAACCACAAGATGTCTGTGCTGATTCGATCTTGAGCAAAATGAGCTGCCGTTTGCCAGGAAGATCGGCAAATCGATCGATTAAATCGTGCCACCGCTCGGTATCGGGACTGATGACTTCGCCCTTGCCATACAGTCGAAGAATTAAGGGCTTAGCAGTAAAGCTGCAAAACATAATTGTCATCCGCCCATTTTGGTGCAGATGCGCGGCTGTCTCATTGCCACTTCCCGTCAAATCCAAGTAAGCCACTCGATCGAAATCCAAACACCGAAACGAATCAATTCCTTTGGGCGATAGATTGATGCGTCCGTTATCTGGAGCTGTGGCAGTAAAAAACAGCTTTTGTTCGGCAATAAATTTACACAATTGCGGCTCGAGTCGATCGTAAAATTTAGCCATGAGAGCTAGGGCTAGAGGATACTAAATTTTAAGCATTTTATGAGGGTTTTAGAATCATTAAATAGAAGTGATAATTATAGCTTAATCAAATGCTTCTCCCGCTGACGGTAAGCAGCGATCTGTTTAAATCGCTGCGAGGGTAGATAGAACAATAGATAAGCTAACCCTGCCGCCGATACCAACGAGACGATCGTCACATATAAATTGGGTCTGCCGATCCAAACACTCAAGTTAATCCCCAACAGTGCAATCAGTTCTAGTACGATAAAAATAAAGCCGCGACGATATTTTCTGGCTTCGGGGAGTGGGGCATAATCGAGATCGTACAGATACCCTAAGATCCCAGCTTGCAGACCGAGGACAGCTCCCACAATGATTCCGGCTCCCGCGCCAGCCGTAGCAAGTTCCCCTGTTATAAAACTAATAACACTAGCCACGATCGCGCCGAAGATTGGCTGAAGACCGATCTTGACTCCTTCCATAGATCCAGCCATATTAATCCCCCCAGCGATAAATCCGGCAAATCCCCCAAAAGAACCTCCAGCAATAGCTCCCGCCAAGTTTCCAGTCACCAGAAAACCAGAAAGCCCGCCAAAAGCAGCACCAGTCCAAGTCCGAATTTTAGTACCCGAAGAATGATATTGAGAGCCACTTGCTAAAAACATGGTAATTCCAGACATCACAAATCCAACAGCGATCGCGTTTCCCGCTCGTTCCCAGGCACCACTGACCTTCAAACTACTCCCACAGAAGATCGCAAATATGAAGAATAAAATCATTGCTTCAGATGGCAATTGTTTAGCTTGGAAGGGCAGCAACGCCGTCGTTACTTCGAGTGGAATCGAGTGTGTCTCTGGTACTGCATTACTCCGCAAGATAATCGATCGAGTGCCACGGGCTTGAGCGATTAATTTGCTAGTATCGACGGTAATATCGCATTGTACTTCGTTACCTTTGACTTCCCTAGACGAGAACGAAATCCACTTATGATTGCGATCGGTGGCATTGGGTGGATCGTGGGGATGAGGCTCGATCGACCAGGTACCTTCGAGTAATGTATCGGCGGTAGTATTAGTAACAACGAGCGTTTGCGTAATTTTTTCACCTAATCTAGTGGCAGCAAATTGCAGGCTAGGCTGACTGAATGCGACAGAAGGATACCTGACTACATAAATCGGTTTTAGAGCCGTCAGAGCCGCTTGAGCATCGGGGTAGCGATCGCTCAGTCGCGGTGCGACCATGGTTTCTAACCACTCCATAAACCTGATACTCAGTTTTGGTGTCAGATGTTGAAAGGTAATTTTGCCATCTTCATCGATGAGCGCGTCCATGCGGGTGGATTTGGTTTGAGTTAACAGGGCAATCAGCATCGCCCCCAAACCGTAAAGATCTGTCGCGGCAGTCAGTCCCTTGTTATACATCTGTTCGGGAGCCATAAAGCCAAATGTCCCCGCCGCAACGCTACTCATGGCAACTTCGCCACCACCAATGCGGGCAAAACCAAAGTCAATTAGGTACACATTGAGATCTGCATCGACCAAGACATTTTCTGGCTTAATGTCGCGGTGAATCACCACAGGTAGTCGCTCTTGAAGATAAACGAGGATTTCTAATCCAGCTACCGCAATTTGCTTGATTTGGTCGGGATCGAAACTACGCGGGATCGACAAAGCCTGAGCATCTTTAAATTCTTGGACGATCGAATAACCATCGTCGGTTTGAATCGAGCCGAGATAGCGGGGAATACCGGGATGCTCTAGATCTTTGAGCACTTGCATTTCCCGTTCGATTTCTTTAAATTGCGACCAACCCGAACCCCGTGCAAATTGAAATTGTTTGATGACTACCTGTTTTGTCGGTTCATCGCTAGTTTCGCACAGGTAGACGACTCGTCCGCCAGCCGCATTTCGTCCGAGTTCGCGAATTACTCGATAGCCTTGGGGTGAGAAGTCTGGAAAATCGCTCATAACCACGGTAATAAAATTTGTGCCTATGGTTATAAATCCCCAGTTGGTCAGGAAAAGCTACATACGATCGAGATTAGTTCGACTCTCAAAGCACGATCGTGCCGATCTTTCTGATGTTGGCTACAATACCTCTGGCATCGATCGGCTCGAACCGAGCTTAAATAAGTAGAGCGATCGATAATTATAGTTTCATCAAATGCTTTTCTTTTTGCCGATAAGTAGCAATTTTTTTGTTGTATTGTGAAGGTAAATAAAATAGCATGTAAAATAGTATACTACTTGCACCTAAGATAGCTGAAATCACATAAATATTAGAAACTCGTCCCCAAGAAGCTCCTAAATTGACTCCAAATATCGCAGTTGATTCAAACATGATAAACAGGAATATGTGAGAATATCTGATGTCTTTTGGTAACCGATCGTAGTGTCGATCGAGTAGAGTCGCGATCGTCCCAGCCTGTGCGCCTACAATAATGCCAATTAAAGTTCCTACACTGGATTGAATGCTAATCTGATAAATCAAGTTCATCAGGTAGGAACTAATCCAGCCGCTAGCGATCGCGCCAATGAAAGCATAATTAGGAATGTGCGATTCTCGATTGTATTTAGGTAGGCTGCGATTGTGAACGAAGATACCAATCGTACTCCCGATCGTGCCGCTAATGATTCCTGTGGCTAGATTTCCATGCCAAATACCAAATAAACACCCAATAATTGCTCCAGTATAAATTCTGTTTTCGATCTTGGTATAAGCAGATTGAATCTTTAGAGAATTTTTAATGCATCGCTCGACAATCTTTACAAAATTTGCTTCTATTTTTAGCAAAGCTTTTCGAACAGCAAGCGGAGTGCTATTAAGTAATACTAATAAATCTTGGCGGATATTGGTGTATAAATACAGCGGTGCGAGTAATCGATCGGCAGGTACGAAAAACCAAAAAGCTGCCAAACATACCGCAACTAAAAAGCCTAGCGAAACACCAATACCAGCTCCATACCAAACATTCCAATCGATACTCCGCCCGCATCCAAAAGTAAACAGTAAAAATAAAATTATTGCCTCAGCAGGCAATTTTCTGAGTCGAACTGGTAACGGTGCCGTCTTAATTTCGAGGAGGATTGAATGGTTATCTGGTACCGCATTACTCCGCAAGACGATCGATCGACTTCCCACTGCTTGAGAAATCAAATTGCTAGTATCGACAGTAATTTCACAGTCAACTCGATTGCCTTTGACTTCTCTAGATGAGAACGAAATCCACTTATGATGGCGATCGCGAGCATTGGGTGGATCGTGTGGGTGTGGCTCGATCGACCAAGTACCTTCAAGGAGCGTATCGGCAGTAGAATTGGTGACAGTTATCGTTTTCGTAATTTTTTCACCTAACCTAGTGGCGGCAAATTGCAGAATAGTATTGCTAAATTCGACTGAGGGATAGCGCACGACATAAATGGGCTTGAGAGCCGTCAGAGCGGCTTCAGCATTAGGATAGCGATCGCTCAGTCGCGGTGCGACAATGGTTTCCAGCCACTCCATAAACCGGATACTGAGTTTTGGCGTCAGATGTTGAAACGTAATTTTGCCATCTTCATCGATGAGCGCGTCCATGCGAGTCGATTTGGTCTGAGTCAACAGCGCGATCGACATCGCCCCCAAACCATAAAGATCCGTCGCTGCGGTCAGCCCCTTGTTGTAGAGCTGTTCGGGAGCCATAAAGCCAAATGTCCCCGCAGCGACGCTACTCATGGCGACTTCGCCACCGCCAATCCGGGCAAAGCCAAAATCGATTAAATAGACATTCAAATCCGCATCTACCAGCACATTTTCCGGCTTAATATCGCGGTGAATCACCACCGGAATTCGGTCCTGGAGATAAACAAGAATTTCTAATATGGATACTACAATTTGCTTGATTTGGTCGGGATCGAAACTACGCGGGATTGACAGAGCCTGAGCATCTTTGAATTCTTGCACGATCGAATAACCATCATCGGTTTGAATCGAGCCGAGATAGCAAGGGATGCCAGGATGCTCTAAGTCTTTGAGCACTTGCATTTCCCGTTCGATTTCTTTAAACTGCGACCAACCCGAACCTCTGGCAAATTGAAATTGTTTGATGACCACCCGTTCGATGGGTTCAGCTATAGTTTCGCACAGGTAGACGACTCGACCGCCAGCCGCATTTCGCCCGAGTTCGCGAATTACTCGATAGCCTTGGGGGGAGAAGTCTGGGAAATCGGTCATAACCACTGCGATCGAATTTGTGCTTATAGTTATAAATCCCCATTTGGTCAGGAAAAGCTACATTCGATCGAGATAATTAAGATTCTTAGAGCATTCCCGCTCTCCAGAAGAAGTTATCGCTAGTGGTGTGCGATTCTCTCACCAGATGCTACGCCAACGCCACTAGATTGCCATACTGACAACAGGCTTTAGGTTTTAGGTTTTAGGCTTTAGGCTTTAGGTTTTAGGCTTTAGGTTAGGTTTTAGGTTTTAGGTTTTAGGTTTTAGGTTTTAGGTTTTAGGTTTTAGGTTTTAGGCTTTAGGCTTTAGGCTTTAGGCTTTAGGCTTTATGTTTTAGGCTAGATTTATACGCGATTGGCCGATCGATAAAATGGTTTTTTGACCACCGTCGCTGGGTGCAGTTTGCCGCGTATTTCGACTTCTATAACTTGCCCTAACTTGGCAAATTCAGTCGGTACATAGGCTAGCGCGATGGCTTGTCCGAGGGTGGGTGACATGGTGCCGCTAGTGACGATACCTACTCGTTCGCCATCGATCGCGATCGGATAATCGTGCCGAGCGATAAACCGTCCTTGCATATTTAGCCCGACTAATTTGCGACTGACTCCTTTGCTCTTTTGCCGTTCCAAAACATCGCGCCCGATAAAATTACCTTTGGTATCCAGATGTACCAACCATCCCAGTCCTGCTTCTAAAGGTGTGGTCGTGTCATCGATCTCTTGACCGTACAAACACATCGCCGCTTCCAATCGCAGGGTATCTCGTGCCCCCAAGCCACACGGAACGACCCCTGCCGCTAACAACTCGTCCCAAAGTTGGACGCCAATTTCGGGATCGACCATAATTTCAAAACCATCCTCGCCAGTGTAGCCAGTGCGAGCGATAAATGCGGGGTTTTTAAAAATTAAAGCTCTGGAATGACCGAAATTCGTCAACTGCGAGAGATCGATATCGACGAACGGCTGGAGATGACGGACGGTTTCTGGCCCTTGGACAGCGATCAGAGCTTGTTTGGCAGACAAATCCTCAAACGTCACCGTAGTGAGGTCTAAATGACTCAGCAACCAGTCTTTGTCCTTATCTTTCGTCCCCGCATTGACGATTAGCGTGACAGTTCCTGCGCCCTCTTGATAGACGATAATATCGTCGATTATTCCGGCTTGAGCATTTAACAGCACCGTATACTGCGCTTGCCCTGGCTTCAGACGGCTCAGATCCGAAGGTACCAAAGTTTGCAGTTGTTCGATCGCATTTTCACCCTGCAAGCTAAACTTACCCATGTGCGAAATATCAAACATCCCCACTCGATCGCGAATTGCCTCGTGTTCGGGGGTAATCCCGCTAAACTGGACGGGCATTTCCCAGCCAGAAAAAGCTGTCATTCTCGCGTTCAGGGCGATCGCGCGATCGTACAATGGAGTCCGTTGTGGAGTGGGCGATTCTGGTGCAGTCACGGGTTTTATTTACCTGGGATGAAAAGGGTTCACAGCTACCGATTTTTACACATTACTACCACTTTTTATAAGGTAGAAATTTACCAGACATAGTGAGCTTAACTCGATCGCCTTTAGGATCGACTTCTTTTTCCACATCCATCGTAAAATCGATCGCGCTCATAATCCCATCGCCAAACTTCTCCTGGATCACGCTTTTGAGCGGGAATCCGTATACCTGCATAATCTCATAAAAACGGTAGACAAACGGATCTGTAGGCACTACAGGGCCTAAACCTTTGGTAGGATAATCAGTCAGCGTATCGATATAAATTGGAGCTATCCCTAGAGCTTCAACCAATAATTTAGCTTCCTCTTCAGACATCGCGGCTTGTCGATAAAATGCCGCCGCAATCCAGACCTCATCGCGGTTTAAGATCTTTTCCAAGTCGGCAAAACTCAACCCTTTGGCTTTCTTGGCGGCAAATAAGTGGCTGACGATCTCTGGCAGTTCCATGTTGATTTTGTATCCTGTATTGCTATTTAGCTCTAAATATAGGCCAGATCGGCGATCGAAATAGTTAGCTACGAACAGCTTTGAATGGATGGGTATGTAGAAAGATCGCACCACTGCATTGCTTGTGTCCGACAATACTTGTAGTAGAGCGTTTTATTTAGCCATTAATTTGAATGTTTTCTATGACTCGATCGATAGTCACATCTATTTCACGCAAGGCTGCTTCAGTATGAATAGACTTTAGCTCTAAAATTTGACGTCTAACATCTCTAAATAACGTCTCTGAATCATTCATCATAAATCGAGCATACTATTTTACAAATTGAGTAGATCGGGAAGTCAATAATAAAATTAACAAAGCTAAAGACAGCCGCTAATCTAATTTTGATGATGCTTGAACCTTTTAGATCGATCTCCGGTCTAAGCTAATGTAGAACGGAGTACGAGAGGATGATGTATGGCTCGATGTATCGGGAATGCGAGGTGGTGCTGAGAGTGGAAGAGCGGGCTGAATTGGTAGCTGACGATTTGTTAGTCAAACGTTGTGTCGAGGGAGATCGTCAGAGCTTTCGGCTGTTGTATCGTCGCCATCAACAACGCGTGCGCCAAATTCTCTATCAGCTTTGCGATCTCACCATGTTGGATGACTTGACACAAGAAGTATTTTTACGTGCGTGGAAAGGATTGCCAAAATTTCGCCAAAGTTCGCAATTTTCGACTTGGTTGTATCGAATTGCCTGGAATGTGGCTTCCGAGCGTCGTCAAACTTTAGCACAAGATCGATCGCGACTGCACGCGATCGCGCAAAGTGTCGCTACTCAACATGACGATCCCGATATTATGCAGCTCCACTATCGAGATTTGGTACGCAAAGGATTGAGTTGTTTGAGTGAGGAACATCGAGCGGTTTTGGTATTACACGATCTCGAAGAACTCCCCCAAAAAGAAGTAGCTGAAATTCTCGAAATTCCCGTCGGTACTGTCAAATCGCGATTGTTTCACGCCCGCAGTGGAATGCGAAAATTTCTCGAAGAATCGGGAGTTCAGATTTAATCACCACTCAGATCGATCTCGATCGAGGGATAGTAATATAACAAAGGCAAACAGATGATGAATAACTTACCAGATGAAGATCCTCAATTAACTAACTTCTTACGACAAAATCGATCGATATCACCACCATCTTCACCCGAATTAGAAGATCGACTGATGTCAGAAATCGATCGATTACCCATAGTAACAAGACAACAATTTGTTACTAGATCTTGGTGGCGATATATTGCTGGAGGAATTGGAATTATTGCGACTGGTATTGTTGGTGTATCGATCCAACAGATAATTAGTCCACCCGAACCGAGTATGGCTGAAATACAGCAACTCAATCTTTTTCTAGAAGCTCACGCTCGCGACTCGATCTTTAGCCCAGATGCTAATGTAGAAAGTCCCGATCTAGATGTAAATATTTTTGCCGATAACGAACCTGAAGACAGTTAAATTAATTAATAATCGATCATTGATAACCGTGAATACTCGCAAATACCTACTCATTATTACTAGCTGCATTTGGGTGGGCTTGGCAAATGTTGCGCAAGCTGCACCTGTCAACCCCAAAGTTATTCATCTTTTAAATCGGCTGACACTGGGGATTCGTCCAGACGATATCGATCGTGTTCAAAAGCTGGGAGTCGATAAATATATCCAGCAACAACTCAATCCCGATACGATCGCTGAATCGCCAAGTTTAGTAGAACGATTGGCTAAGTTAGATACGATCGATCTCACACCAACAGAGTTATTTCAGCGGTATAATCCCAATCGCCAAGTAGATGGCCAAAAACCAGTATTAGAAGTCAAAAAGATTCAGCAGCAACAAGCTAGACAAGTCACTAACCAGGCGATCGAAGCTAGGCTTTGGCGATCGATCTACAGCGAACGACAACTTCAAGAAGTGATGGTGGACTTTTGGTACAATCATTTCAATGTTTATGCAGATAAAGGGATAGATAGACTGTGGGTAGGTGCATACGAACGACAAGCCATTCGTCCTTATGCTTTTGGTAAGTTTAGAGACTTATTGGGTGCGACGGCTCGACATCCAGCGATATTATTTTATTTAGATAATTGGCGAAATAGCGCGCCGAATACTAATAAAAAAGGTCCCAATCGCGGCTTAAATGAGAACTATGCACGCGAACTAATGGAACTCCATACATTAGGCGTCGATGGCGGCTACAAACAAGCAGATGTTGTTACATTAGCTAAGATTTTTACAGGTTGGGGATTCAAGCAGCCAGGACAAAAGATTCCCGATGGTTATAGTTTTCAATTTAATCGCGATCGACATGATTTTAGTAATAAAGTATTTCTCGATCGCCAAATCGTCGGCAGCGGTATAGAAGAAGGCGAACAGGCTCTAGATATTCTCTCCCGACATCCCAGTACTGCCCGTCAGATTGGCTTTAAACTGGCTCAATATTTTGTCAATGACAATCCACCCAAAAGTTTAGTCGATCGACTAGCCAAACGCTTTCTAGCTACCGATGGCGATATTAAATTAGTATTGAATACCCTATTCCAGAGTCCTGAGTTTTGGAATAGCAAATACTATGGCACCAAATTTAAAACGCCCTATCAATATGCCATCTCCTCCATTCGATCGACTGGTGTAGAGTTAAATAATGTCAAACCATTAAATGACTTCCTCAAGCAACAAGGAATGCCCATCTATGGTTGTCCGACACCAAATGGTTATAAGAATACTCAAGAAGCCTGGTTGAATCCCGATAGTATGACGCGGCGGATTAATTATGCGACGAATTTGGCTAATGGCAAACTCCCAATTTCGGCATCGACAACTACTGCCGCTAATACTTTACCAACTAGCCAAATATTCGCGATCGATCCGCTGAAATTAGCAGCTACTTTAGGTAATAACTTTTCTACTCGCACTCAACAAGCGATTGCTACCAGCAGTCCAGAAATTCGTGCAGCATTAATCCTCGGTAGTCCTGAATTTATGAAAAAGTAACAAGATGGTCGATCTAAGTTATTAATTTCGACGATAAGCATACAAGTGTCGATAAAGTTGCGAACCTTTTCGATCGAGCAGCAGTCTAAACTATATCAGACATGCGAGCAGATTATTAACCGCCCAAACTTATGAATCGTCGTCAATTTATCGTTCGCTCTAGTTTATGTTCGGCTTCATCTCTAATTAGTATCGGCACTCATGGTTGGGCGGCAAGAAGTACTGCTGCCACAAATCCCAATCCACAGCGATTGATTGTCGTCTTCCTTAGAGGTGCCATCGATGGATTGAGCGTCGTCGTGCCCTATCGCGAACCCACATATTATACCGATCGACCGCGAATTGCCATTCCCCAACCAGGACAAACTAACGGCGCACTCGATCTCGACGGGCAATTCGGCTTGCACCCTGCTCTTGCCCCTTTGCTCCCACTTTGGCAGCAAAAAAGCCTCGCCTTCGTTCATGCGTGCGGCTCCAAAGACGAGACGCGATCGCATTTTGACGCCCAAGACTATCTCGAAAGCGGCACTCCGGGTATCAAATCTACCCGCGATGGTTGGATGAATCGACTCCTGGGTGTAATGTCTGATAAAAATCCGATCCAAGCAGTCAGCGTCGGCGCGACTACACCCCGCATCCTCATTGGCAAAAGAGCCGTAGCCAATCTTGCCGCAGGGCGCAGTGCGGGTAGTCGAATGCAAATCGATAAACCCCAAGTCGCCACAGCATTCGATCGATTGTATGGTAATAACGACGCCCTCAGCCGCACGTATCGCGAGGGCAGAGTTGCCCGTACCGAACTGCTCAAAGATCTCCAAGCCGAGATGCAGATGGCAAATAATGGTGCGACATTGCCTAACGGTTTCCCTAGCGATGCGCAGAGATTGGCGCGGCTGATGGCACGAGATTCGCGCATTCAGGTAGCGTTTCTGGCAGTTGGCGGTTGGGATACTCACATCAATCAAGGTGCCAGCCAAGGCTATTTATCCCGCAATCTAGAGCGATTAGGCAAGGGTATCGTCGCACTTCAGGAAGGATTGGGAGCAGCATATCAACATACCACGATCGTGGTGATGTCCGAATTTGGGCGCACGGTGAGAGAAAATGGCAACGGTGGGACAGATCACGGGCATGGGAACGTGATGTGGCTGCTCGGTGGCGGCATTCGCGGCGGGAAGGTGTATGGCAAGTGGGCTGGGTTGGGGTCGGCGCAACTTTACCAAGGGCGAGATTTAGCCGTGACGACAGATTTTCGCGATGTATTGAGCACGGTGATAGCTCGGAGATTGAGAGTAGAGGAAAGTAAATTACAGCAGGTGTTTCCTAAATATACGGGGCAGATGTTAGATTTTGCCTAAAGTTTAGTGTCTCGAAAATTAGGTGCTGCCGCCCCCATCCACAGCACACCGATCTCACTCGCGGTGGCAGTGGTAAAAGAGATGTTCGATATCCATTCGATCGAGTTAAGATACTACAATCGGAGTTTACTTGGCATTAACCTAACAACATGCATTCAGAAAAAAACTTGGATAGAGCGAACCGAAACCTAAACATTAGATCTTATCTGCAATGGGTATCGATTTGGACGATCGCGATCGGCACATCTGCTTGTGTGACTACATTTTTTGAAAAATCTGACTCGGTAGCAAATACATTGACATATCCTGAGTTTATCGCCAAGGTAAAACAGAAAAAAATCGAAAAAATCAGCATTAGTAACGATCGAACTCAAGCATTAGTACAGGCAAAGGATGGGGAAAAAACGATCGTCAAACTATCACCTGACGATCCGCAGCTTATTAATATTCTGACAGAAAATGTTGTCAAGATTTACGTTATTCCTGCAAAAGATTTTAATAAGTAGTGGTGCGATCGAGAGAGTGTCGCACTCAGTTTGAGAATAATTATTGCAAAGTAAGAAAAATTAGCGCAACAACCCGATCTATTGTTACATGGAATCTCGTGGATGCTCGTTCGATTATTTAAGCGCAGCTCTCACTATCATCTTCAAGTCCATGCTGAGACTCGTTTTTTAGCTAATAGTGTCGATCGAGTCACCTTCAATGGGGTAGAGTAGACATATCTGCCCTCTGCCCTTGGATGGAATCTTCTATGGACAATAAGACAGAACTTTTAGCTAAAATCCAGATTTGGATTGCCGATTTTGGTGTTAAAGCGATCTCTGCTTTTATGCTCGTGCTCATCGGGATTCAGCTCGCTCGGTTTCTCCAAACGCTGGTTGGTAACTCGCTGCAAAAAGCCAGAATCGATGCCACACTAGGATCGTTTGCCAGCAATTTGGTTTATATTGCGGTAGTAGCGATGACGGTAATTGTGGCGATGGGTCAATTAGGCGTACAGACTGCATCGTTTATTGCAATTTTAGGTTCGATTGGGGTCGCGATCGGGTTAGCATTGCAAGGTTCGTTATCAAACTTCGCTGCTGGGATTTTAATTATCGTCCTCAGACCATTTAAAGTTGGCGACTATATCGAATGTTTGAATATCGGTGGTACTGTTACCCGAATTCATCCACTCAATACAACTCTAATAACACCAGATAATCGCACGATCGTCGCACCCAACCGAAAGTTATTCGATGATTGTCTTACCAATCATTCCGCACAACCCCACCGCCGGATCGATCTGGTATTTGGGACTGGCTATGAAAATGATATCGATCGAGTCAAGCAAATTATCTGGGATGTTGTCGAACGAGATCGGCGAATTTTGACAGAGCCGAAGACATTAGTTGGCGTTTTGGATTGGGGTAGCCTCGGCATTCGCTTCGCGGTTCGTCCTTGGGTACAAGCAGCCGACTATGAGGATGTTTATTTTGAAATCCAAGAAGCAGTAAAAAAAAGATTTGACGAGGAGGGAATTTTAGTACCTTGTGACTTACCCAGATACTAAGCTATCTGCCACCTAAACAGGAGTTACGCGAACTTCTGTCTCGTATACTCTACGCTCTATCCACATTTCAAGCCTGAAAAATCTCACCCGAACGAACCTGCAAAATCTGTGATGAGTCCAACCATTTGGCATCGAAGGCACCTAGATGGGTAGTTGTAATTAAAGTTTGAAAGCGATCTTCGATGACACTCAAAAGTTGATTTTGACGAGTCAGATCGAGTTCTGCCAAAACATCATCGAGGAGTAGTAATGGCGGTTCGCCGACAATTTGTTCTATTAGTTCTAGTTCGGCTAATTTGAGGGCTAAAACTAGCGTCCGTTGCTGCCCTTGCGAGCCATAAGCTTTGGCAGGGGTATCATTAATAGTTAATTCTATTTCATCTCGATGCGGGCCGACTAAAGTATTACCCAAACTTTGTTCGGCAATACTACGGAGGGCTAATCGATCGAGAAATCCTTGATAAATTGCTTCGGGTGTGTTTTCGATCGCCGCGACATTGGGGGCATAAGTAATTGTCAAAATCTCGGTATTTTTACTAATTTTAGTATGCCAGGTTCTTGCAATTGGGGCTAACCTGTCGATAATCCGCATCCGGCGGCGGATAACTTTAGTACCCGTAATAATTAATTGATGATTCCAAGATTCTAATTCTGCTGGATCGAGGCTACGATGTTCTGCCTGTTTAAGCAAACTATTTCGTTGTTTTAAGATCCGCTGATATTCATGTAAAATATGGGCGTATACTGGTTCGATCTGAAATAGTAAGGAATCGATCCAATGTCGGCGAGTTTCGGGATTGCCCCGAACTAAATCTAAATCTAATGCCGAAAATTCGACTGCGTTTAAGACACCCAAAAAGTCTAATTGTCGCTTGAGATTTTCGCGATTGACTGTCGCAGTGCGCCTACCTTTATCTCGCAATAATAAAGCCAAATCGATCGAGCCATGTTTGCGCGTTAATTGGGCGGTAATTTTGCTCTCAGATTCCCCTGCTAATACTAAATCTCGATCGCAAGATACGCGATGACTTTTGAGTGTCGATAATAATTCTACAGCCTCTAAGAGATTCGATTTCCCTTGAGCATTATCTCCTAATAAGATAGTTTTGGGCGCAGAAAAAATGATTTCCTGTTCCCGATAATTACGAAAATGCCGGAGGTGGAGACGATTCAAATACACTGGTTAAGTTGGTGGGTGCAATTAATATACAATATCCTGTATAAATGGTTATCCGATCGCCGATCTAACCGTCGGAGAGTTTAATTGTAAATTGCTGGGAACCACCGAGCTATTAAATAGAGCCACTGCCAAGCGAGTGCGCTGCTTGAAAGTGGCATTCCCGTTTATCTAGGTAAAAGACGCTCCCAATGTGGGAGCGCGGAGTGCTGGCTACGCCATTACCATCCCACCATCGACATTGAATGTTTGACCTGTAATATATGCTGCCGCCGGATCTGCTGCCAAAAATCTCACCATCCCTGCGACTTCTTCGGGTTGTCCGTATCTACCAAGGGGAATGAATTGCAAAATCCCTTCGGCTTTGAGATCGTTAGTCATGTCGGTAGCTATAAACCCTGGTGCTACGGCATTGACAGTGATTCCTCGCGTGGATAATTCCTTGGCTACCGTCTTGGTAAAGCCGATGACGCCAGCTTTAGCCGCGCTATAGTTTGCTTGCCCAGGATTGCCCATTTGTCCGGCTACTGAAGCGATATTAATAATTCTGCCTGACTTTTGTTTGAGCATTATTTTACTTACCGCGCGGGTGCAAGAAAACACGCCTGTGAGGTTAGTATCGATGACTGCTTGCCAATCTTCTAGCTTCATCCGCAATAGCAGAGTATCGCGTGTAATCCCCGCATTATTGACGAGGACGTCAATTCGTCCCCATTTATCCATTACCGTGCTGACTAGTGCCTCAACTTGCTCTGGTTTAGAAACATCCGCACCAACAGCTATTGCCTCACCACCATTACCAATAATTTGAGCGACCAATTCATCGGCAGCACCGCTAGAGCTAGCATAATTTACGGCGACTTTCGCGCCAACTTGCGCTAATTGTATCGCGATCGCGCGACCGATTCCTCTCGATGCGCCTGTCACGATCGCCACTTGTCCTGCTAGTAAATCTGACACTGTAAAACCTCCATCTAAACAAATGTAATCCGTCTATTTAATCATTAATATTCAATCGGTAGATAGTTAAATAGGTACAGATAATTCTCGAACATAAAATATTCTAAACCTAGTTGGTGGGGCATTGCCCACCCTAATGGCGCGATCGGACTAAAACTGCGAGCATTTAAGACAAGAAAGCAACAATTAGTAATACTTCGGCGATCTCTTCACCCACATTTTTAGCCTAATCTTTCCGCTAATACTATTAATTATCAATTAATTGCTAGTGACTAAACGACGACGTAATGACTCACTCCGATATTTTGCAGTCTCATTTTTTGGCTCTAATTTTAGAGCCTGTTCGTAAACATCTAAAGCTTGAGATGTGAGTTTTTTCTGCTCGTAGGCATGGCCGAGATTATTCATAGCCATCACATATTCTGGTTCGAGTTTGATTGCCTCTTTATAATTTCGGATGGCCAAATCGTACTGTTCTTGGCCGAAATATGCATATCCTAAAGCATTATAGACAGGAGCCATTTCTGGTACATTGGCATCTTCAAGCTTAATGGCTTTTTTGAAGACAATCAGTGCTTGGGCAAACATTCTCTTTTCTAAATAAATACTGCCTAGCTCGTAATATTCAGGAATAGTCCCGCGCTCGTTTTTGAGTTTCTTCTCTAATCTCGTGAGAGTACTTTCAATTTTTCGAGTCTTCAGAATTTGTCTGAGCACAAAGAATGCTGCAACACTTAAGATCGATAAGAATGCAGCTAGGTAAATGATGAGTAGATTATTATCTGAAAAGTCCATTGTTAAGCAGTGGCTATTGGTTAGCGAACATTAGCTGGGGTCATTAACCCATCACCGGATTCACTAGGTGCGATACCTAGCTATCTATGATAACTTGACTTCCTGCTCGCGATCCTGGGGCTTGATAACTATTAACTCAGAAGATTGGGGATAAAGATTGTTCGTACTCGATTCAAGCTTGGTGATTTTGGCGTTAACCGTGTCAAACCTACCCAGCACCGTAGTTTCGATCGTGGATACAGCAATTGGTAAATTACGAAGCGAAACATAGCTCTCAGGAACAATGTTATCCACAAGAGCCTCAACGTAATATTTTTTAATACGAAGCCCTCAATGAGGCTTGAACTCATGACCTCTTCATTACCAATGAAGCATCATCAAGGCGTGAAATAGTTACGGGGAAAGGCTTTTAGGGGTTAGCACCAATAGACAGTGGGTGAAACAGTGGGAAGTACCCAATTTCAAGCCACTTTTAGACCGACTACCAAAATATTAACCTAGGGGTACTGGTGGCAAAATTGGGAACAGGTACTTAACAAAGATGGCGGTCATTGCGGCTAGCGCGGCTAATGCTGTACCTCGGAAAATAAAGCCCCAAAAACCTAACTTAGTCCTCTCTTCTAGCTTGTCGATCTTGCCCTCTAATTTGGCTTCGACTGTATTAATCTGTCCCTCTACCTTGGCGAACCCTACCTCGATCCTTTTATCTAAACCCTCGATCTTTTTGTCCAGAGCAGTGATTAAATCTTTAATTTCCCTGATGTCTGTGTCGGTCGCTGCTGTCATAATATTTAGTAAGTACTTTGTTTACTATCGATCGCGCTGCTGCAAACAGTCCGTTCGATCGATTTAGCCCTCGCCTTCACTGGTGGGGGCTATTTCGATTATATGGGGTAAGTAGTCCATATCTCAGATTTGACCCTTGTTCGATGCTCGATCGATTTGACACTTTTATTTCTGCCTAGAGTTTTGGGAAAAAAACGGGTAAGGCGGGTAAGGCGGGTTAGAAATTACTGAAAACCGCTCGGTGTCTGGCTTGATACCTTACCCGTTTGCCAGAATAGACGGGTAAGGTTAGGTAAGGAGACGGGTAAGGGTTCAATTCAACCGATCGGTTTCCTCTGGTGCTGGAGACACTACAAAGCACCTTACCCCTACGGGTAAATTGCCCACAGCAAGGAATCCAGTCCCGTTACAAGACTACAAACTTTCATGATTAGCTCTGGGAAAGGGTTTTGGCTACTTTCTTGATTCGAGGCATTTTATCACTCCCCAACGCCGTCCCGTCTGCTTTGTGAAACCCAATGGGGAGGAGTGCCGCTGCTAACTCCAAATTATTATCGGGATGTTGCGCGATCGCTATCTGTACTTTGCCCAATAGCTCAGGGGCATCTTTCAGCTTGTTATAGATGGGTCTAGTCTCGTTAGTCACCCAATCGGGTTCGCTATCGTGTTTGGACTTGGCAGCGGGTAAATTCATTTCAACCTGAGCGGGTTTTGCGATCGTGTCTGGAGTTACACGATCGCAAATGGCTTTTTTACCTTCACAATCTCCCCCTGTAAATTGCGGGCAAACTCTGACACTTCCAACAGTTCCGCCCTGAAGGTTTCAAATTCCCCCGATACTGACGTGTCAATAGCTGTCTTTACCATCGTCATTACATCCTCTCTAGTTGGTAATGACATCGTACCCATCGCTGTAATGATGGTTTCAGTGAGTTTATCATTACTGTCAATACCAGTACTTACAGCTTCATCATTACTGGTATTTACCCCATACTCAGTTTTATCATTATCGATACATCTCTGTATGTATCCAGTCAGGGCATCAGTAGCAGTTAACCGCTCTCGTTTGGCTATGGCTGAGAACTTAGCCCACATTTCGCGATCGATTCTGAACGATGCCATCCGCATTGAGTCGTCAGTCATAAATATATAAGTACGGGTCATTACCTATTATGACATCAAATAATGACAAGTATTAACACATAATTAAATTTGATAATTATCTGTCAATATCATGTAAATACATAAGCATGGTGTATCAATATAGAGCATGATGCATATTGACAAATAATTACAGGTAATGATATATTAGGTATATGGAAACGGGATGCGACCCACAAGCCAAAAGTTAGACAAATCGCAACTGACAGACATGAGAAAGCGATCGCCTCCTCCGCAAAAAGTAAGCGATCGCCCCTCAACCCATAAACCAATAAGTAAATAGGTTCAATCATGCTAACTCAAAATCACGCCGCCATTTCAACCGCTATCCGCCTCGAACACTCACACATGGGTATTCAAGCCTTCTTGAGTGACCAACTCATGGGTACCATCGAAATCTTCCCATCTTGGGGGTTAGATATTCTCCCCGCTGGCGTTGGTGAGACTGACGAGGTGTTCGTTACCAATAACCAACCCTACCGCCTTCTAGAGCAAGCTGTAGCCGCCGTTACTGCTGAGTACTTGGCTCACGGTCGGATCGAGATTCCTGACTACATGTAAACCCTACTAGCGATGTCCCGAAATCAAATCGGGACAGCCACCTACTCAACATCTCCATAGAACCTATGAAACCATTCGAGATCGACGACATTCACGCCACAGCCCTAGCCAACATCGAAGCGGAAATAATCGACGCCATCGACGACTATAACGCCGCTGTCATGGCTGGTAACAATGAACTAGCCCAAATGATTCATCTTTCGATCCAAGGGCTACAACGCCGTAAACGATTCGCGATGATTCCACCCTCTAAGCCTTAGCTCCCTATGACACTGACTCAAGACAACGACGCAGCATTCCTAGAATTAGTGAAAGCCAATTCTCAGGGCGAGTTATCACCCCTAGAAATTGGGATTCACGCCCTTAAGTATGTGGAGCTGTCAGAGGGTGGACGGGGGAAGAAAGGGGGACTGAGAGAATACGCCAGAGAATTAGGGCGAAGCGAAGGCACCTTGCGTCCATACAAGGAAGCTGCAAAGATTTTAGACATAATAAAGTGCGTGGATATCCACGCACTTTTAGACAAAGCCAATCACCTTTCCCACATATCCAAGGTACAACCCCAGTATTGGCAGCAACTAACCGAACTACTAATCGAGAAAGACTGGAGTGTTAAGCAAACCGAAGTGAACGTCTCAGCCATCAAGGATATCGATATCCCTGAATGTTTTTGGCAGTGGTTAAATCCAGAGACTACGCAATTGAGTTGAATTGGAAGATATTTTCTCTCTCTAAGTTACGAATAATTACTAATTACCTGGTGCTGTCTGGGGAATGTCCGATCGCTTCAGACTTTCTCCCTAATCTGGGATAAACCACTTACCATCCTCCGTCCGTTTGACATCGATTCCATATTTAGCAAAGCTAGCGATCGCCAAATTAAGATCTGTTTTCAGTCCCATGATTTGAGCTAATTCTCCAAGTGCTGACATCTTGCTGTGTAGGCTCAGTGTGATACTTCCATCGCGCCCTTTCTTAATACTCTGAATGACTCCTAACTTCTTTCTGTCAATTTTGGAGAAATCTTGAAGCTTGACTTGTTCGTTTTCTATAGTCAAAAAGTCCTCGATATTAGCCCGTGCGATTAACCCCAGTTCATCGATTACCTCATCTTGAGTCAGTTGGGTACGCTCTTGTCTCTGCTCCTGTAATTGAGCAATTCTGGCTTGAATGTTAACATTCGTCAACATCCTAGCCGCTTGCTGATTTGCTGTTTTGACGCTATATCCCGCTCTAGTTGCCGCTTGAGTGGCGTTGAGATCTATTATGTATTCCTGACAGAATCTCTCTTGTTTGGGGGTTAATAAGGGCTGTGACATAACGATTTGAGTCAATAGAGGTTTTTACTGGTTGCAATAGAGGTTTTTACTGGTTGCAATCGGCTGTTTGGAACTGCTCATTGAGCCACTCTAAAAGAGCTGTGTTGTCGTTCAGAACCACAGTTATAGTCCCATCAGCATTCTGGTAGATAGATTCGACTCGCGTCCATTGATCTTCGGTTAGTTCCTTCGCATTGCTGATGATGACTTCCCCATTAGCCACACCGTTAATGGTGGTGAGAAGTTGGACGGCGATTTGTTTGGCTACCATATCAGCGGTGATTTCCATGTTAGTTAGTTGCATTGGATTTAGTAATTGTTGGTTCTTCGGTCAAATTAACTCGATGTTTGCGCCTGGTGGTTGTCTGGGGGAATGCTCGATCGCTTCAGCAATCAGCTTTAAATACTCATCATTAATCATTGAGTCTGCTAAAAGAAACACCCGCCAGCCAAGAGCCGCTGCCAAACACAGTTTCTCGTAGTCTTTCACCAGTCCAGTACCCCCGCTGTGTCCGCTCCGCTGCATCCACACTCCACCCTGAATCTCGATCGCTACTTTAGATTTAAGGTGGCAGAAGTCCCAACGGTAGCGGCGCGGGGGGATGAAGCGGTATTCGGAATGCAGATCGATATCAGGGTAGAGGGACAGCCACAAATCCGCGAATTGTTGCTCTAAATGGCTCACGCTGACACCTCGCGCTCGGATATTGACTGCCACTCAGCAAACTTGTATTTTGCCCAACCGTGATGATACCCAAGCTTCTTACCTAGATATTGCCAAGCTTCAAGCGGGGGCTTAGTTTCAGACTCCATTAGTCGGTACATGCACCAGGCGGCTTTACGATCGTTCAACTCGCGCTCGAACAATATCCGGTTACACTTGTCGATCCAAAACGATAGCTCTGGAGTTAGTTCGATCGAGCGGCCAACAATCTCAATGAACTTGGTTCCGGTTGGGGTCAGGTCGATAACAATTTCCTCTACCTCACCTGTCTCCTTATTCCGCACCAGCTTCGATCGTTCCCGCTGTTTCTTCTCTAACCCGTCTAGAGTCCAGGCTCGAACATCATCCGGCATTCCCAACCGCTCGTAATTGCCCGCTAGATCGATGATTATCGCGTGTTCTTTCCCCTCACAGACTCTAAGAGCGCGTCCCACCATTTGCAGGAATCGGCTGAGGGATTGAGTCGGACGTGCCAGTATCACCCCATCGAGCGAGGGGATGTCCAGCCCCTCGTCAAATAGCGCACAGTTGGTTAGGACTTGAATCTGTTTATCTGTGAATTGTGTCATCACATCGGCTCGTTCCCCGCTGCTACTGTTCCCGTCCAGATGATGGGCGATGATGCCAGCAGCTTTAAAATGTTCGGCGATCGCGATCGAGTGTTCCACGTTGATGCAGAATATTACAGCCTGTTTCCCTGGTAGATAATCCCGATAAGATTTGACTACATCCCCCGCCAAACCTGCGACGGGGTTAGCTCTGGCGACATCTTCAGTTTTAAAATCACCCTGACGTTTGCCAACATTCTCGACTGACATCGATCGTTCGCTGGCGAAGTATTTGTACTGGCATAGGCTACCAGAGGCGATTAGTTCGGAAACAGTAACGCCACAAATTAGCTCGTCGAATATCCCGCGAAAGCCTTTGGCATCCAGCCTGATCGGGGTTGCCGTTACGCCCAATACCCGCGCGTTGGGGTAGCGATCGAGGATGGTTCGGTAAGTGCGAGATGTGGAGTGGTGGGCTTCATCGACGACGATGAGATCGAACTGGGGGCAGCGATCGAGACGACGGACAAGAGACTGAACTGAGGCCACTTGAATATCTCGATCGTAGTTAGCAGGATACCCCGCCTTAATGATGCCCACAGGCTCGTTAGTGATGATTTCTATCTTGTCCGCCGCCTGTTTAATTAACTCCTCCCGGTGGGCTAACACCAAGCACTTTAAGCCGCTTTTGCTGGCTTGGTGTACGACTGTGGAAAATACGATCGTTTTGCCGCCGCCTGTTGGAAGTTGGCAAAGTAGCGATCGATGTCCACTGAACCAGGCTTTATTGATGCGATCGAGCAAATCGGTTTGGTAATCTCGGAGTTGGTAAGTCATTTAGGCGACCTCCAAATATTCAAGAAGTAGATCGCGTTCGCTGCCATCCTCCTCTAGTTTTACGCGAGCGTACAGACCGTCTTTACCCTGCTTGGGGGCAATTCGTGAGATTACACCATATTTTGCACAGGCTGGAATGTAGACTCGATCGCGTTCGGATAGGCTGTGTTTCTCAAATTCCTTACCTGTTTTCCTTACCTGTTTGTTCTCAGAGACGGGCAAGGCGCGTATCCCATGTGTTGTATTGTTTTCAGCTTCAGATGTCTCAAATTCCTTACCTGTCCTTACCTGTTTGTCATCGGAGACAGGTAAGGCGTGTATCCCATGCTGTGGATGGTTCTTGGCTACTTCCTTACCTGCCTTACCTGTCTCTTCTATTAAACTTGTAAAACGAACATAGAGCTTTCTAGTTTTGCCGTCATACCAAATGGGCTTATTCTCAAAGCCTAGGTTCCGCAATATTGCACCGATCCGGTTCCTGGATGCTTGGGTACGGCGTTCGATCGGCACCTCTAGAATCTGGAAAATTGAATCAATCTGGACGATTTCCAAATTGTCCTTTTCAATCACTGGGACAACAGCCCACTTGTTCTCTAAAACGTCTTGCCATGGGTCGATCTCCTGGAAATCTACCGCCGCCGCCTCACGTTGTGATTCCTCATTGTCATCCAGCCACCATGTATCACCGCGATCGTAAGCTGCTAATGCAGTAGCCCAGATAATGTCTCGATACTTGGATACGAGATCGCAATCAATTTTCGTCCCCACCTTTATTACCCAATATCGGCGGCTTCCCGTGGGATCTTTCAGGAATTCAGATTTATTGGTAGTGGCAAACAGAGCGCACGTTCTCTCATTCCGGATATTCGATCGGCCATAAGGTGGGCGATATGTATCAGCAGTCGTCGATAGAAATCGCTTGAATGCCTCCACTTCCTTTCGTCCCATTAAGTAATCGACCTCTGCCAATTCTATGAGCCAGTAACGCGCAAGTTTGGCGATCTCATCTTTGCTCTCTAGATCTCGAATATCATCACAGAACCAAGAATCGCCAGCCAGAACTTTTAGAAAAGTCGATTTTAAGAACCCTTGTCCGCCTTGAAGGACAGTCAAGGTGTCTACCTTGGTACCTGGTTTCTTAACCCGGGCAACGGCTCCGATGAGTGTTTTCGCTAACATTCGATTAGCCAATGGATCGGAGTTACCCAAAAACAAGGTAGCCAGATTATCGAACACTTCAAAATCCACAAGGGGGGAATCTTTCAGCGATTCGAGGTAGTCTCGAACCGGATGAAATGCGAATCGACTGGCGATTGCGTGAACCGCTTGAATGCAATTCTCTGTACTGCTGTCACAACCCAAATTTTGAGAAATAAAACTCTTGATGTGGTTGAGGTCTAGTGGTTTTCCCTCGAACTCATAATCATTCGTCATCTGATTGAGTCTCAATTTTTCGCCAAGCAGATTAAACAGGTTTAGTGTCAACTCAACTAATTTCGATTTGACATTCCCACGATCGTCTTGGATTAGTGTAATTCCCAACCTTTTAGCTAGAGCGGGGTAATCACAACCGCTCTCGTTCTTTACGGGTGCTGATGCTTGGTGTTTACTGCCAGTCGAGCGCGTGGTACTGATTAATTCCTTCAGGTAGCTTCGAGCGCAATTTTTCATCGCATCTTCATCACGATTCGATGGTTCTCCGTCTCTTTGGCTCGCACTGTTCCAAATCCGTTCCTCATCCCGCTCGTCTAGGGGTGGGTTGCAACCACGGCAGTAATCGGTGAATAATTCCCGCGCATTCTGCTCGATCTCTAGGGTGTAATTTTTACCTTTGTAGTCGCACTCGATCGAACCCAGCGATTCAACTCCAATTAAGTCACAGGCAATTTCTAAGCCCATATTGTCACGGCTACCCTCAAACACTCCGCCTAATGCTTCGCGGTGGGCTTTGGTAAGTAAACGCTCGATCGGGATGCCTGTAGGGGTGCTGTCGAAACTTTTGGCGCGTTTGGTGCTGGCGACTTTCCCCGCTGCTGGTTCCTGCTTTTGCTTCTTCTCCTTTACCGCTACTGGAGTCGGAGGGACTAACGATCGAAGCTCGTCGTAGGAATATTTTGTCCCAGACTTACTGACGATCGATGCAACTACACCCGTCTTCTGGTGTTTGAATCCAGCTAGCCGCATAACTCGCGACGGGTTTTTAATCGTGCGATCGGCCTCGGAGTAGTTCAGCAAATCTTTCTGGAGTACCTTCCACAAATCGACTGAGATCGCAGCATTAAATACCCAGTAGGAGTGAATCGACTTACCACCTGTATCTACCTGAAATGTTGGCGTTGGTAATCCAAGTGACTGCCAGAAGGTTAGCTGATCTTCTTTAGGAAGATCGTCATGCTCGTAAAATATCGCCTTGCAGGCAACGACGTCCGCATCCTTGTCACCGCCGCCATTTACGACAACATAGATGTTAAATCCCTCATTATTTAACGTATCTAGTTCGCATGGAGTGGCGGGGAATTTAGCCGATAACTTGCGCGGATTGTTATCAGCAATGGCGCGGTAGAAAACAGATTCACCGTCCTTGTAGCCTAGTAGTTGAAGTTGCCCTTGGGTATCGTTCATGGTTGGTGCCGCTGTGTTGTAGGGTGACAGAGCATCCGAAAGGTGTTAAGATCGAGTCAACAAATTTTAAGAAAACCCGCTCTAGCACCGCCTTCGGATGCTGGAAACACCCCTCAGAAATTCAGGCATCTGAGGGGTGTTGTTTTTATGCTGATTGGGGAAGAGTAGCGATGTACTCTTCTACGAGAGCGCGATGCTGGGGACAATCAGCACCACTAAGCAAATAACTTTGCAACAGCGTCCAATTCCACTGTATGAGTCCGCCTTTCTCGATTTGGAGCCAATAGATACCCTTGGGCAATTTGGCTCGGAGTTGGGCGGATTGCCAGCGCGTCAGCTCATATTTTTCCTGCACGATCGATCGCTCAGTCATGAATTTGAACTTGTCAGGAGTTTGTAGCTTCTTAGGCATGGGGGATAATGAGGATAGGTTTTTTAGATGTCACTCGACATCCTTTCGGGGGTGTCGGGTGTTTTTGTTTGGTTGAACTGTAAGTGAGCTGTGCGACTTTATTACTGGTAAAGCTTGTTTTCAATTTATAAGTTTTGCTTCGATCTGTCAATCCCGCTCCCTGAGAAGGTTTGGGGTGTAATATTGGGTAATTAAGTATAAAATCGGCTAGTTTCGATATTAGTGAGACAAGATTTTCATAAATCTTTACATTTTCAAAATTTGCAAACAAAAACATTGAGATCGCTTCTTTTCTCCAAGTTTTGTGTATACCTGTGCATACTTGTGTATACCCAGATGTATACCTGAAATCCTTTCTCAGAGCCAATAGTGTATAGCATGTATAGTAATCTCACTCAGTTAGAAAATTTGAGTTTTCATTAGAGAGACGAGAGATACATTCCAACTGTAGTAAGTGAAAGATGTCCCCACCCCAGTTAGAAATCGACAAACAAACATTCCCGATCGATCGCGTGTGCATAGGTAGACAACATCACCCGCTTATCGTGCCCCGTCTGTTCTGCCAGTGCGATAAAGTTAGCCCCATTGTTGAGGGCGTGAGAGATGGCTGAATGTCTTATTTTGTATGGCGATCGGTATTCAATCCGGCAATTTTCTAGAATCGTCTTCCAAGCTCGCGCCCTAAACCGATGATCGTCAATGGCTAAACCCAAAGGGCTGGGAAATACTAGATCTTCAGGCTGTGGGTTCAGGCGAGCGCGTCTGTCTGCCAGCATCGACGTCACCGTGGGAGATAGTTGAATCGTGCGAGTTTTCCCCGTCTTAGTCCCCTTCTTATTCTGATGTCCACGGCTGATAGATTCCCCGATCCAAGCTGTGGCAAAGTCCGCGCCGATGTGCTTCCATCTCAGTCCCGCGACTTCTCCCAATCTACAAGCACTGTGTGATAAGAAAACTACAAAGTCTGTGTAATGACAGTATTTGGGATGCGCTCTAAATGCGGCGATAATAGCTTGTAACTCAGCAATAGTAAAGGGCTTGAGCTGCTTGGACTGCCCATTATTGCCACTAGAACGCACCCGATCGAGACATTCCGACCATGGGTTAGTTTCGGCGATATGATACTTACCCTTAGCCCACTCCCAGCAGGCTTTGAGCAAAAATAGATAGGTTTTAATAGATTGGGTAGAGGCTGACTCCGACCACCGCGCGATCGCGTCCTTAGCCACTGACTCAGTAACTTTCTCAGCGGGCTTGTCCCCTAATAATTGGGTAAGCTTGGAAGCCATCGCCTGAAGTCTGACGATCGAGCCATTAGATAGAGAGTCTCGACGATGAGCGATATACTTTTGAACTAGTTCTACAGCAGTTATCGCCGTTGGATTTTTACCCAGTTTGCGCGGCTTATATCTGAGTAGAGAAGTGTCGAAATTCCCATAAGCTATATCTTTCTCGATCTGAGCGATCTTCAGCTTGGCGTTAGATATCCCAACGGGATTATTGTGTTTGGGCAAGCTGAAGCTGTAGGGCTTACCCTCGTGCGAAAACCTGATAAGGAGGCTATTCCCGCGCTTTTCGATGTGCATAAAAACAGTGGGTGAAATGGTGGGTGATAGGCCAACCAAAACAGCCAAAACAGCACATTATTAACTGTGAATAGACACAAAAATGAGGCCGTTAGGACTGATTTGTTTCCTAAAAGCCTTACCAGTAATACGTTACAACCCGAAGCCCTCAATGAGGCTTGAACTCATGACCTCTTCATTACCAATGAAGTGCTCTACCACTGAGCTATGAGGGCGTTGGTGAAAGTGGGCCGAGCTGGATTTGAACCAGCGTAGGTCTCCCAGCAGATTTACAGTCTGCCGCCATTAACCACTCGGCCATCGACCCACGGTTTGCGCCTTAGATTTGGAGATTTTTTCCAATTCGTTTGACACTTTGTTTCACGATTATTAATCCTAACATAGATGATTTAAAAAGCCAAGCTATTTCTCCAACATTTCATCACCGATGGTAATAAGATAAAGAAAAGAGCTTCAATAAAGTCGTTCGCACCTTGTCAAAACCCTTTTATAGTATTGTTTTCGCTTTAATTGGGATGAGAGAATTTGAACCTCCGACCCCTGCGCCCCAAAAGCAGTAGCAAGAATCTCTCAACTACTTATTGGGCAATCATCTCAGCCGTTCGCAATAAGTGAGAGGGGTAAAAGGTGGTTTCGGGCAAAGTTAGCTAAGGTTGGAAAATTTCTGGTAAAGACGAAGTTAAATATCTGGTAACGAATGGTATCAGTGCAATTCAGATGCTTGTCTAGCATCACCGTCAGACACTTATCGCGAGTATCGATCGAGGCTTTGCTCAATCCTTGGTGCTTCTGCTGCCACTGGGTGAACCGATCGAATAGCTCTACTGTGGTTAATTCGGTCTTGTTCATCCCAATGGTTTTAGGGCGGTACTTTACCAGGGTTCGATCGTATTCGCCGTGTTTGATGTCGCTCTCGATGCGATCTTTTAACTTCGTTGGTTTTCGCCCCTCAGAAGCTTCATTAACAGAAATAGCTACGCGCTTCCCCGTCTGGGGACAAACCCATCTGAGTAGGTGTCAGGTTTTTTTAGCTTCGATGGTGACTTTCATTAGATGGTAATTTTGGTGATAAAAACGTCTCGTCTTAACACCCCTGAACACCCTTTACCAAAAAATAAAAGGATTCCAGCCAAAGCCCGAAATCCTTTTATCGTGTTATTTCTACCATTTTTACCCTAGTCGGGATGAGAGGATTTGAACCTCCGACCCCTGCTTCCCGAAAGCAGTGCGCTACCAAGCTGCGCTACATCCCGATAATTAATCGCATAGGTCTAGCATTATAGCATGAAAATATGGTAATTAGATCGAAATATCAAAAATCACGAGCATTTAAGCTACATCCTTTGAAGCATCCTCAAGGCTGCCAATTTTTGCTAGTGAAATCGATCGAACCAGACGATCGATCTCTGTTGCTGGGAGTGAGGCAGAAATCGGTAAATACAGTATGCTATTTATCAATCGCTCGGCTTGAATCGCTCCAGATCCGATCGCTTTTAAACTGGTCGCTCCTGTGGTGGGGTCGAAGCCTGCCGCTCTGAGTCTGTGCATCAACAATTGTGGGTCTTTAGTCATAATCGGCATTACCCAGTATGAATGTCGGGTGGCTTTGTAACCAGGATAAAAATTCGATCGCTCCCATAAAGTCAAAAAGTTACGAGCTGCTTGTTGTCGTCGATCGAATCGCGAAAGATCGAGATTTTCAAATCTTCGTTGCAAAAGTCGGAGCATTCCTATCGGCGGACGATATTGCAGTTGGGACTGAATATCTCCCGAACTAAAGCCTCGTGTCAAAGAACCGATCGATCGATCTAAATCTATATTGAGACGCTTTAGACAAGCAAGCAAAATTCCAAATATTTGTGGAATCGAAAGAAACTTCAAACAAAGATATTTAAGCGTTCTTTTCGTGAACCATAGTTCGCTTTTGAGGGGATAGTGACTCTCAATAATCTGCATTTTTTCAGCTAAATCTTTATCCCGCACTAAGGTAATAGCACCACCTAATGCGGTACAAGATTTAATCGGGCCGAAGCTAAACAAACTGAGATCGGCTTCTGGATGTCCGAGATATCGCCAACCATCGAAAGATTGAGCGCAATCTTCCACCAGCAGAATATTGTTACTTTTGCATAAGTCTACATATGGATCGAGATCGATAATCGCGCCAAATAAATGTGCTATTACCAGAATCCGACTTTGGGGAGAAATAGATCGCTCCAGCACTTCGATTGAGGGTGCGAGTGTCGCGAGGTCGAGATCGATGGGTATGGGAATGCAATCATGCTGTTTGACAATCTCTTCCATGTGCATAATATTGACTGCACTCATCAGAATCTCCGAGCCAGCAGGTAATTCTAGCGATTTTAGCAATAAGTCGAAAGACGTTCTCACACACAGTGAAACCAGAATTTCTTTGGATGTCTGCCAATAAGAATGAATCGAGCCAATTATCGTCTGTCGATCTGCAAACAGGCAGGGAGAAAGTAGATTAAAACTCAAGTCCTTAAATGTAATATCTAATGCGAGTCTTGGATATACTTTCATCAGCCGCTTTTCGTTACTAAATTGTTACAGTAGTAGTTTACGGCATAAATCTAGTTACTATTTGGGCGGGGAGCGGCTCACTCCGGTCGGGGAAACCGACAATGGAAGCGAGACAGGGCGTTGGGAGTATGAGATCTTAACATAACTTATGCTGCCTAGTATTATTACAATAAAAAAGCTCCCGTTATCTGGGAGCTTTTAGTTACAGATACCGCTGAGACTTTGAGCGGATAGATCTCTTAACTGTTAACGGTCTTAACAATTTTTGGAGCTTGTTGAAACTTGCCGATCGCGACTGGGTTAGACTGTTTGTGAGCGATCGTGGGTACGGAGTCTCGCAGATGTGCCGTCATTGAAGTAGTAGTCGAATCATAAATTTGAGTTAAGAGTTTGGGGTAGAAACCCACACCGATAATCGGTACTAACAGACAGGCGATAATAAACACCTCTCTGGGTTCGGCATCGACTAACTCCTCATGTTCGACTAACTCTTTATTCTCGGCACCATAGAAGATTTCCCGGAGCATGGAGAGGAGATAAATCGGGGTGAGGATCACACCGACGGCAGCAATCAGCGTCATAATAACTTTGAACTGGAGATTGTAGGCATCGCTGGTAGCAAACCCGACAAACACCATTAGTTCGGCAACGAAGCCGCTCATACCTGGCAAGGCTAGCGAAGCCATCGAACAGGCGACGAACATGGCAAAAATTTTCTTCATCTTTTGACCGACACCACCCATCTCATCGAGCATCAAAGTATGAGTGCGATCGTATGTCGAACCCACAAGGAAGAATAAGCTCGCCCCAATCAAGCCGTGGGAGACCATTTGCAAGAGTGCGCCACTCAAACCTAAGTCGGTAAAAGAAGCAATCCCAATTAAGACAAATCCCATGTGCGAAATTGACGAGTAGGCAATCTTCCGTTTGAGATTTCGTTGGGCGAATGATGTCAGTGCGGCATAGACGATATTTACTACCCCTAGCACGATTAAGACAGGTGCAAAAGTAGCATGGGCGTCGGGTAACATACCCGCATTCATCCGAATCAGGGCATAGCCACCCATCTTGAGCAAAATTCCGGCCAGTAACATGTGGACGGGTGCAGTTGCTTCGCCATGAGCGTCAGGGAGCCAAGTATGTAGGGGAATGATGGGTAGTTTCACTCCATAGGCAATCAATAACCCCGCATACATAAATAGCTGGAAATTGAGCGTGTAATCCTTGGCAGCCAACGTCCGCATATCAAAGCTGATGGTATCGCCGTAAAAACCCATCGCTAAAGCCGCGACCAGGATAAATAAGGAGCCTCCAGCCGTGTAAAGGATAAACTTGGTCGAAGCATACAATCGCTTCTTCCCGCCCCAAATTGCAAGGAATAGGTACACGGGAATCAATTCAAGTTCCCAAACTAGGAAAAATAGCAGCATATCCTGAACGGCAAAGACCGCAATCTGTCCGCCGTACATGAGCAAAATCAAAAAGTAAAAAAGTTTGGGTTTGAAGGTCACAGGCCAAGCTGCTAAAATGGCCAGCGTCGTAATAAAACCCGTCAGTATTACCAAGGGCATGGAGAGACCATCGACCCCAACCGACCATCGCAAGTCGATTTGAGGAATCCAGGTATAACTCTCGACTAATTGTAATCGATCGCTATGGATGTCATAGTTATTGGCAAAGGTATAAACCATCAGCGCGAAATCGATCAGCCCAACGATGAGCGCATACCAGCGCACCGTTCGTCCATCTTTATCTGGGAGGATGGGTACTACTAACGAAGCAAGAATCGGGAAGATAATAAGTGTTGTCAGCCAAGGAAAGCTAGTCATAGGCATTTAAAATCGGGATGTGCCCAATAGATTAGTTAATATATTTTGCGACTGATGGGGTTGGCATAACCTCTGTCGGATGAGATAGGCAAGCGTTCTCGATTAGCAACTACGTCAGTGGATAATCGCTATGGCACAGAGACAACCATCAAAGAGCGGCTTGCTCGAACGGGTCTAAAATCTGAAGGATAATTCGCAATTTGCTAGCATAAGGCGATCGCTAAGGCAGTCTTTCCTAATGAGCATCGAGTAAATAATCGCGCTAACAATTCCGATGGCAATCGGTCGAATCTAAAGCTAGTAGCTACTGTGACGCTTTGCCTATAGCTGTTGGACGTTATCAACCACACCTCTTTGATACTATATGCGATCCCCAGATGGTGGGACGGGGATCTAATAATTCCTTAACATCTAATTCTACTCACACAAAGAAACCCGACTTCTTTAAAGAAGTCGGGTTTCTGTAATGCTCGATGGGAATTAAATCAAGCTTTATGCTATGGGCAGCGTCGGACTCGAACCGACACGCTTTCGCGGATGATTTTGAGTCAACTGCGTCTACCAATTCCGCCAGCCGCCCGAATTTATAGCTTGCTTATCATAACGCATAGTTGGGTTATTTAGCAAGGACTGATAATTATCAGTTTGCGACCACAGATCGATTTCTTTGGCGCGCAAGACGGGAACTGGGTGAGAGAGCTGTTCGGTTTGAGCGGCGGCGAGCATTTTGCCAAAATTAGTCGTCCCGATCGCTTCGTAGGCGCGAGCCTGATCGAGAAAGGCATCGACGTTGAGCATTGGTGCTAGGATTGGCGAACCGCCGGAGAGTTTCATCAAGACTGAAATTACCGTTTTGGGATCTTGGCTGACGAGGAGAGCCGCTCTGTCGCAACTAAACTCGGCACAGCGCAACCATTGTAGCATTTGCGCTTGCAGGTTTTGGGCGATCGCGTTACCAATGCCTGCTGGCATTAAACCACTGGTAGCCAGGACGATGATATTTGCCAGCGTCAGGTAGACGCCGTGTTCGCATTTGAGATGCCCCAATTCGTGCGCGATCACTGCTTGCAGCTCGGCGGGGGTCAGTAAATCGACTAAAGAGGTATGGACGACAATGAAGGGTTTCTTGCCCCGCATCGCCATCGTATAAGCATTAGGTGCGGGATTTTGTTTGAGATAAAGTTGTGGGACTTCTAAGTCGAGGATCTGACAAGCTTCGACGAGTAATTTATGTATATCTGGGAGTTGTTTTTCGCCGATGAGGACGCTGGCGGCAATATTATTCAGATATAAAAAGTCTTCGCTTACTCCACCTAATAAGTTCCGCACTAGCAGATCCAATCCAGGGAGTCGGCGGAGGTTAATAGTTGCTTCTAAGTCTAGGGGATGACGGAATCTGTCAGCTTTGAGACCGATTAATTGAGTTTTAGTAGGTAACATGTTGTGGTTTGCTGAGTGGTGGTCTGAAAAATCGAGCAGAAGATAATGCGATCGCTAAACCGAGCGTCAAAGCAAACTATTCCCTTGCCAGTGTCAATTTAGACATCTAGAGTAGTCAGTGAATAGTAGATAGCGATTTTAAGCTGTGCCTGTGTTCCCCGACGGTGATGCGGGCGATTCTGTTGACAAAGAGGCTACGCCAACGAGACAGTGGATAGGTAACCGACATCACAGCTCGAGATTGTATATTTATTGAGTCAAAAGGGAATAAGACGGCACCAAACATCAACAAAACCACGAATGGGAACAGAGTCCGAAATATATTCTGGCTGCGTGCGATGCAAATCGCATCGCACGCCAGTTGCCAAAGCTTACAGCTATACCTCAGAGTTGCATCGAACTTTAATCTTCAAATATCAACTTTTCGATGCGCTTGAGACTCGCCCAATCGGGTTTGCGACTAAATCCATCTTGGAAATTTGTCACCACTTGTTCGCGGACTTCTGGGGCGGCTTCGACAAGGCTTTTGGCCATTTCAATATGTTCGCGGACGCCAGACTGCTTGACTTCGAGCATAGCGGCGGCAAGGTTGATCCTGGTTTGGGCATCGAAGGGATCGATTTTCATCGATTTTTGGGCAGCTTTGAGTGCTAGTTGCGGCTTATTTTCGAGTAAGTACAACCAAGCTAAACAAGTCCAAGCACTATCTAGTTTTGGCGATCGATTGCAAATATCGACAAATACTGGAATTAGTTTAGCTGGACTTTCGCCAGCTTGATAATCTTGAATTGCCTTATCGAATAATTCGGCAGGAGCTAATGTTTCAGCCATGGGAATAGGGAATAGGGAATAGGGGATAGGGGATAGGGGATAGGGGATAGGGGATATAGCAAATTCATATCGTTGAAATAGCCTGTATTCTGGAGAAAATTGCTATTCCCTATCCCCTATCCCCTATCCCCTAGCTTATACTGCAAAAGACTTCCCACAACCACAACTCTGCGCCGCATTGGGGTTAGTGAATTGAAAACCACCGCCGATCATCGCGTCGCTGTAGTCGAGGACGAGTCCATAGACATATAACATACTCTTGCGATCGCAGACTAGTTTAAAACCACCATAGTCACAAATTTCATCATCTTCCCGAATTTGGCTGGGATCTTCAAAATCCATCACGTAGGACATGCCCGAACAGCCACCTTGGCGGACGCCAACGCGCAGACACAGATCTTTACCTTGTTTTTCGCGCAGTGCTAGTACGTGGTGGAGTGCATTATCGGTCATTTGGATGCTGGGCTTTTTGGGTGTGATTACTTCAGTCATGGCTTTTGATAAACTCCTTAACAAACGTGCGATCGCGAAATTTTAAAATCCAAACAAACTTAAACCTAAATCTATGTTAACTTCTCTGACCCGATCGGTGCCGACTGTAAATTAGCGAATAAAATCGGAATGACGGATGTTCTAAAATTAGACTAGCTAATCTAAGTATAGTATTCCAAATTTTCCAGGGTATGACACCAATAGTCAGTTGTGAATTGCACGGGTGGCATTCGCTGGCTCGCTCGAACCGCGATCCCCTGACTGTTTGAGGCTCTGTCAATGAGTCGCCTTTAGACCAGGCTCGCGCGATCGTTATTTTGCTTACGCTCGATTCTCAGGTGCAATTTGATTATGACGGCGATTAGTCCTTCCACTCAACGACGACTCCAACAACTCCCTCAACTTCCTAGCGTGTGGGAGGGAGACCGACGATATGTGGCACAGTTGGTTGAAGATGCGGAGTTAGAAGATAACGACAGACGCGAACTGATCGTGTGGGTTGATGGGGTCGAATGCGTAGTGCGATCGATGAAAGTTGTCAATTCGACAATGGGTACCGAAGCAGTCGTCAGGGCACTGATCGAAGCAATGGAAGCACCACAGGCGCCTTCGCAACCAGGACGTCCCCAAAAAATTATCGTGCGCGATCGCCAGTTGCAATTTTACTTACGGGGAGTACTGCAAGACTTAGATATTATCGTCGAGTATGTGCACGAATTGCCGATTGTCGATGAGTTATTCAATCGCTTTAGCAATATGGCAGGGGCGCGCGCGTCCAAGTTACCTCGTAAATATCTCGATCTGCTCAAAGCCACCGCTCGCGAACTCTGGGATTTGGCTCCCTGGTCGATGTTAGCCGACTATGAAGCAATCTCGATCGAATTAAATCAGTGGGATATCGAGAAATTTTATGTCTCGGTGATGGGAATGCTGGGCATGGAATATGGAGTATTGCTCTATCGCTCGGTCGAGTCACTGCAACGGTTTCGGGCAATGGCACTGAGCGAAGATGAATCCAATCAAATGGAGTCGGCTTTTCTATCGCAAGATTGTATTTTTGTGACTTTTGATGCCGTTACCCCAGATGCGACGATCGATCTGGGCGAACTATCAGCCACAGAGATCGAGCCAAACTTTGGAAATATTCATCCCATGGAGGGTATGCGCCCCTTCTTGTACGAGGAAGAAGCGATCGCTACATATATAGCTCTAGTCGCACTGGGGCAGTTTGTAGCGGCATTTAGACAGCAGCTCCAAGCTGACGATCTGCCTAGGCTGAGCGAGACAATCCAGGTACCACTGCCCGATCTCGCACCAGCAATACTACCGATTCGGGGACAATCAATCCCGGTGACGATCGAGACTTTGCCAGAATTATCTCAAGAATTGCTCAAAATGCATCTAGCGATGGATGAAGGCGATGAGTTCGATCCTCTAGAGCTACAAATTCGCGAAGATTTAATTCCTGACAACTCATTTATTAGTTTGGGCATGATGCCTTGGGATCGAGTCGAAACCATCCGCCGCTCGGCTAGCTATCATCAGACGAGTGAAGTCAAGCCAGCCGGAGAAGGATTACCAATTATTTCGATCCAAACGACACGCCCCAAAGCCCGCGAGATTATCGAACGGATTCAACAAGCTGGCGGCTTACAGGGTATTTGTTTCAATCCTGGCGAAGATCCGATCTCTGGCGATAGTTTTGACTTGGGGATTCTCCAACTAGCAGATGGTGAAATGCAGCTATTTGGCGAATTTTATAACGAAAGTGCGGTGCATATCGAAGCGCGGAAAAAGTGGAATCAACGCAGCAAAACAACAAAGGGTTATTGCGGACTGCTCGTCGCTCAAGGCTTGACGGGTAAAGCGCGCGGCAATCCGGGCATTCGGGAAACGATCGCTTTTCTGGAGACTAAGTCTCTATCTAATGACGACCTGGGGTTAGGAACGCTACAGTTGACACCTCATTTTGAGTAGAGGGTAGCGATTCGCAGCGGTGCTAAATTCACGTATCACAAGCTAGAGCGGGAAGCGGGGTATAAAAAGCCCGATAACAATCGATTCGCCACCTTACTAACTTCACCGATACCTCTTAAGTGGCAACTTGGGTTAAGAGTGAGTTTTGGGGCTATTGCCATCGGCGAGCGGGTGCTCGTACAAAATTAAATAAACTTAAGATTTCGATCGGATTTCGGATCTACGGCTCATAGATGCCGACAATGTCTGCTGTAGAGACAATCTGTCTGATGGGGTGCGTCAAGCTGTCTACATTTAACAGCGCGATCGCCGACAACGATCGATATAATAACCAACAGGTTGTGAATTCGATGGACTTAAATGGGAAGTATAGATATTAGAGCATTTATTTTATTTGGATGACATCAATCCGCGACTGACACATGGCAAACTATATTTAATCCCAGGTAGATTTGGGTTTGTCACGACTGTAGCAAGTTTAGGAATTGTTGGGATGTGGGAAACTCTTCATAGTTATGGAAGTGCTTAGATCCAACCCTGTGAAAACCGCTCGTTCCAAAGTATCTTCGACTCAAACCGCACCTACGAGGCTGCTACCCCATCTACCTGAATCGCTCTGTTGTCATCTATCTCTATGCTTATCTGTCCCTACTGTCATTCAGTAAATCCGCAGCACCACAATTTTTGTCAAGATTGTGGTCGATCGCTCAAGCACTATGCGTGTAAAAGTTGTGGCAACAATGTAGAATTTGATGCAGAAAGTTGCTCTCAATGTCAAGCAACCAGCGGTACCTACTGGTGGGCGATTATCGAGCCGACGGCGGATGAGAACATCGAGCCACCACAAACTCCGGCTCCGGCTGTAGCAGAAGTTAGAGCCAATGACACAGCAGATGCAGTTTGTAGTAATACTGAAGAGTTATACCCGCTCTCTGTAGCTAGAGAATCGAGCACTGACTATCTAGACAGCGAACAATACCCCAATCCGTGGGATTCCCCCACACCCCCCACCGCAACGCTCGTTCAGCCAACGGGTTCCGCTGGACCTGCAAACGATCTTGCAGATAGCTTATCTGTGCCGCTATCCATTAACGACGATTTAACGATTAGTCCTTGGGATACGACCGATTCACCGCCAGATCCCAGCAACAATAATGGCGTGTCGCCAGCGATCCCGTCTCCAGGGGACGGTCCCAACGACCCAGCCCTCATCAACAGTCAGCCGCTGGTACCGACGACATATCTCGGTCCTCAATGTCAATATAGATTACTCGATCCGGTAGTTATTCAGCTTTTAAAACCGAATGATTCCAGCCAAGTCCGTGTAATCGATCGTCAACCTTTCTGTAATTCCCTGTTGGAGATATTGATGGAGCAAGAACCCGTCACCATAGATAGTATGACTGCTGATGCTGCCAACCAAGCTGTAGACGGTGTAGCGATTGCCCCAATTGCCACGCGTTCGCCAGAAATATACCGCCAATGGCAATTTTGGAATAGCCATGGCATTCCCAAGGTCGCCCAAGCATACATCGCGCTGCAAGTCAGCTTGCCCGGTACGATCCCCACGATCCGAGATAGTTGGAAAAACGATGGCAAAACAGTGACAATCGTCGAAGATCGCAGTACTTGGCCGCAGTTGATCGATAATTGGAACGAGCCGCATATTCCCTCCTCGCAGCGGATTTATTGGCTAGACTCTACACTCAAATTGTGGGTAGCTCTAGAACCGTGGCAAATGCGCCAGAGTTTATTAGAAGTTGCCAATCTGCTGCTGGATGAAGATGGTAGGATTTGCTTTGGGCGGCTGTACCCAGAGCCGACAGATCGCCAACTCCAGCTTGCGGATCTGGCACAGATGTGGAAAGTTTTATTCGATCGATTCAATCTGGCTGACGCGAATCAGTTACACTCATTGTCATTGGTGAATTTGTTACAAGCCATTCACAGCGGTGAAATAGAGCGCGTTGAAGAAGTTAGAGCCAGACTTGGGCAAATTGCTTACGAACTAGAACCCAAGCAACTCAGCGCGCCGCTCCAGCCTCCTAGTTCCGCAGATTTGAGTTCTCCGCAAGATGCGCCGACTATGGCTCTGGCTCTGAACTTACTCGATTTAGAACAAGCGGCGGCAACCCATACAGGCAAAAAACGCGACCATAATGAAGATTGTTACGGGATCGTCAGCCGGATCGATCGACAAGATACCCCTAAAGGCAGAAGCATCACCGCTAGAGGTTTGTATATTCTCTGCGACGGCATGGGGGGACATGCTGGCGGCGAAATCGCCAGCTCCATGACCGTCGATATCTTACGCGATTATTTTGCAACCTGCTGGCATGAGGATACTCTGCCCGACGAGCTTACGATTCGGGAAGGAATCGTAGCCGCAAATGAAGCTGTATTTGATATCAATCAAAAAAATGCCGCCCAGGGCAGTGGCAGAATGGGGACGACACTGGTACTGGTGCTGGTACAAGATCGAAATATTGCCGTCGCCCACGTCGGTGATTCCCGCTGTTATGGCATTACACCCACTCAAGGATTGATCCAGCTCACTTTGGATCATGAAGTCGGACAACAACAAATTTTGCGCGGCGTCGATCCCGATATTGCTTACGGTCGTCCCGATTCTTATCAATTAACTCAGGCGATCGGGCCTAGAGATCGCAATTATATCGCGCCCGATATTAGATTTTTTGAATTGCAAGAAGATACTTTAATTGTCTTGGCTTCAGATGGTTTGACCGATAATCAATTACTCGAAAATTACTGGTTGACAAATGTGGCACCACTATTATCGACTGACTCTAATCTGCAAGCAGGAGTCGATCGATTGATTGATTTTGCCAATGAATATAACGGTCATGATAATATTACCGCACTGATAGTTCGCGCGAAGTTGGGTTAGAATTATCGCTTTTGTCGATCGCCTCTTAGATTTCTTGATGGCGAGGAGCACAGAGAAGATTGGTAAATTAAATAACTAACAGATTAGATTAGTAGGGCGGGCAGTGCTCGCTCTACAAAGCTTCGCGCGAGCCGCAACTCCCAATTCCCAACTCCTAGATGTTTAATAGTCTCGATCCGATTTGGTTGTTTCTGGGCGGCTTAGTCATCCGTTATGGTGGTGATTTGCTCAAAATCATCATTGAATTTGGGCTTCAGCGATTGGCGTGTCAAATTACGATCGCCGAAACCAACCCAATTTATAGCGCGATTTGTTGGGAGCTAGAACGCACGGGCAAAGTTTATGACTTTAGCGAATTAATCTACACCGCCACGCCACTAGTCCCGCCAGCAGTCGAATCACCCACGCTCAAAACCAGACTCCAACCGCGATCGGGATGGATTGGTGTCGGTTATCAAGGTGCCTATATCGGCATCCGCCGTCACGACTTTAAAGTCACCGATCTCCAGAATACCCAGCTTTTGACACTCGCAACATTGCGATGGTGGCAGCCGCAAATGCTTACCTGGTTGACAAAAATCGAAACTAATTACAATCTCGAAGCTCCGTTAATCGTACGTCTAATTGGCGGGACGATTTCGATCGTCCGGACTCAAACCAAACGCCGCATCGAGACTCTAGCCATCGATGCCCAGACTGAAACCGAACTATTTAGCGATCTCGATCGCTTTCTCCAAAGTCGCGATCTGTATCGACAACGTGGCATTCCCTGGCGGCGCGGATATCTTCTCTACGGCCCCCCAGGGACTGGTAAAAGCTCCCTAATTCAAGCGATCGCTAGTCACTACGACAGGCAACTTGTCTCGCTTTCCCTGACCGATATGGACGATAGTGCGCTGCTCCGTGCTTGGTCGGAAATCACGGCCACTTCGCTCGTCGCCTTAGAAGATATCGATAGTGTATTTTCTGGGCGCAAACCCTTGGGCGAACTATCATTTAGCGCGCTCCTCAATACCCTAGACGGCGCAGGAGCCGTCGAAGGCAGCATTACCATCCTCACTACCAATCATCGCTCGCAGCTCGATCCCGCCCTGATTCGTCCCGGTAGATGCGATCGCGAATTTGAGTTAGGTTATCTCACGCCTGAAAGTTGCGCCAAGATGTTTGGTTGTTTCTTTCCCGATTCGCCCTTAGTCGCAAACATCACCGCGCAATTGGGTAGTTATCGAGTTTCTCCGGCGGCATGGCAAAACTATCTCCAATCCCAAGATAGTGCCGAGTTAGCGGCGAAAAATTGTGATTTTGCCGAGCTGCAAGTTGCAGATTGAGGTCGATCTCACGATTTGAACCCAAAAACAGTTTAGCCCAGTCAATGGTGACTGGGCTGTCTTCAAATACAAGATAGGTGAAAATAGGGATTAACTAAGGGTTAACATCGACACAGCTATCTATAATTTAGGACTTGCATTTTAGTGGTGGGAAAAGCAAGAACGAATTGACGATAAGCTCAATTCTTTGCTGTGTTGGGTAAATAGATCGGAGACACCACATCTACTTTGCCCAGGGAAACTTTTATCCTTCCTAACTCAATAAATATAGTTCTTCGGTGTCTATTTATTAAATTATCATTCCCAAATCGAGAAGCGATCGACTTTTGACAGATCTTGACAACTGTTAGTACAAGTTAAAAGATCTCAGTAGCTCTTAATTATCATAAGAGCGATCGCTCCTAGTTTCCTATTTTCCCCCGCTCGCCAGCTATTTTTTAGCTTGTCGAATTAGCTCGATCGTTTTTTGATAGTCGCTCATCTGCCCCTGCTGGCGAAATAATTTAGCACCTGCATTCAAATCGGCAATCCCGCCTTTCTTGTTTCCTAGAGACAACTTCACGGCACCACGATTGCAGTAACTTTCCGCATCATCAGGCTTGATGGCGATCGCGCGATTGAAGTCAGATAGCGCGCCCTGCTTATCTCCTGCATCAAATTTGGCTACACCACGATTGTAGTAATTGAGAGCATCTTGAGGATCGATCTCGATCGCGCGACTGTAGTCAGAAATTGCCCCCTGTTTGTCGCCCAACCCCAGCTTGGCAACGGCGCGATTGATGTAGGCTTCAGCATATTTTGGATCGATCGAGATCGCCCGATCGAATTCTAATATTGCCCCGCGCGGGTCTCCTTGTTGAAATTTAGTAGTACCTTGATAATTATGGGATTCAGCAGGCTTGGTCGTATTTACAGGCAAGCTAGGCGAGGCAGCAACAGCGGTTGGCATTGAGAGAGCGGACAAGAGGA
This sequence comes from Chamaesiphon minutus PCC 6605, assembly GCF_000317145.1. Classification (GTDB taxonomy): domain Bacteria; phylum Cyanobacteriota; class Cyanobacteriia; order Cyanobacteriales; family Chamaesiphonaceae; genus Chamaesiphon; species Chamaesiphon minutus. The sequence continues at coordinate 4,816,890 of NC_019697.1, read as the reverse complement.
GCGCGAGCAACACAAGCGGAGCTTTCATGGGGTTTGTGACAAGTCGATAATGTGACGGTCGGCGGCAAGTTGCCCCGATATCCATATTGTAATCAAGAGCAGTTGAATTTTAGGTATAAAGTAAGCGAAGAAAATCCGCATTTTATAGCATTCTAAAAACCTACCAACTCATACAGCTAAAAATGGGGCAATTCCGGAATTGCCCCGACAGTTTCCACTATTGCACTGTAGTACCGCTCTACATGCCCAAATCGGCGGCGATTCGGTGCGCGCACGCAAATCCCGAAAATGCCACGGCATTCAATCCTTGTCCCGGAAAAGTGCTATCGCCCACACAATAGAGTCCCGGTACTGCGGTGCGATTGAAGGGCATGTTTAATAATCCTGGTAACTTGCGGCGCGGGATCGGCCCGTAACTACCATCAGCACGACCCAAAAAGCGACGGTGAGTGCGGGGAGTACCGATTTCCATAAAATCCAAACCAGCGTTTAAACCAGGAAAAATGCGCTCTAATCGATCGATTACGACTCCCGCACGTTCTTCTTTTTTGGCTTGATATTCCGTCGGACTCAAACCTTGCCAATCGCTCATCCAACTGGGTGTAAACGCATGAATGATATGATGCCCCTCTGGTGCCAAACTCGGATCGAGTAAAGTGGGAATCGACACAAAAATCGTCCCCTCTGGCTGCTCCATCTGCGTCCAATCTTCTAGCAGGACGTGGTGACACTCGGTGCCTTCGGGCAATACCCGCGCCTCTACCCCCAAATGCAGACTCAAAAAAGCTGGCGATTTTTGATAGCGTTCTTGCCATTTGCGTTCTTTGCTGGGCATCTCTGCTGGCGGTAATAATTGCTCGAAAGTATCCCAGCGAGTGGCATTGGAGACAATTTTCTTGGCACGCAAAGTTTTGCCATTTGCTAATTCGACACCAACAGCGCGACCCCCTTCAGTGACAATTTTTGTCACTCGCGATTGGTATTGAATTTTGCCACCAGCTTTTTCTAGTCCCGAAACTAACTTTTGGGCAATTTGACCGACCCCACCTTTAGGATAATTAATACCACCATAATGTCGATCGGAAAATACCATTCCTGCATTAATCATTGGGGTCATTTCCGCAGGTACCACCGACCAAATATAGCATTCGATATCGATAAACTTCAAAACCTCGGGATCGCGAATATACTTACGAGCGATGTCGCCGACATTTAATGGTAAATACTTAACTAAACCTAGGCAAGAAGCCGGATGCTGGAAGAATACCCGAGTGAGATACCGCAACTCCTCCAGCGACAGTAAATCCATCGCATTCAGACAGTTGAATACTTGCCAACACTCATCATAAAATTTGCGAATGCCGCTAGCCGACTGTGGAAATTTGGTCGCTAATTCTTGCAAAAACTGTTCGTAGTCTCGGTGAACTTTAATATCTAAGTCTTTAGGCAAATGATATTGTACCTGTACCGCATCTGCCACCGTTTCGATACTTTCACCCACGGCGGCGAGCGCGCGCGTCAATAAATTAGTAGTCCCTTGCTTCCCAAATCCAAAAATCATCGAAGCACCAACATCGAATCGATACCCCTGACGATCGAAATAACCCGCACTGCCACCGGGGATCAGGTATCGTTCCAACACCAATACTTTCGCACCTTTAGCAGCCAACTGAGTCGCCGTTACCAATCCGCCAATTCCCGAACCAATAATAATCGCATCAAAAGTAGTTCGGTCGTCAAACGACGCACCAGTTTCAGCAATAGCACTCACAGTCATAAATGAATCTTAAAAAAATCATAAGTTTAACAATTCTAACTTCTTTCATCAAAAACCCAAACCCCGATCGCCGATCGGCGCAAGATGTAGATAAACTTGTCTTGCTCGGCGTGTGTGCGACGGAGAGCATAAATGCCATTGGGAGCCAGTTATACCCATTCACTTTAGTAAGGCTACAGATGGCAGAAAAGAGAGTACGGGCAATACTTCTTGACTAACAACCGCTGACGAGTCAAATCGCCGCTTGTGGTGCGAAGTCCGCTGTCTCACTTCCATCTTCGGGAAAAATAACCGGAGCGTCGCAATGAGGGCGGGTTTCTGATTAGAAAACGAGAATAGTGTTGAATGATTTTGATTTAGTTTAGTATGGACAAGATCGTAATTAGGATCGATCGATGATGAATTTATTGAATTTCTTGCAAGAAACTTTGAAACTTGAATTCCGATTGTATTCATCAACAACCAAAAATCATTACTTTAAAATATGTCAGATACTTGCAAGTTAGCTGTGAATGGAACTTTGATGCGCGGATTGGAGCTAAATGACAATTTACAACAGGTGGGCGCACTATTTTTTGAAGAAACCACTACCGCTCCGATTTATCGTTTGTGGTCGATCGCAGATCGCCATCCGGCTATGATGAGAGTGAGTGCCAGGGGACAATCGATCGCTTTAGAAATCTGGTCTGTCCCTGTGGTGGAACTAGTACGAATCCTACAACAGGAGCCAGCAGGATTGTGTATTGGCAAAATTAAATTAGCCGACAATCGCGAGGTTTTGGGCGTTCTGGGCGAGCCATTTTTATGTGAGGGACAACAGGAAATTACTAAATTTGGTGGTTGGCGTAATTATCTTATATCCAAGGGAAATATCTCGAGCGAGTCATAAAGCCACCAGCGCAAAAGTTACCGTTCTCAAAGTTAGGGGCGAACGGGTGCGCTCATTTCGATCGAATAAATGTATCTGTCGATACTTTTTTATTGAAGAACGGGTTGCTAAGATCTTCATACTAAAATTAAAGATTGATTTAGGATTGCTTCTAGGGTTCCGATCGCATTATTGTCGATGACTGGTCCGAGAGAAGCCGCCGATTGGGGTGTATAGATACCACTAATTCGGTCACACGGCGGGATAAAAGCCCGGGAGAACCACTTCAGCTCAAGCTGTGGAACTCCTCGGCGATCGATATAAGCTCCAACTGTGACCCAATTACACGCTCGATCTGGATAACCTGCAATGACTACAACTATAGCTTCACAGCAAGAAATCGATGCCAATCTAGTGCTACTCAATGAAAAGTTGCCAGGAGGCGACTATTGGCATGGCATCATTAAGCGAGGTAATACGCTCCGCATTACTGACTCAGCCGGATCGCACGGTGTTTCCCTAGTTTTATACAATGCCGACAATCCGATCGAACGGCTGAATGTCGCCGACACTGCCAAAATCCAGTTTAATGCCTTCCTCAAACAAGGGATGGTAATGTATTCGGATATGGGCAGAATTTTATGCTCGATTACTAGCGATACATCTGGCTGTCATGACTTGATTTGCGGCTGTAGTAATGCGGCAAGTAATACCGCTAAATATGGCGACGGCGACTTTAACAACTCGCGCAACAACTTTCTCAAAGCATTGGGAAAACGGGGCTTAAGCCGTAAAGATTTGATGCCAAATATCAATTTATTCAGTCGCGTTCATGTCTTGCCCGATGGCAATTTGCAATACGATCGATCTTGCGAGCAAGCGGGTAATTATATTGATTTGCGAGCTGAGATGAATGTCCTCGCGATCGTGTCAAATTGTCCCCATGTTTTGCATCCGAGTACCGAGTACAAGCCGCAGCCAATTCAATTAACAATCTGGAAATCGCCAGCACCGACGGCTGATGACGTTTGTCGGACGGCAAATCCTGAAGTCGTGCGCGGATTTATCAATACTGACGCGCTATTTGCCCAGGATTAATCGATCGTTAATTAATTTGTGGGGTGGGCGGGTTTGAATTAAATTTTTGGTGTAAGCGTAATTAATGGCATAAACCCGCCCCTACAGATTTTTACAATCGATCGCGCCCATATTTAGTAACATTATTAACCCAATAAACTCAACATGATTTCTACAATTTTTAATCCCACACTCGATCCGGCTGATGCTATTTATGATGAGGAAATTCCAGCCCGTCAACCTTGGTCGCGAGTAGTCAAGTCCGGTCAGACTCTGCGCATTATCGACCTCCAGGGCAATCAAGCAGTCGATACCATATTTTATAATGCTCACGATCCATCCGAGCGTTATAGTGCGCCCGATACGATCGTTCGTCAAGGGAATATCTTTATTACTACTGGTACCAAGATTATTTCCAATGAAGGGAATGTAATGATGACAGTTATTAATGATACCTGCGGTCGTCACGATACCGTCGGCGGTGCGTGCAGTATGGAAAGTAATTCGGTTCGTTATGGATTGCACAAAAAACATCTCCACGCCTGTGTAGAAAACTACTTACTAGAATTGAGTAAGTATGAAATGAATAAGCGAGATTTGGTGAGTAATATTAACTTCTATATGAATGTGCCAGTCAGTGCCGATGGCAGTTTGGAAATTGTCGATGGTATTTCTGAAGCAGGGAAGATTGTGGAGCTACAAGCGGAGATGGATGTGATGGTATTAATATCTAATTGTCCCCAGGTAAATAATCCCTGTAATGCCTACAATCCTACGCCAATTCGGTTGGTAATTTGGGATAAACAATAACAGGTAAACTTTAGCTCGTTATAGTTTGGCTCCGAGCATGGGTCAACTTGGAATGATGTCTTGCCATAACTCGGCGGTAATAAATCTCGACAGATGTCCTAGATTGGTTGTCGCAATTACAAGATCTGGAATTTCAAGAGTCATGGCTTGAGCCACCAAAATCATATCAGCATCGATAGTTTTATCTCCTGCCAGCAATTCCAAATTCAGATTTTGACAACTTGGTAGGGTGAGCAGGAGAATAGAGAGACTTCAAAAAGAGAAGCAGAATGGAGCCAATGAAGCTGAGTTTTGGGGTATTGATAGTCTATCTGAACCGAGCAATTCTTCAGATGAAAGATCCGCGCCTTGCCAGCAATGGCACTAAATACACCATCAGAGATGCTGTGTTGGGAGCATTTTCGATGTTTTTCATGCAAAGCGAATCCTTTTTAGAACATCAGCGGCACATGAATAGCAATCAGGGCAAAAGCAATGCTCAGACACTGTTTGGCATGATTAAAATCCCAACAGTGCCGCAAATTCGGAATATCCTGGATGAAATTTCAGCCACAGCACTATTTGGAGTATTCAATCACGTCTATCAGTCTTTAAGACGAGAAGGTCACTTGAAACCGTTTGAATATCTCGGTGGATTACTAGTTGCGCTGGATGGAACTCAGTATTTTGACTCGCACAAACTCAACTGTAAATGCTGTTCGAGCCGTACCCACAAAAATGGCACAGTAACTTACTTCCACAGTGCCATTTTGCCTGTAATAGTTGCGCCTGGGCAATCTCAAGTAATTTCCTTAGCTCCGGAATTCATCACACCTCAAGATGGTCACCAGAAGCAGGACTGCGAAGTGGCAGCAGCTAAACGATGGCTCAAAACTCATGCCCCAGAATTCCAAGGACAAGCAATCACTCTACTCGGAGATGACCTCTACAGTCACCAACCAATGTGTGAACAGGTGATAGCGTCGGGAATGAACTTTATCTTTACCTGTTTAGAAACGTCTCATACTGCTGTTTATGATTGGTTGAAATACTTGGATGGTATTGGCGAGGTGAAAAAGCTAGAAGTGAAACAGTGGAACAGCAATTCAAGCGAATTATATAGCTATCAATATGTGAATGGAATTCCTCTAAGGGACTCCCAGCCAGCAATGAAGGTCAATTGGTGTAAACTAATCCATACCCGCCAATCAGATGGAGAAATATTATATGAAAATTCATTTATTACCCGCCATGAATTAAACGAACAGAGCGTACCTCTGGTTGCTGCGGCTGGTCGATGTCGTTGGAAGACCGAAAATGAAAATCATAATGTGCTCAAAACAAAGGGATATCATCTGGAGCATAACTTTGGGCATGGTCAGCAGCATTTAGCTGCTTGTTTATTGACGCTGAACCTGTTGGCATTCCTTTTTCACACTGTTTTGCATTTAACAGATCTTGCATATGGACAGATTCGTCTCAAGCGTGTTACTCGTAAAGGCTTTTTTCAAGATATCCTCAGTCTTACCAAATATTTACTCTTTGAGAGTTGGCCTTCTTTGATTGATTTCATGCTTTACGGCTCGGCTTCCACTCTGGTCGCCAACTCTTCCTAGATTTTTGAATTTGGAATTGCTGATCTCCTGCTGTCGGTTGACCTTGCTGGCGAGCTTGTGCCCACAGTTTTGCAGCTTGGCGCATTGCTGTCGTTGTAATGGGCAAATATTCGATCGATTTGGCCAAATCATCTAGACGAGAAATGCCTTTTGTCTTGTTTGCTCTCAACAGCTCACGACGAACCTCATAGTCGGCAATCTCTGGAACGATCGCGCGACTTCCAGCTATGATATGCGCTTGGAGCCATTGGGCACAAGCAACACTTTCGGAAGATAGCTTGGGATTGGTGATGAGACCAAGTGGCCCTGCATCCAATATGATGACTCGGTTCACCAAGTTATTCCCTTCTTCTCGATGGGGAACAATTTACGATCGGAGAGACGATCCTCATCTAATGCACGGATCAAATATTCTCCTGTTTCTTGTTGTTCTTCACTATCTTCATCATCGATCCAAGACTGAAGCAGGTTAACTGGATCAATTTGCTTTTGCTTAAGCATAATCGAGCTGGTCAAAAGTTGCAGCGTCACAGACTCGATCGACAGCCCTTGCTGTTTTGCTTCCTGTAACAGATATTGCTCTATTTCAACTGGGAGATCCAGAGTTAGTGTCATAAGTCTTGTGGGGAATATGTCCTACATTTTAACGCAATCATTAATTGGAGTGAAGAAATTATCATGGCACAACGGGCACGCGATCCACGCAAATACTCCGTGTTCCTTTCTTTGGCATCCCCACCCGCAAGCCCTCCATCACAACGAAACATTCATTATATAGATTGTAACAATCGATAAACCATACATAAAAATTCACACATTATGATCGATCGAATCCTGATTGCCAATCGCGGCGAAATCGCCTGTAGAATCATCCGCACCCTCGATCGATTAAACATCCAATCGATCGCATTATATTCCGAGATCGATCGACATGCACCCCATGTCAGCACGGCAACCGAATCATTCTGCATTGGTAAAGCCACCGCCGCCGAGAGTTATTTACAGGCCGATCGAATATTGCAAATCGCGCGAGAAAATCGCGTTCGAGCGATCCATCCTGGTTATGGGTTTTTGAGTGAGAATGCGGACTTTGCGACAGCTTGCGAAACCGCTCAAATCGCTTTTATCGGCCCGACACCAGCCCAATTAGTCCAGTTTGGACTCAAACATACCGCTCGGTCGATCGCGGCTGAGAATGGCATTCCAATGTTAACTGGTAGTGAGTTACTGGAGAGTCTAGCACAAGCTGAAACGATCGCGGCGCAGATTGGTTATCCAGTCATGCTCAAAAGTACGGCTGGCGGTGGCGGTATTGGCATGGAAATATGTCGAGATAGTAGTAGTTTAGCAGCCGCATTCGATCGAGTCGATCGATTGAGTAGGCAAAATTTTAGTCAGGGGGGGATTTTTTTAGAGCGTTATTTATCCCGCGCCAGACATATTGAAGTTCAAATCTTTGGCGATGGCAAGGGGAATGTTGTTGCTTTGGGCGAGCGCGATTGTTCGCTGCAACGGCGCAATCAAAAAGTAGTCGAAGAAACCCCCGCTCCAGGTATCGATGATAGCTTGCGATCTCAATTATATGCAGCCGCCGTCAAATTAGGTAAATCGGTCAACTATCGATCGGCTGGTACGGTAGAATTTATCGTCGATGCAGACAGTCAGGAGTTCTACTTTTTGGAGGTAAATACGCGCCTGCAAGTCGAACATGGCGTGACGGAATTAGTGGGTAATATCGATTTAGTTGAATGGATGGTGCGACTAGCAGGGGGGGAAGATCTCGATTTAGCTAATTACCAATATCAGCCGCAAGGACACGCAATTCAAGTCCGCATTTATGCCGAAGATCCGCATCATAATTTCCAACCGAGTGCTGGATTGCTGACGGCGGTAAATTTCCCTGAGCATGTGCGGGTGGATGGTTGGATTGAAGCAGGTACGGAAGTTACGCCTTATTACGATCCATTATTAGCCAAAGTTTTGGTACACGATCGAGATCGAGATGCGGCAATTTCCCAACTTCAAACTACGCTAGATAATACGACGATAGCTGGAATTGAAACCAATCTCGATTACTTAATTTGCGCGATTTCTCAACCTGAATATCAAGCCGGAAACGTCCATACGCGGTTTTTAAATACCTTAAATTATCAGCCGCACTCGATCGATATTCTCGACCCTGGTATCCAGACTACCATTCAAGATTATCCAGGGCGGATCGGTTACTGGGATGTCGGCGTACCGCCATCTGGCCCGATCGACCATTTAGCATTTAGGCTGGGGAACCGACTTCTAAATAACGCCCCAGATGCCGCTGGATTGGAATGTACGGTGTCGGGGCCAAAAATCCGCTTCAATTGCGATCGAGCGATTTGTTTGACTGGAGCGCAGATGAAAGCCACTCTCGATGGCGCGCCCATGCCATGGTGGACGGTAATTCAGGTCAAAACGGGCAGCGTATTAAAACTAGGCAGCATTGACGGAGCTGGCTATAGAACCTATTTGACGGTCGCTGGTGGCTTAGATGTCCCCAACTATCTCGGCAGCAAATCTACCTTTACTCTCGGTCAATTTGGCGGCCATGGGGGCAGGACTTTACGGACTGGTGATGTCCTACATTTCAACGATGCGCCTGTAAATAGTCCCTTGGTAAGTTTAGCTCCCGATCTGATTCCTCTCTATCCAGATCGCTGGGAAATCGGCGTAACTTATGGCCCCCACGGTGCGCCAGATTTCTTTACCTCTGCGGACATCGAGATGTTTTTCGCGACAGATTGGGAAATCCATCACAATTCAGCCCGAACGGGAATTAGACTAATTGGGCCAAAACCAGAGTGGGCGAGGACTGATGGTGGTGAAGCGGGACTGCACCCGTCAAATATTCACGACAATGCTTATGCGATCGGGACTGTCGATTTTACTGGCGATATGCCGATTATTCTCGCTCATGATGGCCCTAGTTTGGGTGGTTTTGTCTGTCCGGTGACGATCGTTCAGGCCGAATTATGGAAAATCGGTCAACTCAAACCAGGGGATAAAGTCCGGTTTCAACCGATGTCGATCGAGCGCGCTCATGCTTTAGAATTAGTCCAAGATCGCGAGATTGAAACGCTCGCGCCCGAAGCCAGAGACTATCCTCCAGAGCAAGTATTATTAGTAGATAAATTACCTGCTAGCGACAGCCTCACTACCTATCGGCGATCGGGCGATAAATATCTATTAATAGAATATGGCGAATTAGTCCTCGATCTAAATCTACGCTTCCAGATTTATGCTTTGATGGAATACTTACAAGCCAATCCAATCGAGGGCATTATCGATCTGACTCCTGGCATTCGATCGCTACAAATTCATTATGATAGCCGCATTTTAGCCGAACGAGAATTGCTCGATCTGTTAAGAATTGCTAGGGCCAATTTACCCAGTGTCGATCGGTTGACCGTTCCTACTCGCATCGTGCATTTACCCCTATCTTGGAATGATGATTCGACACAATTGGCGATCGATAAATATATTCAATCAGTTCGGGATGATGCGCCCTGGTGCCCGAGTAATATCGAATTCATTCGTCGGATTAATGGCCTAGATTCGATCGAATCCGTCCGCGAAATTGTTTTTGCTGCCAGCTATTTAGTATTGGGATTGGGTGATGTTTATTTGGGCGCGCCCGTAGCTACCCCGATCGATCCGCGTCACCGTCTAGTTACGACTAAATACAACCCCGCCCGCACTTGGACGCCAGAAAATGCAGTCGGAATTGGCGGAGCTTATATGTGTATTTATGGCATGGAAGGGCCTGGTGGATATCAATTTGTTGGGCGCACCGTGCCAATTTGGAATCGTTATCGACAAACGGCAGATTTTACTAAACCTTGGTTATTGCGCTTTTTCGACCAAATTCGCTATTTTCCAGTTTCACCAGCAGAACTCCTGCAATATCGAGAAGATCTAATTTATGGACGCGTGAAACTAAAGATCGAATCGACAACTTTTAGCCTGTCAGAATACCAAAAATTTCTCGTCGAAAACACCGAATCGATCGCGACATTTAGAACCAAACAACAAGCTGCCTTTCAAGCCGAACGATCTGCTTGGGAAGCCGCTGGAGAATTTACCAGACAATCGACCGAACCAGAACTTGCTCCACCGTCAACACTAGAGTTACCAGCAAACTGCGTGCCGATCTCTGCTTATTTAACTGCCAATGTTTGGCAGGTTTTAGTTAAGCCAGGAGATTTAGTTAATCCAGGAGATACACTAATAATTCTCGAAGCGATGAAAATGGAAATGACGATCGAAGCTGAAGAATCTGGATCGATCGAGGCTGTTTATTGTCATCCCGGAAAAATGGTTTCTAGCGGTCAAGTATTAATCGCACTAAAGACTAATTAAGTAGCTGGGTACAAATATTTACTAAATCCAAATAGTCTGAAACTTATGTAGTGGGCAGTGCCCACCCTACTTGCTCTAAGAGGTATAGCACTACTAGGTACTCAGTCCGCCTATGCAGACTGAGTACTACTAACTTCGATTGTAATCGGTTGCGGTACGAGAACTAAACAAATATCCTCAACCCAACTCGCGTTAATTGACAATTACGGCGGAGTCAATAAAGAAACAGCTACACCACCGATAAAATCATCTAACTTTAGCTCCCTGTCTAGATTAATTTCACCTTGCCCAGCAAACAACCGATCGATCCGAAACCGATGATAGTTAAACACCAATTGGGGTAAAGGAAACAAGCCACGATCGCTATTGCCATAGAGTTTATTATGCAGTGCTGGTAACTCATGCCACGGACAACTCATATTATGATGATGAGCATTGTGGTAGCCAAAATTGAGGAATAGTAAATTTAGCCAAGGATATCGCACAGATATTAAATTAGAAAAAGTGCGTGCTTGCTCGTAGACTCGATCGCGTTGGATAAAATTCGAGCCAACAATAGCATAATCATAAATGTGATGAAACGCATCGACAAACCGCATCACATTTACAAAGGAAATATAAGCGATCGAATAGAGTAAAAGGGCTTTCCAAGACAACCAAGCTAGAATTACGAAAGCAGTAGCGCGATAAAGCATGAAAATTAGCGTTCGTCCTCTGAGCGATCGTTTATTTGCATCGAGAAACGGATCGCTAATAATCCGCCAGCGCATCTCAAACTCCATGACGGGAAAATATAGCCACTCTAACACCACATAAATCGATCGCCACCAGGAAGGCAATTTGTTGAGATACTCGACGACATCAAATCGCACTACGTCCAGATGATGCAAATGATGATTGAAATGATGCTCTACCAAATTTTCCCATGGGGCATAACAAGCTCCATTCAGATGAGTCATCACTCGACCCCACCAGGCATTAGTAGTGCGCTGCTTAAAAATGTTGCCGTGAATAAATTCATGAGTCAACGCCGTGGCAATAGATAGACTATGCACGATCGCAATTATACCTAGAATATTCAGTTGCCAATGTGACGAAAGAATCAACAGAATACCGAGACTATATGATATGAAAGTGTAAGCGATCGCCACAATATTTTTGGAGTTTGGTGATATCATCAGAATCGCATAGATTTAATTATTAATAAAGTACCGCATCTGTGCTGACAGCCACTATCTGGCTTTTAAATCGATCGGCATTCCTAATGCTACTTAAGTTTTTTCTCTTGACAGGAGCGGCGTAATGTGGTTAAAAATTTGCCCAGATAATCGGGGCAAAACAAACCCTGTTCTGTTACAAACACTGCTAGTGAGATCCTACCAATTATTCGGGGGTTATAATCTCCGCAAAAAGTCTTATTGTTCGAGCGTGAAGTAGACAATTGTTGAGATTCGAGCCATAGTTTCAGTTTACCATCACCCACCTCAATTACCGATCTCTTTGCTGATAAAATGTTCTCTGCAAGCATTTTACGAACCCGATCTTGTTATTTAATTAGTAATGGTTTGAGTCGAGTAGCTGGGGCAAGTAAGTTCATCTGGCTGAGGTCAAAATCCCAGAGTGAGGGATATTCTGGAGGTAATTATATTTATTTTTTAACTACTGGCAATCAACACACTATATATGAATAGCCGCACGCTTCAAGAACAGACATCTGTAAGATTGCTCGATCGTCAAGCCCCGAAACTGTCGATCGAGCACCTCTCCAAGTCTTATCCTGTCAGAGGCGATCGCCACTTAAACGTACTGCAAGATATCAATCTTGAAATCTTCCCCAGAGAATTTATTTGTCTAGTTGGCGCATCTGGTTGTGGCAAGTCAACTCTGCTGAATATTATCGCTGGACTCACCCCACCTTCCAGCGGAGCGGTATTGATAGACGGTCGCTCGGTCACGGGTAAACCTGGCTCGGATCGCGGGATGGTGTTTCAAGGTTATACTCTCTATCCGTGGTTGACCGTAGCTCAAAATATCGCTTTTGGGTTGCAATTTCAGCAGATGTCTAAATCGGCACAGCGCGAGAAAGTTGGTTACTTCCTGAATGTGGTAGGGCTAGAAAAATTTGCCAATAGTTATCCCAAACAGTTATCTGGAGGAATGAAGCAGCGGGTGGCGATCGCCAGAGCATTAGCAAACGAACCTGCTGTACTATTGATGGATGAGCCGTTTGGTGCTTTAGATGCTCAAACTAAAGAACAAATGCAAGAATTTTTACTCGAACTGTGGTCGAAAACCCATGTCACGGTATTGATGATTACGCATGATGTCGAAGAGGCTATTTATCTATCCCAACGGGTATACGTACTGAGTTGTCGCCCGGGTCGAGTGCAAAGTGAGATTCTCGTCGATCTACCCGAACATCGCGAACTCGATATCAAGCTCGCGCCAGAGTTCGTAGCTATTAAACGGCAAGTACTTCAGCTCATGCGTCAGGAGTGAGGTAATGGCAACCAAACAAGTCTGCGATTCTCGTTCCGAGAGGCTTTGCCAACGCTGGTTTGCTACCGAGCGGATCGAAGAAGGACTGTATCTGATTACAGAGCCGCATTATTATTGGTACAACCGGGCCAATCTGTGGCTAATTAAAGGGCGCGATCGAGATTTATTGGTCGATACCGGATTGGGCGTAGCCAGCCTGCGTCAGCATCTAGCTGAGTTAATCGACAAACCACTACTGGCAGTTGCGTCTCATATTCATTTCGACCATGCGGGAGGCATCCATGAATTCGATCGCCGTGCCATTCATGCGGCAGAGGCGCAAGCATTGCGGGCAGGAGATGCCTATGAAGCCTTGTGCGCTCAACCGGGCTGGATACATCTAGACCATTTTGAGATGTTACCCCATCAGGGTTTTAGAGTAGACGAGTACACCTTTAATGCTGCCGAACCCACCCAAATTTTGCAGGATGGGGATGTGCTAGATCTGGGCGATCGCGCGTTGGAAGTCTTGCATTTACCCGGACATTCGACGGGATGTATTGCCTTGTACGACCCGCAATCGCAAGCCTTATTTTCTGGCGATGTCATTTACGATGGCGAATTGCTAGACGAGCTGCATTGCAGTAATATTCCTGACTATATTCGTACCTACGAGCGGCTCCAAAAACTACCCATCTCAACTGTTTACCCCGGACATTATCGATCGTTCGGGCGCGACAAGTATCAGCACATTTTAGGGGAATATCTCGATCGCCGCCGCCAGCCGGGATGCCCGCAAGAAGTTAATACCAAACATCAATCTTAAAAGGATATCGCAGTGCTTGAATCCATTTCCGTCCCCAGTCCCAAACCGCCGACCCGCCAGCATCGTTATCTTTCACCTTCAATCTTTTGGAGTATTCGGCAGGGATTTCCGCAGCGGTTATCGTGGTTGTTAGTGGCCTTGTCATTGGCATTACCGTTGACTCTGTGGACGATCGTTAGTTCGCTCCAGCTCGTACCGCCGACTTTCTTGCCTACCCCACTGGCAGTGCTATCAGCCGGATTGACAATGTTTGCAGAAAACAGCCTGGGCGAAGATGTCTTAGCTAGTTGCGGTCGAGTACTGGCTGGCTTTGTGCTGGCGGCCATAATTGGCGTCCCTGTGGGCTTGGCAATCGGCACTTTTTACAGCATGGATAGCTTATTTTCGCCGATCGTCGGTACGGTGCGCTATATGCCGATTACTGGCTTTGTCCCGCTGATTATTATCTGGGTAGGTTTGGGCGAACCCTCGAAAATTTTGATTATTACCCTAGGGGTTGTATTATATAACATCATCATGGTAGCCGATGCCGTCAAATTCATTCCCAATGAAATGATTAATGTGGCATATACTATGGGTGCCAATCGCTGGGATGTCCTATGGAAAGTAATCGTACCTGCGACTTTTCCTAGCGTGCTCGATACATTACGGGTAAATATTTCTGGAGCTTGGAACTTTGTGGTGATTGCCGAGTTATTGGCTGCCCAAAATGGTCTAGGTTTTAAAATTATTCAAGCTCAAAGGTTCTTGCAAACCGATAAAGTTCTATTTTGTATTGTATTAATTGGCACGATCGGCCTTACCATAGATTATGGATTGAAGTGGGTATCTCGCCGCCTCACTCCTTGGGCAGACCAGATCCGTCATTAGTCTACTGTTGGAATAGATAGAGAAATTATTTATCGCGCTCTATATCCAATGTGTAGTGGCGATTTCATTTGTTTAACTACTCTCTTATTTTTTCGACTTCATGTTCAAACTATCTGCTTGGTTGCGCTGCACTTTCTTAGCAATAACTGCTTTTGTATTAACCATTGCCTGTACGCAGCAACCAAAGACTAATGCCCCTGATAATAGTTCTGCACCAACAGCCGCATCCGCACCCCTAGTTTCGGCAGCTTACAACTGGGTAGGTTATTCAGGGCATTATGTATCAGTCAAAAAGGGACTGTTTACACAAGAAGGCTTGAATGTTCAAGATTTATTTTTCCAAAGTGCTAGTGAAGAAATCACTGCGGTATTAGCTGGTAAGGCTGATATTGCTTGGTTGACATCGGGCGATGCAATTCAAACAATCGCTAAAGATCCATCATTAAAAATTGCCTACTTAGTCGATTATTCTAATGGTGCCGATGGCATTATCGGTAGGAATATTGCCACACCGAAAGATGCTAAGGGTAAAAATGCCGCTAGGGAAAACGTGCTCTTTGAAAAAGTATTGCTGCAAGCTTATTTAAAGCAGGGTGGGTTAACTGAGGCCGATCTGAAGATTAAAGATATGGAAGCTGGTGCAGCAGCTGCGGCTTTTGGCTCAAAGCAAGTAGATCTAGCTGTTACCTATGAGCCTTATTTAACTAAAAATGCCAAGCTAGGTGGTGGCAATATCATCTTTTCTAGTAAAGATACCAACTTAATTGCCGATGTGGTGGTCGTCCGCGACAAACTCATCAAAACTCGCTCGAAAGACCTCCAATCATACTTTAAAGCTGTCGATAAAGCCGTCAAGCTCGTCATGGCTAGCGACCCAGAAGCATTGAAAATTTCTGGTGACAAAATGGGCGTAACTGCGGCTGAAGTCAAAGAGCAATTGGCGGGGGTGAAGTTATTCGACGTGGCGGCGAACAAGACAATTGCTTTCGATAAAAGCAACCCCAAAAGCTTGATTGGTAATTTAGAGTTGACTACCAAAGCGGCTGAAGAATTTAAATTTGTCACTCAACCCCTCAAAGTCGAATCGCTCTATGACGATTCCATCGTCAAATCAATGTAGTAAATATCTCGTCAGTGGTCGTTCGACGTCAACATCGATCGACTACTGACTGTCAGGATCGAGCGGGAGCAAGTCAATTTTGTCAGAACAAAACTACTGACAAGGAGCTAAAGTCTTTGCCAAGCGATCGCTTTTGGCGTCCTGTCATGCGCGATGCGAATGGTTCGGGATAGCTATATGGCTTAGTACGGGCGGAACTTGGGCGGCATCGATCGCGATTATCGACCGCTCCAGATCGATCGATGGATTAAATTGCATAATCGAAGACTTTCACGATCGATGACGACCGAACTAAATACATCTAGCTCGATCGCCTTTTCGGTCTAACATCAGATTTAAATGCTACTGTGTCTGCCGTTGCTGCCAGCACTCATAGTGTCGAAGACTGGCACGTTGTCTGGCTTGACTTCGGCAGAAAACATCGCTTCTGGTTTGTCAATAATCGGATTGCGCGCCATAATTAGCTCGATCGCGCGAGTGACGTTATCGGGGAAGATGGTCACCAGAGCATTTTCGGGGGCGTTATCTAATGCCCAGCCAATTGCCTCGGCCTCATTGAGCATAATTGAGTGGCTGGCTGGCAATTCGGCAGCGGGGATGACTTGCTCGATGCCTTGGACGATTAGTTCGGCAACTTCGCCCCAAGCGCGCCCTCTGGTATCATCATCTTCTTTGATGATAATGCGATCGAAGAATGTGGCTGAAAGTTTGCCTAGTTCGATCAGATCTTCATCGCGCCGATCTCCAGGCCCCCCAACGACCCCAATTGCTGGGCCAGTCCAGTTTTTGACGAAGCTACCGACGGCTTCATATCCGGCGGGGTTATGAGCGTAGTCTACCAAGACGTGATAGCTGCCGAGGTCGAATAAATTCATCCGGCCTGGGGTCTGCTGGGCAGAGGCGCGGAAGCTGCGTAAGGCGGTGCGAATGTGCTCGATACTGACACCCTGCACGAAGGCGGCGAGGCTGGCTGCCAGCGTATTGGCAATCATAAAGGGTACCCGTCCGCCCAGAGTCAACGGTACGCGCTCAACACTCTCAATCCGGTGTACCCAATCTTGCTGCAAGATCGTGATG